>JAZJZQ010000243.1:0-5965 GCA_040389625.1 Pseudomonadota bacterium | reverse complement strand
TCGTCACCAAGACCGTCAACCTGACGCGCGCCCACCTGGAAGAAGACGCCGGCAAGTCGCTGCACGAGGACTACCACGGCATGAGCGGCATCGACCTCAATCGCGCCGGCACGCCGCTGCTGGAGATCGTCTCCGAGCCGGAAATCCGCAGCGCCGCCGAAGCGGTGGCCTACGCCAAGGCCCTGCACTCGCTGGTGATGTGGCTGGGCGTTTGCGACGGCAACATGCAGGAAGGCTCGTTCCGCTGCGACGTGAACGTATCCGTGCGTCCGAAAGGCCAGACCGAATTCGGCACCCGCTGCGAGATCAAGAACCTGAACTCGTTCCGCTTCATCGAGGAAGCCGTGCACGTGGAAGTGCGGCGCCAGATCGAACTGATCGAAGACGGCGGCAAGGTGCAGCAGGCAACCCGCCTGTACGACCCGGACCGCAAGGAAACGCGCGAAATGCGCAGCAAGGAAGACGCGCAGGACTATCGCTACTTCCCCGATCCGGACCTGCCGCCGCTGATGATCTCGGAAGAGTGGATCGCCCGCGTCAAGGCCACCATGCCGGAACTGCCGGGCGCCATGCGCGCGCGCTTCGTCAGCGAATACGCGCTGCCGGAATACGACGCGCTGGTACTGACCCAGTCTAAGGCGATGGCGAACTACTTCGTGGCCGTGGTCGAAGCGGCCGGCAAGGAGAACGCCAAGGCCGCCGCCAACTGGCTGATGGGCGACGTCTCGTCGACCCTGAACCGCGAGAACGTGGACATCGCCGACGCGCCCGTATCGCCGGCCCAGCTGGCGCTCATGCTCAAGCGCATCGCCGATGGCACCATCTCCAACAAGATCGCCAAGGAAGTGTTCGCGGCCATGTGGGAAGCCAAATCGGCCGACGCCAATCTGGTCGACACCATCATCGAAGCGAAGGGCCTGAAGCAGATCTCGGACACGGGCGCGCTGGAAGCGATCGTCAACGAGGTGCTGGCGGCGAACGCCAAGTCGGTCGAGCAGTACCGCGCCGGCAAGGAAGCGGCCATCAACGCCCTGATCGGCCAGGCCATGAAAGCGTCGCGCGGCAAGGCCAACCCGGCCCAGCTGACCGAACTGCTGAAAGCCAAGCTGGCGGGCTAAACGCCCAGGGCATCACGCCATGGCCGGGGAGCGATCCCCGGCCATTTTTTTGGCTCTTCATGGGGTGGTGCTTCCGGGGGGGGCGGTTTTATAAACGCAGCGGATCTTCGCTAGGGACCACTGCAACGCGCTATCGCGTACTAAAATAGCCATTGCGGCAACACTAATTTTCGCTAAACGGCTATATGGTCGTTAGAAGCGTTTAGTACGTTTTAGTGTCACGCCTGGAATTTACGCCGCCGGCTTGGTCGCCAGCACAGCCAGTGCCTGCTCCGACCATTCAATCCAGAACGCTTCCATCTTGATCCCGGCGATCAGCACCAGGTGCTGCAGTTGCTGTTCGCGGCTTTGCCCATCGGGTGGAAAATCGCGCGCTTCGATCTGCTGGTACAGCGCCAGCTGGCGGCGGTGCATGTCCAGCCGGCGGGCGATGTCCTGATCCAGCCCGGTCGGGCCGACCACGGCTTCCGCGCGCAGGCGCAGCATCAGTTCATTGCGCATCGGCTTGGGGTCCTGGCTCTCGGCTGTCCAGCGCCGCAGCTCTTCGCGCCCGGATGGCAGCACGCGATAGGCGCGTTTGCGCCCGCGCCCCGACTCCGGCTCCAGCGACTCCACCCAGCCAGCATGCTCCAGCCGCCCCAGCTCGCGATAGATCTGCTGATGCGTGGCGTGCCAGAAAAAGCCAATCGACTTGTCGAAACGGCGCGCCAATTCCACGCCGGAGCAAGGACGCTCCAGCAAGGCCGTGATCAAGGCATGGGGTAAGGACATGGTGTTCGCAGGCGTGGCCCGATATGGCAAAGGCGACATTATCCCATGCCACCTGGCATCGCTGCAGACGGTCTGTCCTTTAAACGCGGAATCAGGTGGCCGATACGCCTGCCCATTTCCGCGCCCAGGCTAAATCAGATCGTGGCCGCCAGCCGTACACCCTGGTTGATGGCGCGCTTGGCGTCCAGTTCCGCCGCCACGTCCGCGCCGCCGATCAGGTGCGCGGCGCAGCCGGCCGCTTGCAGCTGGTCGTACAGTTCGCGCAGCGGATTCTGGCCGGCGCACAGGATCACGTTATCGACCGGCAGCACACGGTCTTCACCGTCCACCGTCACGTGCAGGCCTTCGTCGTCGATCTTGCGGTAGCTGACGCCGGAGGCCATGGCCACCCGGCGCGCCTTCAGACCGGTGCGGTGGATCCAGCCGGTGGTCTTGCCCAGATTGGCGCCCACCTTGCTGTCCTTGCGCTGCAACAGGTAGACGCGGCGCGGCGACGCTTCCACGTCGGCCGCGCGTAGGCCGCCTGCCTCGCGGTAGGCCGTGTCGATGCCCCACTCGGCGTAGAACTTCTCCGGATGCAGGGTGGCGCTTTCGCCGCTGTGGGTCAGGAATTCGGCCACGTCGAAGCCGATGCCGCCGGCGCCGATGATGGCCACCGATTTGCCCACCGGCTTGCGCTCGCGCAGCACGTCCAGGTAACCCATCACCTTGGGATGGTCCACGCCTTCGATGTCCGGCAGGCGCGGCGTGACGCCGGTGGCCACCACGATCTCATCGTAGCCGCCCTCCTTCAGCTGCTGCGCCGTGGCGCGCGTGTTCAGCTTGACCTGCACGCCGCGCAGCTCGATCTGCTTGCCGAAATAGCGCAGCATCTCATGGAACTCTTCCTTGCCCGGCACTTGCTTGGCCACGTTCAGCTGGCCGCCGATTTCGCCGGCCGCCTCGAACAATTCCACCGCGTGGCCACGCTCGGCGGCCGCCACGGCGAAGCTCAAACCCGCCGGGCCGGCGCCCACCACGGCCACGCGCTTGCGCTTGGCCATGGGCGCGAACACCAGTTCGGTCTCGTGGCACGCGCGCGGGTTGACCAGGCAGGAGGTGATCTTGCCGCCGAACGTGTGGTCCAGGCAGGCCTGGTTGCAGCCGATGCAAGTATTGATCTCATCGGCGCGGCCCTGCTCGGCCTTCACGACGAACTCGGGGTCGGCCAGCAACGGACGGGCCATCGACACCATGTCGCTGCAGCCGTCGGCCAGCACCTGCTCGGCCACTTCCGGCGTGTTGATGCGGTTGGTGGCGATCAGCGGGATCTTCACATGGCCGCGCAGTTGCTTGGTGACCCAGGCGAAGGCCGCGCGCGGCACCTTGGTGGCAATGGTGGGAATGCGCGCCTCGTGCCAGCCGATGCCGGTGTTGATGATGGTCGCCCCGGCCGCTTCCACGGCCTTGGCCAGCGCGATCACTTCATCGAGCGTGGAGCCGTCTTCCACCAGGTCCAGCATCGACAGGCGGTAGATGATGATGAAATTGGGGCCCACTTGTTCACGCGTGCGGCGCACGATCTCGACCGGGAAGCGCATGCGCTTCTCATAACTGCCGCCCCACTCGTCGTCGCGCATGTTGGTGCGGGCGGCGATGAATTCGTTGATCAGGTAGCCCTCCGAGCCCATGATCTCCACGCCGTCGTAACCGGCCGACTGGGCCAGGCCGGCGCAGCGCACGAAGTCTTCGATGGTCTGCTCGACTTCGTCGGTGGTCAGCGCGTGCGGCTCGAACGCGTTGATCGGCGCCTGCAGCGCGCTCGGGGCCACCAGGCCGGACTGGTAGGAATAACGGCCGAAGTGCAGAATCTGCATGGCGATCTTGCCGCCAGCCGCGTGCACGGCCGTGGTGACCTCGCGGTGGTGTTCGGCGTCGGCCTCGGTGGTCATCATGGAACCGCCGCGCATCGGACGCCCCGCCTCATTGGGCGAAATGCCACCCGTGACCATCAGGCCCACGCCGCCGCGCGCGCGTTCGGCGTAGAACGCGGCCATGCGGGCGAAACCGTTGGGCGCTTCTTCCAGGCCCACGTGCATGGAGCCCATCAGCACGCGGTTGCGCAGCGTGGTGAAGCCCAGGTCCAGTGGGGTCAACAGGTGTGGGTACGAGGTCATGCGGGTCTCCATTTATGCAATCAGTTGCACGATTGTAGGTGCGTTTTTTTATTTGCGCAACCAGTTGCATAAATGCTCGTATGTATCCTCTAAAAATGGGGGGACGGACTCCGGACTGCACATCGTGAAAACCGGAGTCCGTCCCCAATTTTCCGGGTCAGGCCGGCAAGCCGTGCGCACCCATCCATTGCAGGATGGCGGCGAAGATCTGCTCGCGATTGAGCTCGTTGAAGTTCTCGTGGTAGTTCTGCGGGTAGCGGTGCAGTTCCAGCAGTTCCGGCTTGATGGTGCGCAGCATGGCCTCGCCCGCGTCGGCGTCGGCCAGGCGGTCGTCGCCGGCGATGACGGCGAACAGGGGGTAGCGCCAGGCCGGCATGTGCGGCGCCAGGCCGGCCTGCGCCTGGTTCAGCGCGTGGCCAAAGCGCACCGTCACTTCCGTCGCCCGTATGCCGTCGCGCTCGTCGGCGTGGTGGCGGGCCGTGATGGTGGCGTCATGGGTCAGCACGTCCGTCAGCGCATCGAGCGGCACCTTCATGCGCGGCAGCAGCGCGGCCAGCGCGCCCGACAGTGCCAGCAGCAGCGGCGCCACCTTGATGGCGTTGACGTAGTACGGCGAGGACAGGATGAAGCCCTTGATGGCCGGATCGGCCGGGATGCGGTGCAGCGCCAGGTGGGTGGCGATCAGGCCGCCCATCGAGTGGCCCATGACGTAGATGGGCAAGCCCGGATAGTGCTGCTTGACCCAGGCCAGCAGCATTTCGCTCTCGTCGAGGAAGACGTGGAAGCCGGGAATGTCGACCCGGCGCGCCATTTCGTGGCCCACCATGTCGTAGCTGACGGTGGCGATGCCGTGGGCGCGGAAGTACAGGGCCGGGGTCACATAGTCGCCTGCATGGGCCATGCCGCCATGCAGCGCCATGATGACGGCGCGCGGCGCGGCCGGCTCCCAGATGTGGACCTGGCGCTCAGTCTGGCCGCCCACTGGCAGGCGGGCCAGTCTGTCTTCGGAAAATCGCATTGCTACACTCCAGTTATGCTTTTGGCAAAACCGTTAGCTTAACGTAATTTCCGGGGCGCGGCGAGGACCCTGCGGCCGTTACGACACAATGCTGAGCGAAATGCCCATGTCCACCAACAGCCGCAAGTCCGACAGTTCGAAGTCCAGGCTGGGCATGACGGTTTCGCCGTCCGCGTGGCTGATGGCGATGCGCAGCTCGGCCGCCACGTCGGAGCGCTCGAAGTGGATGCCGCGCGCCGAGCATTCGGCCAGGTAGGAGCGGATCTGGCGCAGCAGCACGTCCGGATCCTGGTGGGTGGCCACGCCCAGGTAGAAGCCCGAATCGATGCGGACCCGGCCATCCGGACGGGGATCGCCCTTGCTCCAGGTATGGTCGGGCTCGGTCGGCAAGCCGTCGCGGATATCCGCCAGGCCGTCTTCGTCGCCGTGTACTTTCAAGGTTGCGATGTTCATTATTCAGCCTTTAATTTCTCGGCCGGGGCCGATATCCAAAACGCCTGGGGCATGCCCTAAAAATGTTACACCAAAGCAATTTCAAAGTCTACGCGGCGATGCTGAGCCGCATCAAGCGGCGGCCACGCCGTAGCGGGTGCGGTAGGCGGCCACCGCGTCCTTGTACTGCTGCAGCTGGGGATCAGCGCCGGCGTCGTTCAAGTAGCTGAACAAATCGTCAAGGTTGCCGATCGAGATCACGGGAATGTTATACGTTTTGCTCACTTCCTGCACCGCCGAGCTGGCCGACAGCGCGCCATCCTTGCCGGAACGCTCCATGCGGTCCAGCGCGATCAGCACGGCGCACGGTTCGGCGCCGGCGGCCCGTATCATGTCCACCGATTCGCGCACGGAAGTGCCGGCCGAGATCACGTCGTCGATGATGACGACCTTGCCCTGCAGCTTGGCGC
>JAZJZQ010000242.1:0-2673 GCA_040389625.1 Pseudomonadota bacterium | reverse complement strand
GGTGGTGCGCATGAAGGGCACCAACGAAGACCTGGGCAAGAAGATGCTGGCCGAGTCCGGTCTGCCCATCATTGCGGCCGACACCATGGAAGATGCAGCGAAGAGCGTCGTCGCCGCCGCTGCCGGTCAAGCTTAATTAAGGAATCAACATGTCCATCCTGATCAATAAAGATACCAAAGTCGTAACCCAAGGCATCACCGGCAAGACCGGCCAGTTCCACACCCGCGGCTGCCGCGACTACGCGAACGGCAAGAACTGCTTCGTCGCTGGCGTGAACCCGAAGAAAGCCGGCGAAGACTTCGAAGGCATTCCTATCTTCGCTAACGTCACGGAAGCGAAAAAAGAAACCGGCGCCAACGTGTCGGTGATCTACGTGCCGCCAGCGGGCGCCGCTGCCGCCATCTGGGAAGCCGTGGAAGCGGAAATGGACCTGGCCATCTGCATCACCGAAGGCATTCCTGTCCGCGACATGATGGCCCTCAAGGACCGCATGGCC
Organism: Pseudomonadota bacterium; assembly: GCA_040389625.1. Taxonomy (GTDB): domain Bacteria; phylum Pseudomonadota; class Gammaproteobacteria; order Burkholderiales; family Burkholderiaceae_D; genus Rugamonas. The sequence continues at coordinate 2,176 of JAZJZQ010000242.1, read as the reverse complement.
AAGACCGGCTCCAAGACCCTGCTGCTGGGCCCTAACTGCCCAGGCCTGATCACCCCTGACGAAATCAAGATCGGCATCATGCCAGGCCACATCCACAAGAAGGGCCGGATCGGCGTCGTGTCCCGTTCGGGCACCCTGACCTATGAAGCCGTGGGCCAGCTGACCGCCCTGGGCCTGGGCCAGTCGAGCGCCGTTGGTATCGGCGGCGACCCGATCAACGGTCTGAAGCACATCGACGTCATGAAGATGTTCAACGACGATCCTGACACCGACGCCGTCATCATGATCGGCGAAATCGGCGGTCCAGACGAAGCCAACGCGGCTTACTGGATCAAGGACAACATGAAGAAACCAGTGGTCGGCTTCATCGCCGGCGTTACCGCCCCTCCGGGCAAGCGCATGGGCCACGCCGGCGCGCTGATCTCGGGCGGCGCCGACACCGCGCAAGCCAAGCTGGAAATCATGGAAGCGTGCGGCATCACCGTCACCAAGAACCCGTCCGAAATGGCGCGCCTGCTGAAGGCGATGCTGTAATTTGGCAACGAGTTGGTGAATAATAACGGGGAGCCTGGTGCTCCCCGTTTTTTTTGAACCTTTGCGCATGTATTAACCTGCATCAGCCGGAGACCGAGATTGGCGAAAATCATCATATCGCGCGAAGGCGTGGTGGAACAGCAAGTGCAGCTCAGCAAGGAGCGCATGACGATAGGCCGCCACCGGCACAACGATATCGTGCTGTCCCACCCGTCCGTCAGCGGCGAGCATGCCGTGATCGTCACCATCCTCGATGATTCCTTCCTGGAGGATTTGCACAGCACCAATGGCACTTTCGTCAACGGCCACCGCATCGGCAAGCATTTCCTGCAGCACCTGGACATGATCAAGATCGCCAAGTTCCAGGTCGAGTTCGTCGCCGACGGCGTGCGCCCGCTGGCCGCCGCGGCGGCGGCCGAACCACCGCTGGGCCAGATCGAAGTACTGAATGGCAACAACGCGGGCAAGCAGATGGCCCTGACCAAGCCGCTCACAACGCTGGGCCGGCCCGGGGTGCAGGTGGTGGTCATCAATCGCGGGGCGGACGCCTACACCATCGCCCATGCGGAAGGGGCCCAGCCGCCCCTGGTCAACGGCGCGGCCGTGGGCAAGCAGCCGCTGCGTCTCAAGCATGGCGATGTGATCGACCTGAGCGGCACCCAGATGACGTTCCGCCTGACCAGCCCGGCCGCCTGACAATTATTGTCAATCGAGGGCCGAATTTGGCCCGGATGACAGATTTCGGCATGAGAACTGACAAAAATAGTCAGTCGCAGCGACAAAAATTGGCGTTATCTCCTGTTTTTGACCCCCGGATGCCCCTGAACTGAGCTGGCACGGCCTTTGCTCATACTGAAGCGTGGCACCAAATTTCCTCAATCACTCAGGAGTAGCAAAATGAAATCGATGAAAATGATCAAGAAACAAGCACAAGCCGGCTTCACCCTCATCGAATTGATGATCGTGGTGGCAATTATCGGTATCCTGGCCGCCGTTGCTATTCCTGCCTACAGCGACTACACGCTGAAAGCCAAAGTCAGCGAGGCGAACTCGACCTCGGGTCCAGCCCGTCTGGCCGTGGGCCAAGCCTTTAACGAAGGCACCCTGGCTGCCGGTGTCGACGGTCCAGCCCTGGGTCTGCCTGCGGCAGGATCGATCACCAGCAAATACGTGGCCTCGGTCGCCGTCGCCGGTGTTGATGCTCTTAACGGCAACGTCACTGTAACGATGCAAGGTACCAACAGTGCAGATATCGATGGTAAGACCCTTGTCTACCACATCGCCTGCACCGCTGGTTCGACTTGCCAGACCACGATCGATGCCACCAGCACTGTTGTGGCCAAATATCGTCCAAAAATCTGATAACGTCAGCTGACGGGTAACAAAAAAACGATGCAGCCGCGAGGCTGCATCGTTTTTTTATTGGGCCAACATAGCAAGCGGCACCGGCTCAAACGATCTTCTGCCGGTCCGCGATCAGCGCTTCGTAGGTCAGGTTCTGCAACATGGTGTAGTGCATGGGGTCGAGGTCGACGAACTGCACGCCGTAGGTGAACACTTCGCCCTTGTCGGCCGCGGCCGGCTTGACGATGTTGATGTTGCGGATGGTGGCGTTGGGATTGATGCGCACCTGGCGGTTGCC
>JAZJZQ010000241.1:0-2259 GCA_040389625.1 Pseudomonadota bacterium | reverse complement strand
GAACGGGAGCGCCGGCGAGGTGAGCTTTCATGATGGCCGGAGCCTAGCATAAGGTTTTTAAGGGAAATCAAAAATTTACCTAACTTAACGTTTCCATCCGCGACACTGCGGGCTGTTTGCCTCTATCGACGGGCGAGCCATGCGTGGCGCTTGCGCTTGGTCCGTATGCAGCAACAACAAGCGGAGTTTGTCATGCGGTTGACGAGACGATGCCAGGGCAGTGCAGCTGCTTGCACGAGCGGCCGCTTGCAACGGGCCCCAACCATAACATTGATGCGGCAACCGATGAATCGGCCTTTCCCGATACTGATGTAAGGAAATCCTTAGCCGGCGGCGTGCAGGCACCGGTCTCACATCGTGATCTGCCCGCGATTCCAGCGTGTTGCGCGCAGGGCTGGCCGGATGGATAAGCCCAAACGGCGCGTCCCATGGTAGGGATTTCCCTACTTCAATATAGGGATGGCACGGATATGGCGATGCTTGCAGTTCTGCTAGAGTCAATTGCAGTGCATCGTCAAGTGATGCTGGCAAAGCGCAGGTATTGCTGCATGGCGTAGATTTTTTGGGGAGAATGATTGAGTGGATGCGCAACAAAATGGTATGCCGGCGGTAAAGACGGTCACGGCGCCGGCACGGTCCTTCCAGACGCTGGAGTTTCTCGCGTTCACACTGGGGCAGGAAGAATATGGCATCGACATCCAGCAGGTCCAGGAATTGCGCGGCTATGAGAGCGTCACCCATATTGCCAACGCGCCGGCGTACATCAAGGGCGTCGTCAATCTGCGCGGCATCATCATTCCCATTGTCGATATGCGCATCAAGTTCAATCTCGGCACGCCGAGCTATGACCAGTTCACGGTCGTCATCATCCTCAATATCGCGGGCCGGGTGGTGGGGATGGTGGTCGACAGTGTGTCGGACGTCATCACGCTGACGGCCGAGCAAGTCAAGCCGGCGCCCGAGATGGGGACGGCATTCAATACGGACTACCTGATCGGCCTGGGCGCGCTGGAGCAACGCATGCTGATCCTGGTCGATATCGCCCGGCTCATGGCTTCCGGCGAGATGGGATTGATAGACAGCGTGGCGGCGTAACGCATTCGGACGCCGGCCGGCGTCACGGACTATGGAAACGGACGGAAATATGAATATCGCAAACTGGAAAATAGGAACCCGGCTCAGATGGGCGTTCGGACTGGTGCTGCTGTTGTTGGCGGCCAGCACGCTGTTTGCCATCTCAAGTCTGCGCCTGCTCAACGATGGCACCAGCCGGATCGTCAACGATCACTATCCGAAGGCGGTGTATGCCTATGAAATCCAGGACATCGTCAATCGCAATGCCCGCAGCATGCGCAACATGCTGCTGTGGGGGGATCTGGGCGAAGTGGAGAAGGAACACCAGGCCATACTCAAAAACAAAAAGGAAAACAGCGAGAATTTTTCCCGGCTGCAGGCGCTGCTGACGGAAGAAGCGGACAAGGCCTTGCTGCAGGCGGCGCTGGACGCCAAGGCGCAATACGGGGCCACGCAAAAGGAATTCCTGGACCTGGCGGCCGAGGGCAAGAAGGACGAGGCCACGGTGGTGCTGCTCACCAAGATGCGTACCGCGCAGCGTAATTATTTCAACTCGCTCAGGGAGCTGATCAAGCACCAGGCGGCGCTGGTCACGGACAGCGGCAAGCAGGCCGAGAGCACCTATCAGAGCACGCGCATCATGCTGTTCTGCCTTGCCGCGCTGGCGCTCGTGCTCGGCAGCGGCGTGGCGATCTGGATTACCCGTTCCATCGTCCTGCCGTTGCGGCAAGCGGTGCGCGTGGCCAACACGGTCGCCACGGGCGACTTGAGCAGCCGCATCGCCGCCACCACGAGCGACGAGACTGGCCAGTTGCTGCAAGCGTTGAAGGAAATGAACGATAGCCTGGTCAAGATCGTGTCCGAAGTGCGCACCGGCGCCGATACGATCGCCACCGCGTCCGGCCAGATCGCCAGCGGCAATCTCGACCTGTCGGTCCGTACCGAGCAGCAGGCCGCCTCGCTGGAGGAGACGGCGTCGTCGATGGAAGAGCTGATCGGTACGGTAAAGCAGAATTCCGACAATGCGCGCCAGGCCAACGGGCTGGCGGCATCGGCCTCCGAGGTCGCCGTCAAGGGCGGCGCGGTGGTGTCGCAGGTGGTCGAGACCATGGATTCCATCAATGCGTCGGCGCGCAAGATCGTCGACATCATCGGCGTCATCGACGGCATCGCGTTCCAGACCAA
>JAZJZQ010000240.1:0-2387 GCA_040389625.1 Pseudomonadota bacterium | reverse complement strand
CGTGGGCCGCTTCGGCCGGGTGCACGAACAGCGCCGGGGTGCCGGTCGAGGCCAGCGTGGCGGCGATCTTGCGGGCGATGTGGCCGGACTTGCCGATGCCGGACACGACGACGCGGCCCTTGCAATTGAGCAAGAGCGACACGGCGCGGCCCACACTGTCGTCCGTGGCCAGGCGCGCGTGCAGGGCGGCGATGGCGTCGGCCTCGATCTGCAGCGTCTCGCGGGCCAGTTCCAGGGCCCGGCTGGCAGTGGCCGGGTCAATTCGATCAAAAGCTTTCAGCATTGTTTTTTCATGGGTTACACTCATGCCGAAAGTATAGCCGAATTGGGTAAGCAAAAAACTTGCCAGTGGTAACAAAGGCTGACAAACAACGGAATCCCCCACCCCATGATACGGAATTAAATGTTTTCATCCCTGGAACTGACTCTCTTGCTGCTGGGCGCGGCCGTGCTCGGCGTGGTCGCCTTCCGGATGATGCATATGCCGCCCATGCTGGGCTACCTGGCCGTGGGCATCCTGATCGGCCCCCACGCGCTGGGCCTGGCCGAACAGAACGAGGCCAGCCAGACACTGGCCGAATTCGGCGTCGTGTTCCTCATGTTTTCCATCGGCCTGGAATTCTCCACGGCCAAGCTGATGGCCATGCGCAGCATCGTGTTCGGGCTGGGCATGGCCCAGGTGGGGCTGACCATCGCCCTCACCATGGGCTTCGGCTGGCTGATCGGCAGCCTGCTGCCGGCCAGCCTGCATCTGGGCTGGCAGGCCGCGTTCGCGCTGGGCGGGGCGCTGGCCATGTCGTCCACGGCCATCGTGTCCAAGATGCTGACGGAGCGGCTGGAACTGGAAAGCGCCCATGGCCGCAAGATCATCGGCATCCTGCTGTTCCAGGACCTGGCCGTGGTGCCGCTGCTGATCCTGATTCCGTCGCTGACGGAGCAGCCCGACCGCCTGCTCGAAACGCTGGGCTGGGCCAGCCTGAAGGCGGTGGGCGTGCTGGTGCTGCTGCTGTTCTTCGGCCAGAAGCTGATGCGGGGCTGGTTCACCATCGTCGTCAAGCGCCGCTCGCAGGAACTGTTCATGCTCAACCTGCTGCTGGTGACCCTGGGCGCGGCCTGGATCACGGAGCGGGCCGGGCTGTCGCTGGCGCTGGGCGCGTTCGTGGCCGGCATGCTGATCTCGGACACGGAATACAAGCACCAGGTGGAGGAGGACATCAAGCCCTTCCGCGACGTGCTGCTGGGGCTGTTCTTCATCACCATCGGCATGCTGCTCAACGTGCGCCTGGTGCTGGAAAACTGGTGGCTGGTGCTGCTGTTGCTGGCCGGTCCCGTGCTGCTCAAGTTCGCCCTGATCGCCGGGCTGGCCAAGCTGTACGGCGCCACCGACGGCGTGGCCCTGCGCACGGGACTGGCGCTGGCCCAGGCCGGCGAATTCGGCTTCGTGCTGCTGAACCTGGCCGGCGGCAGCCATCTGCTGGCGCCCGACATCGTGCAGGTGGTGCTGGCCTCGATGGTGCTGTCGATGCTGGCCGCGCCCTTCATCATCGCCAAGTCGGACCAGATCGTGATGAAGGTGTCGAGCAACGAATGGATGATGCAGTCGCTGGCGCTGACCAAGATCGCCAGCCGCACCATGTCGACCCAGAAGCACGTGATCCTGGCCGGCTTCGGGCGCAGCGGCCAGAGCCTGGCCACCTTGCTGGGCGAGGAAAAGATCGCCTACCACGCGCTCGACCTGGACCCGGAGCGGGTGCAGGAGGCGCAGACGGCCGGCGCCAACGTGTCCTACGGCGACGCGGCCCGGCGCGAAAGCCTGGTGGCGGCCGGCATCTACCGCGCCAGCGCCATCGTCATCACCTATGCCAGCACGCCGTCGGCGCTCAAGGTGCTGCACCTGGTGCACGAGCTGGCGCCCACGCTGCCCGTCATCGTGCGGGCCCATGACGATACGGACCTGGACCGGCTGAAGGCGGCCGGCGCGACGGAAGTGGTGCCGGAACTGATGGAGGGCAGCCTGATGCTGGCCTCGCACGCACTGGTGCTGCTGGGCGTGCCGCTGCGGCGCGTGGTGCACCGGGTGCAGACGGCGCGCGAGGAACGCTACGCCTCGCTGCGCGGCTACTTCCACGGCGCCAGCGACAGCAGCGAGGAAGCGGACCTGGTGCGCCTGCATTCGGTCACGCTGGGCGAAGGGGCGGCCGCCATCGGCAAGTCGCTGGGCGAGCTCAATCTGGACGACACGGGGGCGGAAGTGGCCAGCATCCGGCGCGGCATGGGCCGCATGGAGGTGGCGCCGCAGACCATGCTGGCGCCCGACGACGTGGTGGTGGTGCGCGGCCCGGCCGACGCCGTCAGCCGGGCCGAGAGCCGGCTGCTGCGCTGAGCGT
>JAZJZQ010000239.1:0-4237 GCA_040389625.1 Pseudomonadota bacterium | reverse complement strand
CCCAGCGCCAGCGCCTTGATCACATCCTGGCCGGAGCGGATGCCGCCATCCATATGCACTTCGATGCGCTTGCCCGCCGCCTCCACGATGGCCGGCAGCGCGCCGATCGACGATTGCGCACCGTCGAGCTGCCGCCCGCCATGGTTGGAGACGATCAGCGCGTCGGCGCCGCTGTCGGCCGCCAGCCTGGCATCTTCCGCATCCATGATGCCCTTGAGTATCAGCTTGCCGCCCCAGCGCTGCTTGATCCACTCCACGTCCTTCCATGACAGGCTCAGGTCGAACTGCTGGCTGGTCCAGGCCGACAGCGACGACATGTCCGACACCGACGTGGCATGGCCGACGATATTGCCAAAGCCGTGACGGCGCGTGCCGGCCATGCCCAGGCACCAGCGCGGCTTGGTGGCCATGTTGACGATGTTGGCCAGCGTCAGCTTGGGCGGCGCCGACAGGCCGTTGCGCAAATCCTTGTGGCGCTGGCCCAGCACCTGCAAGTCCAGCGTCAGCACCAGCGCCGAGCAGCGCGCGGCCTTGGCGCGGTCGATCAGGCGGTTGATGAACTCGCGGTCCTTCATCACGTACAGCTGGAACCAGAACGGTTTGCTGGTATGGGCGGCAATATCTTCGATCGAGCAGATGCTCATGGTCGACAGCGTGAACGGCACGCCGAAGCGTTCGGCCGCCCGCGCGGCCAGGATTTCGCCGTCCGCATGCTGCATCCCGGTCAGGCCGGTGGGCGCCAGCGCCACCGGCATGGCCACTTCCTGCCCGACCATGGTGCTGTTCAGCGTACGGTCTTCCAGGTTGACGGCCACCCGCTGCCGGAATTTGATCGGCGCAAAATCGCCGCTGTTGGCGCGGTAGGTCGATTCGGTCCAGGAGCCGGCGTCGGCGTAATCATAGAACATGCGCGGCACGCGTTTTTGCGCCAGGACGCGCAAGTCTTCTATGCAGGTGATGGTGGTCATGGGCAATTCCCCGGTCGATGATGCTTCAAATCATCGGCCATTTCATTGCAAAAGCCAATATGTATGCAAAAAAACAAACGCCATGAGAGCGGGCACGCCGCGCCACGGCATAGCCAGCATCACTCGCCACGGCTTATTGCATATAAAAAATATATGATGAGTTTTTGCAACTTGCCCAACCGCTCAAAAACGGCATGTGTTTTAATGAACTTCAATCATGTAACTGCGCGTCAGCGCGCAGTGGATTGTCTTACAGAAACAAGATGTCTCGCCGGTGCGCGTGAAATGCGCGCACTCCTCGTTAACACTTTTGGTTCTTGTCCAATCCATGTCCTCCTTGCCCCCTCCGGAATCCCATCCCGAATTGCCTGGCGCGATATCCCGTCTGGCCTGGGCCGGCGGCGCCCTGGTGACCTTGCTGGTGCCGCTGCTGTTTTTCATCGTCGGCTACCAGCGCGCACTGGCGCCGCTCGACGTGGCGCTGCGCGTGGCCGGTCACACGATGCTGCATGGCGCGCCGGCGCCAGCCGGGACGGCCAACCGCTCGCCCCAGGCGCTGGCCGCGTCGCTGGCCTGGCTGGGCGAGGATACGGCCATCCGCCTCACCGGCCCGGACGGGCAGTTGCTGGCGACCAACCAGGCCGAGCCGGGCGGGCCCGCCGTCAGCCGCGCCGCCATGCTGGAGCAAGACGGCGGCGGCCTGGGCTGGCGGCTCGAATTACGCCATTCGCTGCGGCCCATGCTGCTCGTGACGCTGCTGATGTGCATTCCCGGCCTGGTACTGGGCCTGATCGCCTTCACCTCGCTCAAGAGCGTGCCGCTGCGCGCCTTCCATCTGGCGCTGGAGGAAGTGACCGTGCGCAAGGCGACGGAGGAAAGGCTGGCCAAATCCCTGTCCATCTTCTCGGCCACGCTCGAATCGACGGCCGATGGCATCTTCGTCACCGACATCCATGGCCGGCCCATCGTGGCCAACCAGCGCTTTTTCGACCTGTGGAACCTGCCCAAGGGGTCCACGGCCGGCGTGGCCGCGATCGAAACGCTGGTCCTGCTGGCCGACCAGCTGCGCGAGCCGCAAACCTTCCTGACCATGCAGAAGGACTTGACCCGGCAGGTGGGCGGCGATCAGGGCGCCATGCTGGAACTGCGCGACGGCCGCTTGTTCGAATGGAATTCGCGGCCCCAGTTCGTGGACGGCAAGGTGGCCGGGCGCGTATCGAGTTTCCGCGACATCAGCGAACGCAAACGGGCCGAGTCGCTGCTGGCGGCCGAAAAGGAGGTGCTGGAAATGGTGGTCTGCGGCACCACCCTGCAAGCGGCCCTGGAAGTGCTGGGACGGCACGTGGAGATGTTGTCCGGTCAAATGTTCTGCGCCATCCTGTTCCGCGAAAGCAGCGCCGACGGCCAGCTCATGTATGCCACCGGCCCCAGCCTGCCGCGTGCCGTGAAGGACACCATCGTGCGCCACGGCCAGCCCTGCCTGGAGCAGATCTTCGCCAACGCGGCGGCCCAGGGCCCGTTGCAGCAGCACGGCCTGTCGGACGAATTCAGCGGCGTCATCGAAGGCGTCGCCAGCGAGCCGGCCTGGTCCGGCTACCGCGATTTACTGGCCAGGCACGAGCTGCAGACCTGTTTCGCCGTCTCCATCCTGTCCTCCACCCGCCAGTTGCTGGGGGTGATCGTGGCGCACTACCGCAACGCGGCCGACCAGCCGCGCCATGACCGGGAACTGATCTGGGTCGCCGCCCATCTGACCAGCATCGCCATCGAGCGCCGTCAGGCGGAGGCCCGGCTGCAAGTGCTGGCCCACTACGACGCCCTCACCCTGCTGCCCAACCGCGACCTGTTCCGCGATCGCCTGCAGCAGGCGCTGGCCCGCGTGGAGCGCCACAAGGGCCTGGTGGCCGTCATGTTCCTCGACCTGGACCGCTTCAAGACCATCAACGATACCCTGGGCCACGACGCCGGCGACAGCCTGCTGCGCGAAGTGGCAGCGCGCCTGCAGCGCTGCATGCGCGGCGAGGACACGGTGGCCCGCCTGGGCGGCGACGAATTCACCGTGATCCTGGAACAGATCGCCCGGCCGGAAGACGCCGCCACCGTCGCCGGCAAGATCGTCGACGCGCTGGCGCCGGCCATCATGCTGGACGGCCAGGAAACGTTTGTCACGCCCAGCATCGGCATCACCATCTTCCCCGGCGACAGCGGCGACTCGGAAAACCTGCTCAAGAACGCCGACACGGCCATGTACCGCGTCAAGCAGGAGGGCGGCAATGGCTACCGCTTCTTCACACCGGAAATGAACACGCTGGCCGTGGGCCGGCTGGAAACGGAGAGCGGACTGCGGCGAGCCCAGGAGCGGGAAGAGTTCGTCGTCTATTACCAGCCCAAGCTGGACCTGAGGTCGGGGGCCATCATCGGCGCCGAGGCGCTGTTGCGCTGGCAACACCCGGAGCGGGGCCTGGTGGCCCCCAGCGAATTCATTCCCATCCTGGAGGAGACGGGCCAGATCGAACAGGTGGGCGTGTGGGTGCTGCAAACCGTCTGCCGCCAGATCAAGCAATGGCAGGGCGCCGCCATGCCCGCGCTGAACGTGGCCGTCAACCTGTCCGGACGCCAGCTGCAACGCAACAACCTGTCCTCCACCATCGCCGAGATCCTGGACGAGACCGGGCTCGATCCCCGCTTCCTGGAACTGGAAGTGACGGAAAGCATGCTGATGCACGACGCCCAGTACGCGGTCGACATGCTGATGCAGATCCGCGCCAAGGGCGTGGTGCACATCGACGTGGACGATTTCGGCACCGGCTACTCTTCGCTGAGCTACCTCAAGCGCTTCCCCATCGACGCCCTCAAGCTCGACAAATCCTTCGTCGACGGCTTGCCGCACGATGAGGACGACATCGCCATCTGCCGCGCCGTCATCGCGCTGGCCCACAGCCTCAAGCTGCGGGTCATCGCCGAAGGGGTGGAACACGACGACCAGCTGGCGTTCCTGCGCGATAACGGTTGTGACGTGATCCAGGGTTACATCGTCGGCCGCCCCCTGCCCGCCGATGCCTTTGCCGAACTGGTGCGTCAGTACCAGAGCCGTCCGCGCTGGGGCGCCGAGCAGGGCAACGCCCGGCTGGCGCTGGTGCAGTGACGGCCCGGCCGGACGCGCCAAACGACAAGGGCCTGAAGGTTTGCACCTTCAGGCCCTTGCTTTACTACTGATTCTGGTGCGGCTGGCAGGAATCGAACCCACGACCCCTTGGTTCGTAGCCAAG
>JAZJZQ010000238.1:0-2471 GCA_040389625.1 Pseudomonadota bacterium | reverse complement strand
GCCATACCCGGTTCAGGCGGGTCAGCAGCACGCCTTCCGTGATGGGCTTGATGATATAGGCGTCCGGCTGGTGCTCGGCCGCGCCCATCACCGACTCCACGCTCTTTTCGGCCGACACCATCAGCCACACGCTGCTGGGCAGCATCAGGTGCCGGATGCGGGCCTCTTCCAGCACTTGCTGGCCGTTCTTGCCGTCGCCCAGGTTGTAGTCGCACAGCACCACGTCGTAGCGTGTCTTGGCCAGCAACATCATGGCTTCGCCGCCGCTGGCCGCCTGGTCGATATGCTTGGCGCCCAGGTTGCGCAGCGACTCGCGCAGCAGTTGGCGGATGCCGACAAAGTCGTCCACCAGCAGATAGCGTTTTTCGGCCCAGTCGACGGCGTCGATGGCGGCGGGATGGAGGACGGTGCTGGTCATGGTGTCCATGCTTTCTAAGGCAGGCGCAGCACGAAGCAGCCGCCGCCCAGCGTGCCGCCGTTGGCCAGCGCGATGCTGCCGCAACGCTGGCGGTGCTTGTGCATGCGCGCCACTTCGCGCGAGAAGTACAGCCCCAGGCCGCTGCTGTTGGTAAGGAAGTTGACCCGGCTCTGCTCCATGGGCGCCGCGCCCGCGGCCAGCATGGCGGGCGGGAAGCCGTCGCCGTTGTCCTCCACCCGCAGTGCCAGCTGGTCGCCGTCGGCGACGATGGCCAGCCGGATGCGGTCGCGCGTGTAGCGGATGGCGTTGTTGATGGCGTGCACCAGCACCCCGATCACCAGGTCTTCATCGAAGCACCAGATCTGCTCGGGGTCGTAATCGAGTTCCAGCGTGATGCCGCGCGACTTGAGCAGGATGCGCGCCTGCGACGCCACCTGCTCGACCAGCTCGCCGATCTGCTGCGGCGCCGGTTCGAACGGATAGCCGGGCTTGCCCACTTCCTTGTACAGGGCCAGCAGCTGGATCAGGTTGTCGTTCAGGCGCCGGGTCTGGTACAGCATGTGGGCCATCTGGCTGTAGGGGGTCGCTTCGGTCGCTTCAGCAGGGTCGGCGGGCGCGGCGCCGGCTGCGGCGATGGCCACTTCCGGCCCGGCCGACAGCAGCTGCTCCAGCGTGCCGCTCAGCACACCGATCGAGTTCTTCATGTCGTGCACGGTCGACGCCAGGAACAGAAACAGCTCGGGCGCACCCGCTTGGTCATCCATCATTCAGCTCTCCAAAAGGGACCACGCGGCGCCCTCGGTGCCCGCATTGTTGAAGTTGAATTATATCCTGCGGACAAGTGCAAAAGGCGTGGAATTGCGGCGGAGCAATATACCAGTAGGCGCGGATGCAACGCTTGCGTGCCTGCCGCGCGCCGCGGGCCGCACGCCCTACTGGCTGCGGCGGCGCTGCTTGAGCAGGAAGCGGCCCGGATCGAGCGCCGCCGCCAGCGACGCTTCCAGCGGCAAGGGCGCGCCTTCGAGCTGCGCCACCAGCAATTCCGCCATCAGGGGCGCCCAGATCAGGCCCCGCGACGCATAGCCGAGCAGGCCGTACAGGCCGGGATGACGCGGCACGTCGCTCAACTGCTCGAGCCGGCCAGCGCGCGCATAGTCGGGCAGCGGCCCGGCCAGCGGCAACCGGTCCGGCGCCGCGCAGCGGAAGCCGACCCGGCCCGACAGCGGCGCATCGGCCACCGTCACGCCGTCCAGGATTTCGGCCAGACGCGCCAGGTTCTCCTGCTGGCACGACGGGCGCAGGTCGGGATCGTCGTCCGTGCCGTAGGTGGCGCCGGCGCAGATCACGCCGTCCGAGGGCGGCGTCACATAAGCTTCGCGGCACACCACCAGCGACTGCGCCGGCACGCGCTCGGGCGCCAGGTGCGTGACCTGGCCGCGCAGGGACGACAGCGGCAGTTCGGCCGCCTGCGCCAGCCGCGTGGCGCCGGTGCCGTTGGCCAGCACCAGCGTGGGCGCCTGCGCCAGCAGCGCGCCATCGGCCGCATGCACCAGCCATTGGCCGTCCACCCGCGCCAGCGTCAGCGCCTCGGCGCAGAACACGCGCCGCAGCCGCGCGCCGCATGCCGCCAGCATGGCCTGGCACAACGACGACGGCCGCGCCCAGCCGCCCTGCCCGAACAGCCAGCCGCCGTGCGGCGTGGCCGAACCGAGCAAGACGCTGGCGGCCGGTGCATCGAGCCAGCGCACGTACTGCGGCGGATAGTGGCCTTGCTCCACGACCTCGCGCTGCACGCGTGCATGGTCGGCATCGCGCGCCAGCTGCAGCACGCCGCAGCCGGCGCCCTTGAACGCGGTGCCCACGCCGCCCATGCGCTGCCATTCGCGCAGCGCGAACAGATAGGCGGCGCGGCTCAAACGGGTGGGGATGTTGTCGTCCTTCGACAGCAGCGGCATGAAGATGCCGGCCAGGTTACCCGACGCTTCCTGCGCCGGACCGTCATGGCGCTCGATCAGGGTCACCTCCCAGCCGCGCGCGCACAGGCGCTGGCAGA
>JAZJZQ010000237.1:3644-5869 GCA_040389625.1 Pseudomonadota bacterium | reverse complement strand
CGGGCGTGGACTGGTTCGAGATCCTGTCCGAGAACTACATGGTCCCCGGCGGCAAGCCGCTGGCCATGCTGGAGCGCATACGGTGCGACTATCCGGTGGTGATGCATGGTGTGTCGCTGTCGGTGGGCACGCCGCAAGGACCGTCGGACGACTACCTGCGCGCGCTCAAGGCCCTGGTGGAGCGGGTGCAGCCGCTGTGGGTGTCGGACCATCTGTGCTGGACCGGCGTGCACGGCACGAACATGCATGACCTCTATCCGTTGCCCTACACGGAGGAAGCGGTGGCCGCCGTGGTGCGCAATGTGCGCCGCGTGCAGGACTACCTGGAGCGGCCCATCCTGCTCGAGAACGTGTCGAGCTACCTGTCGTTCGCGGCCGACACGCTGCCGGAATGGGAGTTCGTGGCGGCCGTGGCGGAACAGTCGGACAGCCTGATCCTGCTGGACGTGAACAACGTCTACGTCAGCAGCGTCAATCACGGCTTCGATCCGCGCGCCTACCTGCGCGCGCTGCCGGCGCGGCGCGTACAGCAGATCCACCTGGCCGGCCACAGCGAGCAGGCCGGCTGCATCATCGACACCCACGACCAGCCGGTGGCCGATCCCGTGTGGGCGCTGTACGCGGACGCGCTGCGCCGCTTCGGCCCCGTGGCCACCATGATAGAGCGCGACGACAATATCCCGCCGCTGCCGGAACTGGCGGCCGAACTGCAGCGCGCGCGCCAACTGGCCGGCGCCGTGCTGGCCGAAGCGGAGGCCGCATGAACGGGCTCGCTGATATCCAGTGCGCGTTCCAGGATTACGTGCTGGGCCAGGGTGGCGCGCAGCCGGCCATTGCCGGTGCCGTGCGCAGCCAGTACGGCTTGGGCGCGCAGCAGCGGCTGGCGATCTATTACAACGCCTATCGCATCCGCATGCGCGAGGCATTGTGCGAGGCGTACGACAAAACCTGGACTTACCTGGGCGATGAACTATTCGCGCAGCTGGCCGACAGCTACCTGGCGGCCCACCCGTCGCGGCAACCCAACCTGCGCTGGTACGGCGACCGCTACGCCGACCATGTGGCGCAGGCCTTGCCGGAATACCCGTGGGTGGCGGAGCTGGCCCGCTTCGAGTGGACGCTGGGCCTGGCGTTCGATGCGGCCGATGCCGCACCGCTGGCGGCGGCCGACCTGGCGTCGCTGGCGCCGCAGGCGTGGGCCGGGCTGGTGCTGGACTGGCACCCGTCCGTGCGGCTGCTGCCGCTGCGCTGGAATGCGGTGGCGTTGTGGCAGGCGCTGGGGGCGCAGCAAACGCCGCCTGATGCGACGCCATCTGCGGCCCCCATGACGTGGCTGGTGTGGCGCCGCGGCGAGCAGCCCCACTTCCGTTCGCTGGCTGAGGGCGAGGCCGACGCGCTGGCCCGCATCGGCGACGGTGCCACCTTCGGCGCCGTGTGCGAGCAGCACGGCGCGCAGGACGGCGACGGCGGCAGCGAGGCTGCCGTGCCGGTGCTGGCCGGCTATCTGCAGCAGTGGCTGGCGCAGGGCGTGCTGACGCGGCGCGGTGCCGCCGCCGGCGTGCCGGCCGTTACAGCTTGATGATGAGGCGCGTGTTGTAGGTGTAGCGCATGGCGCAGGGTTTGCCGCCGCAGCGGGCCGGCTTGAACTTGCTGAGCATGAGCACGGTGCCGGCCGCCTTGCCCATTTCCGGATCGGGCGCCTGCAGTATGGTGGCGCTGACGGGCTTGCCGTCGCTGTCGATTAGCACGCTCAGCCGGAGTTCGCCTTTGTACTGCATCTTGGCCAGTATTTCCGAGAACGCCTTGGCGATCGATTCCGGCCCCTTGAGCGGATAGGGCGGTTCATCGCCCTCCAGCAGGATCTTGTACGGTTGCTTGACCAGTTGCTGTTGTTCCGGCGTCAGCTGTTCGTAGCTGAGGTTGGGCGGCACGTTGAAGCCGTACGCCGCGTCGTGCTTGATGAGGGTACCGATGTCCGGATGGTCCTGCCGTATGCCGTAGCTGGGCTTGTCGGCCGGCTGCGGTGGCTGCGGTTGCGGGTGGAATTCGCGCGCCACCTGTTCGCCGTTCGGATAGGTGATCACGCCCTTGCCGCTGAATTCGCCGTTGGCCCAGCCGCCTTCATAGGTACCGCCCACCGCGAACGTCATCTTGCCCTGGCCATGGGGCCGGTTGTCGCGCCAGCCGCCGTGGTAGACGTCGCCTTCGACGCTGGTGAAGTCGAC
>JAZJZQ010000237.1:0-3544 GCA_040389625.1 Pseudomonadota bacterium | reverse complement strand
CCGAACCGGACCAGGATGCCGACTGCATGGCCGGCGGCAAGATGCTCGTCAGCCAGGCCTACGTGGAGCGGCTCGAACTGAGCGACGCGGAACTGGCCATGCTGCTGGCGCACGAGATCGCCCACGCGGCGCTGCGCCACAATCTGAAGGAGCTGGAACTGGCGCTGGCGCTGGAGCCGGCGCGGGCCGCCCAGCCGTTCGAGGCGCTGGTGCAGGCGGTCGACAACGATGCCGCGCTGATGGCCAGGCTGGCGCCGCTGAACCTGGCGCAGGAAGCGGAGGCCGACCGCGCCGGCCTGCTGCTGGCGGCGCGTGCCGGCTGGCCTGCCGGGCGGTTGGCCGGCTACTACCACAAGATGATGCGGGCCAGCGGGCGGCCCTATTTCGACAGCGACAGTCATCCGGCGCCGGCCAGCCGCTGGCAGGCGGCGCGTGCGCTGGCCGCTACCCTGGCGGACCCCGGCGGCCGCTAGCCGCTAGCGGTAGCGCGCCAGTATCCGCTCCACGCTGCCGTCGTCGACCAGCGCATCGATGGCGCGGCTGATGTCCTGGAACGGGATGCGCGACCTGCGCGAAAACGCGCACTGCGCCTTGTAGGTGGAGAACACGAGGTCGGGGCGCAGCCGCAGCGTCTTGTCGTTGCGGGTCAGGTAGGCCATGGAGGATTGGACCAGGATGGTGTATTGCACATCGCCCGCCATCAGCCGGCGCAGGTTCTTGTCCATGGTGGGCGACTCGGTGCGGAAGAAGCGGCTGCCCAGCACCTGCTCCACGCGCGGATAGCGGTAGCCGGTCACGGTGCCGATGGGGCGGTCGCGCAGATCGGCCAGCGAGCGGATGGGCGGGGCGCCGTCGCGCGCCACCACCAGTTCCGCATCCGGTATCAGCGGGCGGCTCCACTGGTAGTCGCCGTCGATCCAGTGCGGCAGCACATAGCAGATGCCGTCGGCGCGGCCTTCGGTGAGAGTGGGCGTCACGCCATCCACGTCCACGTTCAGGTAGCTGGCCCGCCGGCCCAGCCGCTGGGCCAGGGCGTCGCCCAGGTCTTTCAGGATACCGGCGCTGAGCTGGCCGTCATGGAACTGCACCAGCGGCATGGTCAGGTCGGTGGGGGCAATCATGACCAGTTCGCCCGGCGCGGCCAGCGCGGCGCGGCAAACAGTCAGTATGGCAAGGATGCACAGGAATCGCCGAAGCATGGGCGGTTCGCCTCCGCAGGATGTGGTAGGGGGCGGATCGCTTACTGGTGGCCGTAAGCGAGCAGCATGGCCATTCTACGACAGGATGCTGGCGGGGGCAGCGGCCCGGCGTCAATTTCGCGCCACAGGCCGTCCTAGAGCCGGCGCTCTAATCGCGGAGGCCGGCCTTTAACTTTTCGTAAACTGTGCCAGAATGACCAACAAGCAATCCATGTAGAGCACCAGCCCACAACGTGTTTTCACTCGCAATGTTTGCGCAGTCTGCACTCTCCGCCACGGCGGCCCGCCACCATGCGGCCAGCCCGTGCGCCCTGAACGGCAACGTTCAGCCATGCACCCCATTCCGCTTCCCCGCACCGCCGGGCCCGCTCGCGCCGCCGCGTCCGCCGCGTCATTAGCCGCGCCCGCCCCGCGCGCCGGGAAGCCATCCGTATCCCCAGCCTTACCCACAACCGAAAGACCTGTATGTCCAGTCTGTTTGCTAGCAGCGATCTGTTGTCCATCCTGGGCTTCGCCGCCCTGTCCGTCGTCGCCGTGCTGCTGTTTCTCAAGCTGTCGGGCGCCGTCAAGTACATACCGAACGACCGCATCGGCGTGGTGGAGAAATTGTGGAGTCCGTCCGGCTCCGTGCAGAACGGCCTGCTGGCGCTGGACGGCGAGGCCGGCCTGCAGCCCGACCTGCGCCGCGGCGGCTTCCACTTCTTCCCGCCGTTCCAGTACCGGGTGCACATCCACCCCATGGTGTCGGTGACCCAGGGCACCATCGCCTACGTATTCGCGCGTGACGGCGTGGACCTGCCGGCCGGGCAGACCCTGGCCGACAACGCCGCCATCGGCGACTTCCGCGATGTGCGCGCCTTCCTGCGCAACGGCGGCCAGAAAGGCCCGCAGCGCATGGTGCTGCGCGAAGGCACCCACATCATCAACCCGGCCCTGTTCGTCGTGATGACGGAGGAGGCCACCTACTCCATGTCGCTCGACGTGCTGGAGAAGGCGTACTACGAACAGATGCGCGGCGTGCTCGATGAGCGCAGCGGCTTCCATCCCGTCGTCATCAAGGAGGTGACGGGTTCGCACGACTCCGACCAGCTGGCCGTGGTGACGGTGCAGGATGGCCCCGGCCTGCTCAAGGACGAGCTGCTGGCGCCGGACGTGGGCGATGGTCACAACGCGTTCCAGGAACCGGAAAAATTCCTGGCCGCGGGCGGGCGCCGCGGCCGCCAGGAACGGGTGCTGGTGGAAGGCACCTACTTCATCAACCGCCTGTTCGCGACGGTGGAGTTCATCAAGAAGACGGTGATCCCGGTCGGCTACGTGGGCGTGGTGGTGTCGTACACGGGGCGCAAGGGGGCCGACCTGTCGGGCACCGAATACAGTCACGGCGAACTGGTGGAAAGCGGTTGCCGCGGCGTGTGGCGCGATGCGCTCATGCCGGGCAAGTACGCCTTCAACACCTACGCCGGCAAGATCGAGCTGGTGCCGACCACTAACTTCGTGCTGATGTGGAAGTCCGGCGAGAGCGGGTCCAGCTTCGACAAGAACCTGCGCGAGATCACGCTCATCACCAAGGATGCGTTCGAGCCGCAGCTGCCGCTGTCGGTGGTGGTGCACATCGACTACCGCAAGGCGCCGATGGTGGTGCAGCGCTTCGGCAACGTGGCGCAGCTGGTGGAACAGACGCTGGACCCGATGGTGTCGTCCTACTTCAAGAACGTCTCGCAGACCAAGACCTTCATTGAACTGATCCAGTCGCGCAGCGAGCTGCAGACCAACGCCTCGCTGGACATGAAGCAGCGCTTCCAGGCCTACTCGCTGGAATTCCAGGAAGTGCTGATCGGGACGCCCAAGCCGCAGGAAGGCGACAGCAAGATCGAGAACATCATGAACCAGCTGCGCGACCGCCAGATCGCGCGCGAGCAGGTGGAAACCTTCGCCCAGAAGCAGATCGCGGCCGACAAGGAGCGCGAGCTGAACGAGGCCGAGCAGCGCGCCTCCAAGCAGAAGGAGCTGACGGCCTCGCTGGTGGACATTTCGATCAAGGAGAACCACGGTTCGGCCAGCGTGAAGGCGGCCGAGAAGCGGCGCCAGGAGATCGAAGCGCTGGCCCAGGCCGACAAGTTCCGCCAGGAGATGGAAGGCCAGGGCCGCGCCTCGGCCATCCGCTCCGTGGGCGAGGCGGAAGCGTCGGCCATCCAGGCCAAGTCGGAGGCGATGCAGGGCGAGGGCGCCGACAAGCAACTGATGCAGACCGTGATGCTGCGCCTGGCCGAAGCGTTCGAAACGGCCAAGGTGCCGCTGGTGCCGCAGATCCAGCTGGGCGGCGCCGACGGCGGCAATGCCTTCGG
>JAZJZQ010000236.1:8205-10247 GCA_040389625.1 Pseudomonadota bacterium | reverse complement strand
GCCGACGGCGATATTGCGCAGCCAGCGCTCGTGGCCGAGGCGGCGGATCGGGCTGCCCTCCATGCGCCGGTTGAATTCCTCCTCGCTCCACGCGAACAGCTCCACCATCTGCGCCGCGCCCAGTCCATTGCGCTCGTCGAAGTCGGGCAGCGTGGCGCGCTGGGCGAACTTGTTCCACGGGCAGACGGTCTGGCAGTCGTCGCAGCCGTAGATGCGGTTGCCGATCAGGGGCCGCATTTCCTCGGGAATGGCGCTTTTCAGTTCGATGGTCAGGTAGGCGATGCAGCGCCGCGCATCGAGCTTGCCGGGACCGACGATGGCCTGGGTGGGACAGACGTCGATGCAGGCGCTGCACTGGCCGCAGTGGGCGCCCGTGGGCGCATCCATCGGCAGCGGCAGGTCGACCAGGATCTCGCCCATGAAGAAGGTGGAACCGGCCGTGCGGCTGATGAGCAGCGTGTGCTTGCCGCGCCAGCCCAGCCCCGCCTTCTCGGCCAGCGGCAACTCCATCACGGGCGCCGAGTCGGTGAACACGCGGTAGCCGAATTCGCCCGTCTCGGCGCGGATGCGGTCGGCCAGCTGCTGCAGGCGGGCCCGCAGCACCTTGTGATAATCGCGTCCGCGCGCATAGAGCGAGACGACGGCCGCGCCGGGATCGGCCAGGCGCGCCGTTTCCCGTTCGCGCCAGTCGTCGGGCATATCCGGCGGCAGGTAGTCCATGCGGGCCGTGACCACCCGCACCGTGCCCGGCACCAGCTCGGCGGGACGGGCCCGTTTCATGCCGTGGCTGGCCATGTAGTCCATGTCGCCATGCATGCCGGCGTCCAGCCAGGCCTGCAGGCCCGCCTCGGACGCGGACAGGTCGATATCGGTGATGCGCACGTCGGCGAAGCCGAGTTCACGGCCCCATTGCTTGATGCGCAAGGCAAGTTCGGCTAAATTGGTTTCGGACAGGGACATCGGCTCAGGCGGGCGGTTACAATGATGGCAAGCGGGCCAGGCGGCCCGAAACGGATATTCTAATTGATGCAGCATTTTAAAGCCCACCTCCACGACGAAGCCGGCACCTGCGCCCTCGGTGCCTCGCTGGCGCGCGCCCTCGCGCCCGGCCTGGCGATCTACCTGCACGGCGACCTGGGCGCCGGCAAGACGGCCCTCACGCGCGCCCTGCTGCACGCGGCCGGCTACGAAGGCACCGTCAAAAGCCCCACCTACACGCTGTCCGAACCGTACCGCGTGCAGCTGGACGGGCGCGCCGTCAACGTGATCCATTTCGACCTGTACCGCATGGGCAGCCCGGAGGAATTCCTGGACGCGGGCTTCCGCGAAGATTTCAACGGCGACAATATCTGCATCGTCGAATGGCCGGAAAAGGCCGACCGCGTGTTGCCGCCGCCCGACCTGAACCTGTTCCTGTCCGTCGCCGGCGACGGCCGTGATGTAGAATTACAGGCAAACACCGCCTTGGGTAACTCATGCCTCGAACGCCTCCATTTCGCGCCCAACCTGTGAGCGGCACCGCTCCCCGGGCCATGCGGCGCACCGTCCTGAAAGCCGGCGGCACGCTGCTGCTGTCGGTGCTGGCGCCCCTGCCCGCGTACGCCGCGCAGATCCTGGCGGTGCGGGTATGGCCGGCCGACGACTACACGCGCGTGACGCTGGAGAACGACGCCAGCCTGAAGGCCACCCATTTCATCGTCAAGGACCCGGAACGGCTGGTGGTCGACATCGAAGGCCTGGAACTCAATCCCACCCTGAAAAGCCTGGTGGCCAAGATCCAGTCCAACGATCCCTACATCAAGCAGGTGCGGGTGGGCCAGAACCGGCCCAACGTGGTACGGCTGGTGTTCGACCTGAAAGAGGAAGTGACGCCGCAGGTGTTCACGCTGGCCCCGGTGGGCAATTACAAGCACCGCCTGATCTTCGACCTGTATCCCGTCAAGGCGGTCGATCCGATCGCCGCCATGATCGAAAAGGGCAACTGGTCGGACGACGCGGCCAAGGCGCCCGAGACGGCCGCCAGGACCGACGCGGCGCGCGAC
>JAZJZQ010000236.1:0-8105 GCA_040389625.1 Pseudomonadota bacterium | reverse complement strand
ACAGAAGATGGTGCGCATGCTGACCATCGCGCTCGACCCCGGCCACGGCGGTGAAGACCCCGGCGCCTCGGGCAGCAACGGCAGCCGCGAAAAGGACATCGTGCTGGCCATCGCCAAGCGCCTCAAGTCGCGCATCGAGGAACATCCCAACATGCGCGTCATGCTGACCCGCGACGGCGACTACTTCGTGCCGCTGGGCACGCGGGTGGAAAAGGCGCGCAAGGTGCAGGCCGACCTGTTCGTCTCCATCCACGCCGACGCCTTCGTCGAACCGACCGCGCGCGGCTCGTCCGTGTTCGTGCTGTCGGAAAAAGGCGCCAGCTCGAGCGCCGCGCGCTGGCTGGCCAACAAGGAAAACCTGGCCGACACCATCGGCGGCGTCAACGTCAAGAGCCACGACAAGCAGCTGGCCAGCGTGCTGTTCGACCTGTCGACCACGGCCCAGATCAACGACAGCCTCAAGCTGGGCAAGGCCGTACTGGGCGAGATCGGCGGCATCAACCGCCTGCACCGGGGCGCCGTCGAGCAGGCCGGCTTTGCCGTGCTCAAGGCGCCGGACATCCCGTCCATCCTAGTCGAGACGGCCTTCATCTCCAATCCGGAGGAAGAGGCCAAGCTGCTCGACAACGCCTACCAGGACCAGCTGGCCGACGCCATCGTCAAGGGCATACGGCGCTACTTCGCCAAGAATCCGCCGCTGGCCAAGAACCGCCTGACCTGATCCCCCGCTCACACCGAAGGAACGATGCAATGACAGTGGTAACGATGGTGGAATACGGCCAATTGCCGGCCGTGCGCGTGACGGCGCCGGACGGCGCGCAGGCAACGGTGGCGCTGTTCGGCGCCCACCTGCTGTCCTGGCGCACGGCCGACGGCAAGGAACACCTGTTCTGCAGCGCCAGGTCGGCGCTCGACGGCAGCAAGGCCATACGGGGCGGCGTGCCCGTCATCTTCCCCCAGTTTAACGCGCGCGGCGACGGCCCGCGCCACGGTTTTGCCCGCACCAGCACCTGGCGCCTGGCCGGCAGCGGCAGCGAAGACGGCCGCGCCTGGGCCGAACTCGTGCTGGCACCGTCCGACCTGGCCGCGCCGGTGGCGCAAGCCTGGCCCCATGCGTTCGAGCTGCGCCTGCGCTTCACGCTGGGCGGGCCCGCGCTCGACATGGACTGCACGGTGCGCAACCCGGGCACGCACGCCTTCCCGTTCGGCGTGGCCCTGCACACCTATTTCGACGTGGGCCGGCTGGACGCTGCCGGCATCGAAGGCTTGCAGCACTGCCGCTACACCGACCATCAGCTGGCCACGCTGGAACAGCAGGAGCCGGTACTGCGCTTCACGGAAAAGACGGACCACCTGTACCAGGCCCCGCCCGCCCTCACGCTGCGCACGGCCGATGGCGCGCTGCGCCTGGAGCAGCAGGGATACAGCGAATGGGTGGTGTGGAATCCCGGCGCGGCCGACGCGGCGGCGCTGGCCGACATGGCCGACGATGAATACCTGCGCTTTGTCTGCATCGAGCCGGCCCGGGTCGACCAGCAGCAGCTGGCGCCGGGCAGCCAGTGGGTGGGCCGGCACCGCATCAGCCGCGGCTGACCTGCCGCGCCGCGCCGCTGCGCCTGCGCCTGCGCATGCGCCCGCGCGGCCACACCGGCCGCCGGCGCGGAAACGTCCCGCCCCGGCGGGCGACGCTAGTTCGATTCCTTGACGATGCGGCCCGATGAAGGCTGCACGGGACGCGCGTTGAGCGGATACAGGCGGCTGAACAGCGCCATCTGCGCCGGCGACGCCTGCACCGGCTCCTTCATCACCAGCCACAGCACGCCTTCGCTGCACGGCGGCGTGGTCAGGGAACCCATGAAGGTGTAATAGTCGCGCCGGGCCGGGATCAGGTCCATGGGATCGAGCACGATGGACGGCGCCATCGTTTCAAGTTTCTCCAGCGGCAGGTTGTTCCACACGGTCTGGATGGTCGGCTGCGGCTTGCCCCGTTCCAGCAGCAGCGCCAGCACGGCCAGGTGGCCCTCCGCATCCTTGTGCACCAGGTGCACCACCATCTCGTAGCCCTTGCCGTTGATGCGCTCCTCCGACGGCCGGTGGAAATGGAACTGGATCAGTTCATACATGCGGTTGGCCACCGTGATGAAATTGCCGCCGCTGACCATCACCTGCACCGTGTGGCCGTTGTCGGTCACGTTGAACGAGGATGGCTTGTAGTCGAACGTGATCTGCTCCAGGTCCACCTTCATGCCGTCACGGATATCGATCGGCGACTGGCGGTTGCCGGTGCCGCACTTGGCCCATTCTGGATTGATGCGGCCCCAGTTGGCCGGGCCGTTCTCGCCCTCGTACGACCAGTGGTTGCTGTAGACCTTGGGCGTGGCCGCCACCACCGCCGCTGCCGCCGCGGCGGCCTTCCTGGCCTTGGCCTGCTGGGCCACGCGGGCGGCCTGGTTGGCGCGCATGATGGCCAGCCGGGCCGCGATCTTGGCCGACAGGTCGGCCTCGGCCTGCTCTTCGCGCGCGCGCTCGGACATGGCGCTGGCGCGCACGGGCGCGCCCGACGCTGCCGCCGCCGATGCCGGCGCGCTGGCCGAAGCCGTTCCCGCTGCGGCGCTGGCAGCGCCCGGCGCATGGGGACGGATCGATTCTATGGGTTTGGGGACGGCATTCTTGGCCGACGGCGTGATGCCCGGATCGGCGGCGCTGGCTGTCGCGACGACAATACTGCAAGCTATCAGGGCGATCAGTGTACGCATGGGTGTCCAGGAAAGAGAGAATTACATTCCTGTTTACGGATGCACTACGGCAAAACTTGAGACGTGCCGGCCATGCACGAGAGAATTATTTGCGATGCAACACGCCGCGGCGGGGCCGCGGCGCGTCCGGCGTATCGCGCCAGCGGAACGCTAGCGGCCCAGCATGCGGCGCGACAGCTTCCACATGCCGCCCAGCGCCATCGGCACCACGGCCACGCCCACGCCGAACAGCACGATCTCGGTCAGGTGCTCGCGCACGATGGTGATGTTGCCAAAGAAGTAGCCGGCCGTCGTCAGCAACAGCACCCACAGCGTGGCGCCGGTGATGTTGTAGAGCTGGAAGCGGGCGTGCGTCATGTCCGACACGCCGGCCACGAACGGGGCGAAAGTACGCACCACGGGCACGAAGCGGGCCAGCACGATGGTCTTGCCGCCGTGTTTTTCGAAGAACTCGTGGGTACGGTGCAGGGCCTGCTTGTTGAGCCAGCGGTAGTCATGGGTGAACACGCGCTGGCCGATGGCCTCGCCAATCCAGTAATTGAGCGTGTTACCCGTCACGGCCGCCGTCACCAGCAGCAGCATCAGCAGCGCCAGGTTCATCTCGCCCACCGCGCACAGGGCGCCGGCGATGAACAGCAAGGTGTCGCCCGGGAAGAAGAACAGCACCACCAACCCTGTTTCACAAAAGATGATCGCAAACAGCACGGCGTACACCAGGGTGCCGTATTGCTGTATCAGCAGTTCCAGCGTCTTGTCGACATGCAGCAGCATGCCGAAAAATTGCATCAAATCCATATTCATCCCATAAAGGTTGCGCCGGAATCATACACCACCGGCCGCCGTCCTGCCGCTATCGGCGGCGGAAATTTGCGTTTCCAAAATGTCCATCTTTCCGTTTACAATCGGCGCAGCGCGCGCTACCCGCGGCGCCCATTACGCCACTACCGAGGAGAGCCTGGATGCACACCCTATCCCCCCTGACGGTCCGCCGCGCCACCGCGCTGGCGCTGGCCCTGGCCGCCGTGCCCGCGCTGGCGGCCAACGCCGCGGCCGGCCTGGCCGTCAAGCCCACCGTCGCCGACATCGTCAAGGCTTCCAGCCCGGCCGACTGGCGCCCGCTAGACCCGGACAACACGCTGTACATGGAGCTGCCCGGCGGGCGCGTGGTGATCGAACTGGCGCCCGACTTCGCGCCGCAGAACGTGGCCAACATCAAGCTGCTGGCGCGCGAACATTATTACGACGGCCTGGCCGTGGTGCGCTCGCAGGACAACTACGTGGCCCAGTGGGGCGACCCGGACGAGGCCCACCCCAAGCCGCTCAAGACGGCCAGGGACAAGGTGCCCGGTGAATTCACCGTGCCGCTCAAGAACGACCGCCACTTCACCGCCCTGCCCGACCGCGACGGCTACGCGCCGCAGGTGGGCCACTCGAACGGCTTCCCGGCCGGGCGCGATCCCAATGCCGGCAGCACCTGGCTGGCGCACTGCTACGGCATGGTGGGCGTGGGGCGCGACGTCGACAACGACAGCGGCAACGGCACCTCGCTGTACGCCGTGACGGGGCACGCGCCGCGCCACCTGGATCGCAACATCACCGTCGTCGGGCGCGTGGTGTCGGGCATGGCGCTGCTGTCGGCGCTGCCGCGCGGGCACGAGGCCATGGGCTTCTATGGCGCCGGCGAAGCCCATCCGCCCATCAGCACCGTGCGGCTGGCGGCCGACGTGCCGCAGGCCGAGCGCAGCCAGCTGGAAGTGATGCGCACCGACAGCGCCACCTTCCAGGCCGCCGTGGAAGCCCAGCGCAACCGGGGCGGCCCGTGGAACAAGTACGCGGCCGGCTACGTCGAACTGTGCAACGCCCCCATCCCCGTGCGCGAACAGCCGAAAAAATAGCATGACCAAGCAACGGGAAAATGGGGTACGTCCCCATTTCTTCCCCATTTCTCCCGGCGGCCGGCCCATGACCGGTCCCGCCCGGCAGCCGGTATAATCGCGCCATGAACGCGCCCGATCCTACCCAACGCCCCCACCGCCCCATCCTGGCCCTGCCGGACAAGCTGATTTCCCAGATCGCCGCCGGCGAGGTGGTGGAACGGCCGTCCGCCGTCGTCAAGGAATTGCTGGAGAACGCGCTCGACTCGGGCGCCACCCAGATCACGGTGCGGCTGGAGGAAGGCGGCGTGAAACGCATCGCCATCACCGACAACGGCCGCGGCATCCCGCCCGAGCAGCTGCCGCTGGCCCTGGCGCGCCACGCCACCTCCAAGATCGCCTCGCTCGACGACCTGGAAAACGTGGGCACGCTGGGCTTCCGGGGCGAGGCGCTCGCTTCGATCGCTTCGGTGGCGGCCATCACCGTCACCACCCGCACCGCCGACGCGCCCCATGCGTGGGAAATCGTGGGCTCCCACCTGGGCGCCGTGTCGCCCTCGTCCGGCGCCCACGGCACCACGGTCGACGTCAAGGACCTGTACTACAACACGCCGGCGCGGCGCAAGTTCCTCAAGTCCGAGCAGACCGAATTCGGCCACTGCGCCGAGGTGGTGCGCCGCATCGCGCTGGCGCGGCCGGACGTGTCGTTCTCGCTCAGCCACAACGGCCGCACCATCGACCACTGGAACGTGACGGAGATGGCCAAGCGCAGCGCCCACATCCTGGGCGACGGCTTTGCCGAGGCGCGCCTGCCGATCGACGAGGCGGCCGGGCCGCTGCGCCTGCACGGCTACGCCGGCCTGCCCACGGCCTCCAAGGCGCGCGCCGACGGCCAGTTCTTCTACGTCAACGGGCGCTTCGTGCGCGACAAGCTGCTGGTGCACGCCGTCAAGGCGGCCTACGCCGACGTGCTGCACGGCGACCGCTTCCCGTCCTACGTGCTGGCCCTGGAGATCGATCCGGCGCTGGTGGACGTGAACGTGCACCCGTCCAAGATCGAAGTGCGCTTCCGCGACAGCCGCGCCGTGCACCAATTCGTGTTCCACGCCGTGCAGCGGGCGCTGGCCCAGACCTCGGCCACGGCCCACGGCAGCGTGCCTTCGCCGCTGCCGGCCGCCGAATCGCTGAACGCCGGCAGCAGCTGGCGCAGCGAGGCGCAGCAAGCCTCGTTCGGCCCCCTGCTGGCGCCCGATTACACGCCCACCTTCTCGCCGTCGCCGTTCGGGCCGTCGCGCCAGGCCGGCGCTGGCGTGGCCCAGAGCACGGAGCGCTACGGCGCCCTGTTCGGCGGCGAACGGGCGGCGCCGGATCAAGGCGCCTCGTCTTCCATGGCCGCGATGGGCGCCTCGGGCGTCATGGCCGCCGCGGCCGCGCCTTACGTGGCCACGCCGGCCGCCATGGCGCAGGAAGAATTCCCGCTCGGCTTCGCGCTGGCCCAGCTGCACGGCATCTACATCCTGGCCCAGAACAGCAAGGGCCTGGTGCTGGTGGACATGCACGCGGCGCACGAACGCATCCTGTACGAGCAGCTCAAGAACGCGCTCGACGACCAGGTGGCGGGCCAGCAGATGCAGGTGCAGCCGCTGCTGATCCCCGTCACCTTCTACGCCGAGGAAGTGGAAGTGGGCACGGCCCAGGAACACCAGGCAACGCTGCAGGCGCTGGGCTTCGACATCGCCGCCCTGTCGCCCACCACGCTGGCCGTGCGCTCGGTGCCGGTGCTGCTCAAGAACGCGGACGCCCAGACGCTGGCGCGCGACGTGCTGCGCGACGTGCGCGAATTCGGCGGCTCGCGGGTGCTGATCGAGCGCCGCAACGAGCTGCTGGGCACCCTGGCCTGCCACACGGCCGTGCGCGCCAACCGCATCCTGTCGACCCAGGAAATGAACGCCCTGCTGCGCCAGATGGAGAGCACGGAACGGGCCGACCAGTGCAACCACGGCCGCCCCACCTGGGTGCAGGTGGAAATCGGCGCGCTCGACAAGCTGTTCCTGCGCGGCCAGTAAGCAGACCATTAAATGCAAGGCATCATGACTCATCAAGCACAACGCCCGCTGGCGGTCGCCATCATGGGACCGACGGCGTCCGGCAAGACGGCCGCCGCGCTGGCCATCGGCGCGCGCATCGACGCCGAAATCATTTCCGTCGATTCGGCCCTGGTCTACCGCGGCATGGACATCGGCACCGCCAAGCCCACCCGCGAAGAACTGGCCGCCGTGCCGCACCACCTGATCGACATCATCGACCCGCTGGACGCCTATTCCGTGGCCCAGTTCCGGACCGACACGCTGCGCCTGGTGGACGACATCGCCGCGCGCGGCAAGCTGCCGCTGCTGGTGGGCGGCACCATGCTGTACTTCAAGGGCCTGGCCGACGGCCTGGACGACCTGCCCGGCGCCGACCCGGCCCTGCGCGCCGAACTGGAACACGAGGCGGCCCGCCACGGCTGGCCCGCCATGCACGCGCGCCTGCAGGCGCTGGACCCGCAAACGGCCGCCCGGCTGGCGCCCAACGACGCCCAGCGCATCCAGCGCGCGCTGGAAATCTGCACCCTGGCCGGCCGCCCCATGTCCGAACTGCTGGCCCAGCGCGAGAAGACGGAGCTGCCGTTCGAGCTGCTGTCGTTCGCGCTGGAGCCGTCCGAGCGCGCCGTACTGCATCAGCGCATCGCGCGCCGCTTCGACCTGATGCTGGCCGAGGGCGAGCACGGCAACCTGCTCACGGAAGTGGAACTGCTGCGCCGCCGCGGCGACCTGCATCCCGGCCTGCCCTCCATGCGCTGCGTGGGCTACCGCCAGGCGTGGGAATACCTGGACGGCTATATCGACTTCGCCACGTTGCGCGAGACGGGCATCATCGCCACCCGCCAGCTGGCCAAGCGCCAGCTGACCTGGCTGCGCGCCATGCCGCAGCGGGTGGTGCTCGACTGCCTGGGCCCGGACCCGGCCGCCGCCATGCTGGCCCAGATCGACGCCCGCCGCCGCTGAGCGCAGCGCATAGCAATGTGATAACTCGCATGCCCCGCGCGGAACAAAAACACGGAAAATGTTCGGGCCAGTCTTGACAGCCCGGCGTCCAACCTAGATAATGCTGGGCGTTGTCGGTGATATAGCTCAGTTGGTTAGAGCACAGCATTCATAATGCTGGGGTCGGTGGTTCAAGTCCACCTATCACCACCAAGAACACATCAAAACTGGTCCGAGCCTACACCGTTCGGGCCATTTTTGTTTCGGTGATATAGCTCAGTTGGTTAGAGCACAGCATTCATAATGCTGGGGTCGGTGGTTCAAGTCCACCTATCACCACCAAGAACACATCAAAACTGGTCCGAGCCTACACCGTTCGGGCCATTTTTGTTTCGGTGATATAGCTCAGTTGGTTAGAGCACAGCATTCATAATGCTGGGGTCGGTGGT
>JAZJZQ010000235.1:0-3514 GCA_040389625.1 Pseudomonadota bacterium | reverse complement strand
GAACTTGCGGTTGCCGTCGGCGCCCTTGATGTAGGAGCGCAGGCGCTCGGCGGCGGCGTTGAAGCGGTAGCCGAAGCGGCTGTCCTCGAAGCGCCCGCCCAGGTCCACGGCGCCGTACACGGTGCCGCGCTCGCGCTCTTCCAGTACGAACGAACGCAGCGCGGCGCTGGTGGGGCGCTTGACGACGTAGTTGATCATGCCGCCCGGCGCCGAGGCGCCGCCCTGCAGGCCCGACAGGCCCTTGAGCACTTCCAGCCGCTCCTTGTTCTCGAGCGGGATCTGGGTGTCGCCGGAGATGGCCATGCCGTCCTTGCGGTAGCTGGTGGCGTTGTCGAGCTTGAAGCCGCGGATGGAGAACTGCTCCGAGTAGCCGACCGCGTTGTAGGCGTCGCTCAGGCCGGCGTCGTAGCGGGCCGCGTCTGTCGTGCTGCGGATGTCGCGGTCATACATTTGCTGCGAGGTCAGCACGGTGACGGAGGCTGGCGTCTGCATCAGCGGCATGTCGCTGAAGCCGGCCACGGAGGCGTGGCCGGGCGCGACGCGGGCGCCGCTGACGATGATTTCGGGGACGGCTTGCCCGGCGGGGACGTCGGCATCGGCCCAGGCGTTGCCGGCCAGGGCTTGCAGAACCGCCACGGACAGGGCGGACAGGGCGAAATGAGGTGTGGACATGGTGTGCTCTCTGGTGCGCGGCAAAGCCGCGGCGCTCGTTGTTCGTTGCTTGTCAGGCTGGAACCAGCGCGGGAGCTGTCAAAGGAGGGAACCTCTTTGCGCTTTCCTGCGCTGGCATTATCCAGATCAGGTACGGAGGGTATCTCTCACCCGGAACAGCGTTCCAGGACCCCTAGCGAGGCAGAAGTGTAACATAGACCCATGTGGGCCCGCCCGGAGGCGTGCGCCACAAACGTCGCGCCATCGCTACACTGCAGTTTTTGCGCCGCCTTGCCGTCATGGTTGATGAGCCGGGCGGCGCAGTGCTGAACCTCTGCTGAACTTGAAGGGTGGATGAATGAAGCAGCCATATCACGAAGGAAGCTGGTTCGCGGTGCCGCTGCTGGAGGGCGGCTACGGCTCTGGACTGGTGGCGCGGCTGGCGCCGTCGAGCCGTATCATGCTGGCCTACCTGTTCGGGCCGCGCCATGCGCGCCTGCCGCCGCTCGAAGCGCTGGCCCCGCTGCGGGCTGAAGATGCCTTGCGCGTGCTGCGCGTGGGCGACATGGCGCTGGCCAGCGGGCGCTGGCCCGTGCTGGGCGAAACGGTCAACTGGAATCCTGCCCTGTGGCCCATGCCGGCCTACCTGCGCCGCGCCGACGCGCTGCGCCGCGCCTGGCGCGTGACCTATAACGACCTGGACCCGAGCCGCTCCGAACGCGAGGAATCGGTGCCCTACGACACCCAGGGCATGGAGGCCGATTCGCTGTACGGCTACGGTTCGGCCGAGCTGTTGCTGTCGCGCCTGCTGGAGCCGGCCTCGGTGCGCGGCTAGCGGCGCAAGTCCCTGAACCCGGCCGCTACGGCGTCGGGCAACTTACATTCCATGCCGTCAGCTCGGCCCGGCTGTAGCGGGCGTCGACCTGGGCCAGTTCGCCCCGCTCGCCGCGAAACAGCAGCGTGTAGATGGTGGGGGCGCCCGCGGCCCGCGCGCCTGCGCCCAAGGCCTCGAGCGCGAAGGGCAGGGCGCGCAGCCGCGCGCACTGGGTATTGCCGGCAAAGAGCAGGCGGGCCCGGTTCAGCAGGGCGGCGTTTTCCTTCAGCAGTTGCAGCACCAGTTGCGGCGGCAACGCTTGCAGCAGGCGCACGGGGCGGGCCGGCGCCACGCAGGGGCCGCCCACGGCCAGCCAGACATAGGCCTGGGCCATGCCGTCGCTGCGCCACGGCTGGCCGTCCGGCGCCCGCGGCACATGGCGGAACACGCTGCGTTCGAGCCGGCACACGCCCGGCATGGCCAGGCGGGGCGGCGTTTCCATGGTGGCGCTCAGTTGCCACGGCCCTTTGCCGGCTGGCCGTTCCACTGTCAGCTGGGCCTTGCCGGCGCCCGGCGCCGGATCGTACTGCCGCAGGAACTGGTCGAAGGAGCGCAGCTCGGCCGCCGTGGCGGGACGGGAGACGGGGCTGGCCAGGGCGCCGGCGCCAGCCGTGCCGGCGGCGCCGCACAGCAACGCCAGCATCGGCAACGCCAGCGACGGCGGCGCCAGCGACGGCGGCGCCAGCAGCGCGGCCACCGTCCGCGTTGGCACTTTCCGCGTTGGCACCGTCCGCGCCGCGCGTCCCGTCCCGCCTTGGCGTTGGAGTGTGGCCTCCAAACGTTGTATTGATTTGATAATATTTTTGTGCAAATATATATTTTTCACAAGAAATAATAGTTTCCGTCCGCCTCGCGTGGGGACGGCCCTGTCACTTATCGAGTCATTCAATCCGAACATGTTCCATCCATCGAGGCTGTATCGCGCATCCGCATTATCCGTTCTGTTGTGTTTGTCGGCCTGTGGCGGGGCGGCCGTCGTGCGCTCGGCGGACCCGGGCGAGCTCAAACCGATAGGCAAGGGCACGCTGGCCATCGCTGTCTCCCATCACCATCCGCAAATGCTGGTCAGCAAGCATGAGCGCGGCGCTTTCAGCCAGCCCAAGACCAGCGACGACGAGCGCCGCGTCGCCTTTGCGCGCAGCGTGGCGCTGGAAGCGATGCTGGCGCGCGAACTGCCGCTGCAGCTGAAGGACCGCCTGGCGTCCTATGCCAACCAGGACGGCCACCCGGACAACGCGCTGTTGCTGGTGGTAGAGAGCATCAAGGTCGACACCGACGGTTCGGTCGTGCTGACGGTGACGGCCGCGCTGGCCGCGCGCGGCGCCAAGCCGGCCTGGCTGCGCACGGTGGTGGTGTCGGCCTCGCGCTTCGGTTCGGACAGCGGCATCGCGCACGATTTCACCGACGCCATCCTGGCCCAGCTCAAGGCCAGCGCGCTGGTAAGCTAGCGCGCTGGCTCAACCCAGGGCGCGCATGGTGATCTGGAACTGCAGGCCACCACCGTCGCGGTTGCGCACCTGCAGTTCGGCGCCGTGGCGCTGCAGCACCCGCTCCACGATGGCCAACCCCAGGCCGGCGCCGTTGGCCTGGCCACGCGCCGCGTCGAGCCGGGTGAAGGGCTTGAGCAGGTTTTCGATCTGGTCGTCCGGCACGCCGCTGCCGTGGTCCTGCACTTCGATCACGACGCGCTTGGCCAGGTGCATGCCCTTGACGGCGCAGCGCACGTCGATCTCGGTCAGGTCGGTGCCGGCCGTCTTGCCGTAGCGGCGCGCGTTCTCGATCAGGTTGTTGATCACGCGCCGCAGGTCGGTGGCGTTGCCCATCACGTGGGCCCGCTCGGCGATCTCGGCCCGCATGCGCACGTCGGGCAGCCGTTCGGCCTCGCGCACGATGTCCTGCAGCAGGGCGCTGATGTCGACGTTGATGAAGCTTGACGCCTCGGTCGGCTTGGCGTAGTCGAGGAACTGGCCGATGATGGCGTCCATCTGG
>JAZJZQ010000234.1:0-3222 GCA_040389625.1 Pseudomonadota bacterium | reverse complement strand
TGGCCGAAGGCCTGCACCTGCTTCGAGAAGATCTCGCGGTAGCTGTAGTCGTTGGCCACCGCCGTCAGGATCGAGGTGTCGGTGGTCAGCGCCAGCGCCGGCAGCGGGAAGCGTTCGCGCTCGAAGCGGCCCACCAGCTCGGCGGCGAAGTGCTGGGCGTCGGCGGCCGAACCGCCGTTGCCGCATACGAGGATCTTGTTGCCGTTCGAGAGCGCGGCGAACATCATCTCGATGGCCTGCGAGATCGGCTGGGCGAGGACGGTGGCGGACTGGATCTTGAGTTCTGCACTTTCGTGGAAGTGCGAGAGGATGCGTTGAGTATTCATAGTCGGGGATTATAGTGCAACGGCCGCGCGCGCCGGACAAGCGCGGTAAAAAATGCTTACATTTGCAGCACGTTGCGCAGCCAGCTAAGGCGGCCGGCGTCGATGGCCACCACGTCGAAGCGGCATGGCGGCACGGTGGCGCAGCGCTGCAGGTAGACCTGGGCCGCGCGCACCATGCGCTGCTGCTTGCGCGGGGTGATGCTGGCGGCGGCGCCGCCGTGGCGGGCGTCGGCCCGCTGCCGCACTTCGACGAACACCAGGTGGGCGCCGTCGCGCATGACCAGGTCGATCTCGCCGCACTTGCACAGGAAATTGCGGGTCACCAGCGTCAGGCCGTGCAGCGTGAGGTGGGCCAGGGCTTCGTCCTCGCCCTGCCGGCCCAATCGCTGGCGGTCGGTGCGCGCCATGGGCCGCTCACGGGGCCACTGGCTGCGGCACGCCGTTCTTGTAGACGGCCGCCTGTTCGATGCGCTCGAAACTGGCCGGGCCCAGGCCGAAGCTGACCGTCAGCCGGCCCGTCACGCCGTCCAGCTGGAAGCGCACGCCGTCGTGGTGGCCGATTTCGCGCGCCACGCGGAAGGCGTCGATGCCCAGCGCGTACAGGCGCTCCAGGTCGGCCGCGCCGGGTTTGCGCTCCTCGGACTGGGGCGGATGGGGATAGACCATCACGGCCGGATGGTCCGCCTGCAGCTGCCAGGGCAGGTCCAGCAGGCGCACGCCGTCCAGGTCCTGGGTGGGGAAGTTATTGCCGTTGCCGGGGTTGAGCGAGGAGGTGCCGTAGATGGGCAGTGCCTCCGGCAGCGCCCCTTCCAGCGCGCCGCGCAGCTGGCGGGTCTGGGCCGCGTCCAGCGCGGAGAACAGCAGGCCGGGGGTGTCAGTCTGCAGGCGGGCCCGCAGCTGCACCAGTTCCGGGTCGTTCAGGTAGCCGTTGGCGGCGCCCAGTTCCACGGTCTTGACGGCCAGCCCCTGGTGCTGCCACTGGGCGGCGAAGGCGGCGGCGACGCGGCGCTGCCAGGGCGTGCTGGTGGCCAGCACCAGCGCGCTGGCGCCGGGGCGCTCGGCGGCGGCCCAGTTGGCGGCCTGGCGCGCCTCTTCCTCGATCGACAGGCCCATGGCCAGCATGCGCGATGGCAGCGGCGGCTGGCCCGGCGTGCCGTAGCCCTCCGGCGTGTTGAGGGCGATGGTCGGTTTGCGCAGCAGCGGGCTGGCGGCCAGCGCGCCGACGGCGGAACGGGCCAGCGGGCCGACCACCAGGTCCGACTTGTCCTGGGCGATGGCATAGCTGGCCAGCACGTCCTGGGCGGCATCGCCCGTGTCGACCACGCTGACGTTCACGCCGTCGCGGTCGCGCTCCCAGGCGGCCAGGAAGCCGGCCTTGACGGCGGCGGCGGGCTGGCCCAGCGTGTCCGAGTGCAGCGGCAGCAGCAGGGTGATGCGCAGCGGGGCGTTGGAAGGGATGGCATCGATGCCGGCCAGTTGCGCGGCGGCGGCCGGGGTGGCCCGGGCCGACGGGGACGGAAAAGCCTTGCCGGTCTCGCCGGCCTGGCCTTCGGCGCCGGGCAGGGCGACGGCAAACGTTTCCACCGGGGCCGGCGACGGCTCGGCCGCGGGCCGGGGCGCGGGAGCGGCGACCGGGGCGGCGGGCGCCGGGCTTGTAATTGACGTGATAGGCGCGCACAATCGGCCGGGCGCGCCGCAGGGCGTGCTGCAGCCGGCCAGCCCGGCCGCCATGCCCAGCACCAGCAATCTCACATTCTTAGCCAGCATCCGACCCCCAATGACAGTACAAGATTCCAGCACCGTTGCCACCATCGCTACCCTGCCCGTGATGGGCGAAACGGCGCACCAGACCTATCCTAGCGCAACATTGTATGTAGTGGCGACCCCGATCGGCAATGTGACGGACATTAGCCTGCGGGCGTTGCACGTGTTGAGTATGGTCAACGCGGTGGCCTGCGAGGATACCCGCAACACGGCCCAGCTGATGACCCGCTTCGGCCTGCACAAGCCCCTGATCGCGGCCCACCAGCACAACGAGCGTGAAGTGGCCGAGACCCTGATCGCGCGCCTGCAGGCGGGCGAGCGCATCGCGCTGGTGTCGGACGCGGGCACGCCGGCCGTGTCCGACCCCGGCGCGCGCATCGTCGACGCGGTGCGCGCGGCCGGCCTGCGCGTGCTGCCGCTGCCGGGCGCCTCGGCGGCCGTGACGGCGCTGTCGGCCAGCGGCCTGGTGAACGACCAGTTCTATTTCGTCGGCTTCCTGCCGGCCAAGGCCAGGCAGCGCGAATCGTTCCTGCAGTCGCTGCGCGCGGTGACGGCCACCATGGTGTTCTACGAGGCGCCGCACCGCATCCTCGACTGCGCCGGCGCGCTGGCGGCCGCCTTCGAGCCGGAGCGCCAGGTGGTGTTCGCGCGCGAGCTGACCAAGATGTTCGAGGAAATCCACCGCTGTCCCCTGTCCGAGGCCGAGGCCTGGATCAAGGCCGACCCGCACCGGGAAAAAGGCGAGTTCGTCGTGCTGCTGGCCGGCGCCCCGGCCGCCGACGACGCGCAGGACGCGGAGGCCGAGCGCATCCTGTCCATCCTGCTGGCCGAATGCTCGGTCAAGCAGGCCGCCAGCCTGGCGGCGCAAATCACGGGCCGCAAGAAGAATGCGCTGTACGAGCGGGCCTTGCAGCTGAAGGGCGACGCCAGCCAGTAAGCACGGGCCGCGCCGGCCTGTGGCGTGGCGGCGTCAATCTTGAATTTTTTATCATTCGACCTTGAAAAAACCGCGCCATGGTACATACTGTTTGGCACGCCCCTTGACGGATGATGCCTGAACCGGTATGATTCTCTTTATTCGGAGTGTAGCGCAGCCCGGTAGCGCACCTGGTTTGGGACCAGGGGGTCCAAG
>JAZJZQ010000233.1:0-9506 GCA_040389625.1 Pseudomonadota bacterium | reverse complement strand
GCACAAGGATTACGGCGGCTGCCGTTGCCAGGCGCTGGCGTTGACGGGCGACGCGACCAATGCCGACCCCGTATGCAGCAAGTCGCCCCATCACGGCGACATCGTGCATATCGTGCGCCAGGCCCAGGCCAGCCAGGTGGACGCGGGGAGGGAGGCGCCGCTGGTGTTCCGCAGCGACGCCAACTCGCGTCTGTTGTCATCGCGCGTGACGCCGCCTGGCGAAAAGACGGTCAGCTGACGCGCCGGATTGGCTATGTTGACGGCAGTACGCTCCCGCCGTCAGACAAAAAAATAGCCGGCTAAAGCGCCGGCTCTGCCGCGTTGCCGGCGGGGAGCGCGTGCTCCCGCCGTGCGCCAGGACTTACTCCTGACGCTCCCAGGTCTGCGAACGACCCAGCATGGGAATGCCGATGTAGCCGCGCACGTTCAGTTTCTTGCCGCCGTCGCCCAGGCTCAGCTTGGTCTTGTAGACCTTGCCGTTGTCCGGGTCGAGGATTTCGCCGCCCGTGTATTCGCTGCCGTCCTTCTTCAGGCCGGACATGATGACCAGGCCCACCACGGGCGCATCCTTGCGGGCGCCTTCGCATTTTTCGCACTTGGGGTTCTGGTCTTCCGTGGGGGAGCGGAACAGTTTTTCGATCTGGCCCTGCAGCGTGCCATTGCTTTCCGTAATACGGATCAGGGCCTTGGGCTTGCCCGTCACGTCATCGATATTCTTCCACAGGCCGACG
The DNA here is from genome assembly GCA_040389625.1 of Pseudomonadota bacterium. Lineage (GTDB taxonomy): Bacteria > Pseudomonadota > Gammaproteobacteria > Burkholderiales > Burkholderiaceae_D > Rugamonas. The sequence goes on along the minus strand of JAZJZQ010000233.1, from coordinate 8,775 downwards.
GGCGAGCTGTCGTCCGCCCAGGCGGGCGCGACCAGCGCGCTGGCTGCCAGGCCGGCTGCTGCGATTGCAAAGATAGCGGTTGCTTGTTTCAAAGAACGCATCGTGGAGTCTCCGGGATAGTTGTTGTGTATTTGGCAGTTTAGCAAACTGTAGCCCCAATTCTAGCGCATGTTGTAAAAAAATTGACCACTCGTGCTATTTTGATTCTAATCCGCAACGCCCGTCCTGTCCGGGGCGCGGCACCCCTCTCCGTTCCGAGACAAAACGCCTAATTAGCAACAAAAAATGGGGACGTACCCCATTTCGAAAACCTGGGACGTAACACGGTTTCGCGAAAATCGTGTTACGTCCCAGGTTTTTGGGCGCAGGAGGGACGAAAAAAAGCCGGCCCGAAGGCCGGCTTGGCGGACTGCGGCGGCGCTTAGGCGGCCGGCAGCTTGGCGAACTGCTCGCGCATCTTGGCCAGCGTGGCCGAGAAGCTGGCGACCCGTTCCTTTTCCTGCGCCACCACTTCGGCCGGCGCGCGCGCTACGAAGCTTTCGTTCGACAGCTTGCCGCTGGCCTTGGCGATCTCGCCTTCAAGCCGCGCGATTTCCTTGGACAGGCGCTCACGCTCGGCCTTGACGTCGATTTCCACTTTCAGCATCAGCTTGGTGGTGCCGACGATGGACACGGCGGCCGGCGATTCCGGCAGCGCATCGACGATCTGCACTTCGGCCAGCTTGCCCAGCGACTGGATGTAGGGCGCGAACACTTGCAGCGCTGCCTTGTCGGCCGCATTACCCGGCTCGACGATCAGCGGCACGCGCAGCGACGGCGCCAGCTGCATTTCGCCGCGCAGGTTGCGGGTGGCGTCGGTCAGCGCTTTCAGTTGCTGCATCCATGCTTCAGCCGACTCGTCGATTTTCGCCGGGTTGGCCAGCGGGTACGGTTGCATCATGATCGAATCGCCGTCGGCCTTGAGCGTCTTGCCGGCCAGCGGGGCCACCGTCTGCCACAGCGCTTCCGTGACGAAGGGGATGACGGGGTGGGCCAGGCGCAGGATCACTTCCAGCACCCGCAGCAGGGTGTGGCGGGTGGCGCGCTGCTGGCCTTCCGTGCCGTGCTGTACCTGCACCTTGGCCACTTCCAGGTACCAGTCGCAGTACTCGTCCCACACGAACTTGTAGATGGTGGAAGCGATGTTGTCGAAGCGGTAGTCCTCGAAGCCTTTGGCGATGTCCAGCTCGGCCTTTTGCAGCAGCGAGATGATCCACTTGTCGGCCATCGACAGCTCGGCTTCGTTCTCCGTGCAATCCTTGCCTTCCGTGTTCATCAGCACGAAGCGGGTGGCGTTCCACATCTTGTTGCAGAAGTTGCGGTAGCCTTCGCAGCGGCCCAGGTCGAAGTTGATGTTGCGGCCCAGCGAGGCGTAGCTGGCCATGGTGAAGCGCACGGCGTCGCTGCCGTAGGCGGCGATGCCTTCCGGGAATTCCTTGCGCGTGGCCTTGGCGATCTTTTCCGCCGCTTTCGGGTTCATCAGGCCGGTGGTGCGCTTTTCCACCAGCGCTTCCACGCCGATGCCGTCGATCAGGTCGATCGGGTCCAGCGTGTTGCCCTTGGACTTGGACATCTTCTGGCCCTGCGAGTCGCGCACCAGGCCGTGCACGTACACGGTCTCGAACGGTACCTTGCCGGTGAAGTGGGCCGTCATCATCACCATCCGGGCGACCCAGAAGAAGATGATGTCAAAGCCCGTCACCAGCACGGACGAGGGCAGGAAGGCCTGGATGTCGGGCGTCTGTTCTGGCCAGCCCAGGGTGGAGAACGGCACCAGCGCGGACGAGAACCACGTGTCGAGCACGTCGCTGTCGCGGCGCAGGGGGCCGGTGCTGCCGGCCTTGGCGGCCTGGGCTTGCGCTTCCGCTTCCGTCTTGGCGACGAAGATGTTGCCGGCCTCGTCGTACCAGGCCGGGATCTGGTGGCCCCACCACAGCTGGCGCGAGATGCACCAGTCCTGGATGTTGTTGAGCCACTGGTTGTAGGTGTTGCTCCAGTTTTCGGGCACGAACTTGATCTCGCCGCTGGCCACCTTGTCGAGCGCCGTTTCCGCGATCGACTTGCCGGGGAAGAAGGTGCCTTCCGGCGCCGGCTTGCTCATGGCCACGAACCACTGGTCGGTCAGCATCGGCTCGATCACGACGCCGGTACGGTCGCCGCGCGGCACCATCAGCTTGTGCGGCTTGACCTGTTCCAGCAAGCCTTGCGCTTCCAGGTCGGCCACGATCTGCTTGCGGGCGGCAAAGCGGTCCAGGCCACGGTAGGCGGCCGGCGCTTCGTCGCTGATCTTGGCGTCCAGCGTCAGGATGGACGGCATGTCGAGGTTGTGGCGCTGGCCCACGGCGTAGTCGTTGAAGTCGTGCGCCGGCGTGATCTTCACGCAGCCGGTGCCGAATTCCTTGTCCACGTAGGAGTCGGCGATGATGGGGATTTCGCGCTCGGACAGGGGCAGCTTGAGCAGCTTGCCCACCAGCGCCGTGTAGCGCTCGTCGGTCGGATCGACGGCCACGGCCACGTCGCCCAGCATGGTTTCCGGACGGGTGGTGGCCACCGTCAGGGCGCCGCTGCCGTCGGCCAGCGGGTACTTGATGTACCACATGGAGCCGTCTTCTTCCTCCGACACCACTTCCAGGTCCGACACGGCCGTGCCCAGCACGGGGTCCCAGTTCACCAGGCGCTTGCCGCGGTAGATCAGGCCTTGCTCGTGCAGGCGCACGAAGACGTCGGTGACGACCTTGGAGCGGGTCTCATCCATGGTGAAGTATTCGCGCTTCCAGTCCGGCGAGGTGCCCATGCGGCGCATCTGGCCGGTGATGGTGTTGCCGGATTTCTCCTTCCATTCCCACACTTTTTCCACGAACTTTTCCCGGCCCAGGTCGTGGCGCGAGATTTTCTGCGCGTCCAGCTGGCGTTCCACCACGATCTGGGTGGCGATGCCGGCGTGGTCGGTGCCAGGAATCCAGGCCGTGTTATGGCCCAGCATGCGGTGGTAGCGCGTCAAGCCATCCATGATGGTCTGGTTGAAGGCATGGCCCATGTGCAAGGTGCCGGTCACGTTCGGCGGCGGCAGCTGGATGCTGAAAGAAGGTTTGCCGGCGTCGAGGGTGGCGGCGTAGTAACCGCGCTGTTCCCACTCGTTGCGCCAGAATTGTTCAATGTCGGCAGGCTCGAAAGACTTGGCTAATTCCATGATTTGGCTAGTTAAATTTGCGAAAACAGCCATTATAGATGACGAAGCAGGCCATACCACGGGACTTAGGCCCTGGCGGGTGAAATTCTGCGGGAAAAGCGTCAAACCGTGGCGGCCGTGCTTGCATGGCGCGATTAATTTTCTTTCGGGAATGAAAAAGGACGCCGCAGCGTCCTTTTGGGGGAAGTGAAGCGGCGCCGCCCGCAGGACGGCGCCGCAGCCTGCTTACGGCACCAGGCTGAAGTTCACGCCCGTCTGGTTGGCGGTGGAAATGTCAACCGAGGCCAGCGACTTGGTGGTGTAGCCGGTGGCCGAGGCTTCCAGCATGTACTTGCCCACGCCCGGCTGCACCGTGCTGGCGCTGGTGAACACCAGCGGCAGGGTGGCGCTGTAGGCCGTGTACTGGGGCGCCGTGGTCGGCAGGCCGGTCAAGGTGTAGGCGCCCGTTGCCAGGTCGGCGCCCATGTACTTGATGGTGACGACGGGACCCGCTGCGATGGTCTGCTTGGCGTCGACGTAGGCGGTGGCGGTGGTGCTGACGGGCGCCAGCGTGACGGTGCCGCTGATGCTGCCCGTGACGGCGGTCGGCAGCGTGATCGGCGCGGCCGAGGTGCTGAGCGGGATGATGACGCTGGTGCTGGTCACCGGCACGGCGCCGACGATGGCGGCGGCGTGCGCGTCTGCCGTCACGACGACGTCGTAGTTACCGAGCGGCAGACGGGTCAGCGAGAATTCGCCGGTGGTGGCGTTAGGCGTGGTGGAGCTGACGATGGCGCCGTTCTGCTGGGCCGACACCATCACGTGGCTGGTCAGCAGGGCCGGGGCGACGAAGCCGCCGATGCCGTTCAGGGCAGTCGGGATGACCTTGACCACCGGCTTCAGCGCGTACTTGCCGTTACCCTTGGTGACGACAGACTTGCAGGCGTCGAAGTCCAGCACCAGGTCCACTTTCTGGCCGGCGGCCACGTCGAATTCATTGACCAGCTTGATGCCGCTTTGCACTGCGCTCGGCGTGTCGAGCGACACTTCGGTGGTGCTGCCGGTAGGCACGACGGAGTTGGCCAGGCCGTTACCCGTGTTCGGGTCCAGCACCAGGCGCAGCTGCGAGTAGTGGCCGGCGCTCAGCGGCGTCTGGCCCAAGGCATCGAGCGCGCCGTTGGTCAGGTTCAGCAGGTTGATCTTGCGGGCCGGGCTGAGGGTAATGTCGGTCCAGCCGGCATCCGTGTCGCTGGCCGCTGCGCTCTGGTTCACGCGCACTTTGCTGACGGTGACGTTGACGGCATCAAAGCCGCAGGAGGGCGCATCGGTCAGCGACACGCTCAGCGTGCCCAAGTTGCTGGTGGGCGGCGTGGAGCTGCCACCGCCACCGCCGCAGGCGGCAAGGGTGAGGGCGGCGAGGGCGGCGAAGGCCGCGCTGGCAGTACGAAGGGGGCGATAGCCTGGCTGTTTCATGATGGGCCTCTTTTTCTGGTGGTGGTCTACGGCAGTGACGAGTTCGCTGCACAGACATTATGTATTCCATGTGGAAACTAATATGTTAGCGTCCGCACATAGTGAGGTTTTGTTACAACTCTTACTTTTCCCAGCAGCCAGGGTACCGCCGGCGTTTCCGGCTAGAGCGGACTCGGCATGGAAATAGTGTCGCACATCTGGAGTGTGGGCGGCGCGGCCAGCAGGGTGTCGAAACGGGCCAGCGCCAGGCGCACGGGGTCCGAGGCCAAATGCTGATTGCAGGCGGCCTGGTCGCGGTACAGCTCGCAGACGACGAACGCTTCGGGCTGGCCCTGGCGGCGGTGTACGGTATAGGACAGGCAGCCCGGTTCCTTGCGGGTCTCGGTGGACAGCGCGCACAGCGTGGCGGCCACTTCATCGGCCGTATGTGGATGGGAATGCAAGTTGGCAATTAACAACATGGCGGCTCCGGTTGGTGGTTCAGGGAGCTTGCATGGTGCCGCCCAGGGTGCGCGGCGGATTGTAAAAATGCGTCATGCCGCGCGCCTGGTGCAGGTAGCGCTGGGGCGAGGCCTGCGCCAGGCGGCGGAACTCGTGGATGAAATGGGCCTGGTCGTAATAGCCGTGGCGCAGCGCCGTGTCCAGGCCGGGCGCGTCCGGCGTCAGCAGCAACGCCCGCACCGTGTGCTGGAAACGGCACAGCCGGCGCAGCCCGGCCGGGGTCTGGCCGGTGGCGGCCTGGAAGCGGCGCTCCAGCTGGCGCCGGCCCAGTTGCAACCGGCTAGCCAGCTGTTCGATAGTCAGCTCGCCACGGGCCCGGTACAACATGGACACGGCACATTCCACCAGCGCGTCGGTGCCCGATGGCCGCATCTGGCGCAGCAGGAAATCCTGGATCAGCGCCAGCCGCCCGGCCTGGCTGTCAGCCGTTGCCACACGGCTGGCGCAGACCTGGCCCGGCACGCCCCATATGTCGGCGATGTCCAGCGGCCGGTCCTGCAGCTGGGCTGCCGGTACAGCCGTGAAGCGCGCCAGCATGCCAGCCCGGAAACGCACGGCGATGAAGCCCACCTGCGTTGCCGCCGCCAGCGCCAGCGGTCCGCTGCGCAGGCACAGCAAATGGGCCGGCGCGCAAGCTTGCAAGCCGTGTGCGCCAGCGCTGTAGCGGAACGGCGCCCGGTAGTGGAAATACAGTTCGGCCCCGGTGCCGGGCAGCAGGGTGGGCAGGGCGATGGGCCCGTCGCCTTCCCAACCCCACAGGCGGTCGATGTAGGGCAACAGCGGCGGGGCGGGCAGCAACTGAAAGCGGCGCATGGCAGATGGGATGACGGGGGTGAAGCGCGATCATGGCATGCTTTTCCGACAAGACGCAACCCACAGTCCGCTGCCCGCAATTGATCGTCTCGTCTCGCCAGCTCCGTTTGTCCCAGACTGGACATGCGGCCCCGGTTTGACGATTTCTGTGATTTTTTTGACCTTATATGGTCGAAAGAATAACGTTGTCCGTTCCCTCATTCACTCAACAAGGAACGAAGATGACCAAGCCAACCCGCCTCATCGCAGTCCTGCTGGCCGCCGCGTGCGCCGCCGGCGCCGTCCAGGCCCAGCCCGTGTGGATCACCCTGGGCGACGCCGCCTATGCCGAGTTGCAGCGGGCCGCCCCGCAAGCGATCGCGCGCGAGAGCAGCGCTACCCGTAGCACCCCGCTGCGGCTGGCCGGCCGCGAACGCCTGCACCTGGTCGAGGTGGACGAGCCGCAGTTGCTGGCCTTGTCGGCCGCCGTACACCGGCGCTTGCACCGTTGCGGCGGCTTCATGGCCCATCCGAGCGAGGCGGCCGGCTTGACGGCGCTGCGCCCGGCCGCGCGCACGGCGCTGGCGGCGCCCACCCGGCCCTCGTACGCCATCGCGCAACAGGCCGTGGCCGGCCCCATGCTGTCCCAGATGCAGGCCAGCAATATCGGCCAGACCATCGTCGACATGTCGGCCTACGCCAACCGCTACTACACGACCAACAATGGCGTGAACGCCTCGAACTGGCTGCTGCAGCGCTGGAGCGCGCTGGCCGCCGGCCGCGCCGACATCGCCGTCAGCCAGTTCACCCACGGCGCCTTCCCGCAGAAGTCCGTGATCGTCACCATCAATGGCACCGACAACGGCAGCCAGGTGGTGGTGCTGGGCGGCCACCTCGATTCCATCAACCAGGCCGGCACGGGCGAGACCACGCGCGCGCCCGGCGCCGACGACGATGCGTCCGGCGTGGCCAGCCTGACGGAGCTGCTGCGGGTGATCGTGGCCAGCGGCTACCATCCGCGCCGCACCATCAAGCTGATCGGCTACGCGGCCGAGGAGGTGGGCCTGCGCGGTTCGCAGGACATCGCCCAGAGCTTCCAGCGCGACGGCGTCAACGTGGTGGGCGTGATGCAGCTCGACATGACCAACTATCACGGTTCGGCTTACGACATCTATCTCTACACGGATTACACGGACAGCAGCCAGAACGACTTCGTGCAGCGCCTGATCGGCGCCTACCTGCCCACCCTCAAGGTCGGCTTTGACCAGTGCGGCTACGCCTGTTCCGACCATGCCTCGTGGACGGCGCAGGGCTATTGGACTTCGATGCCGTTCGAAACCACGCTCGACGAGGACAACCCCTACATCCACACGGCCGACGACACCTACGCCAATTCCGGCAGCCAGGCCGACAACGCGCTCAAGTTCGCCCGCATGGCCATGGCCTATGCCGTGGAACTGGGCAGCGAAGGGCCGGGCGTGCCGCCGCCGGCCGACCGCACGGAAACGGCCAGCGGCACCCTGGCCAAGGGCCAGAAGGTCAGCTACGGCCCCTACAAGGTGGCCGCCGGCGGCAGCTTCGCCGCCACGCTGAGCGGCAGCGGCGACACCGACCTGTATGTGCGCAAGGGGGCGGCGGCCAGCACCAGCAGCTACGACTGCAAGTCCGACGGCCCCACCAGCGCGGAGAGCTGCACCGTGTCGCTGAGCGCCAACGGCGACGTGTACCTGTTGTTGAACGGCTACAGCGCGGCCAGCTACACGCTGACGGTGAAGTACCGGCCGCAATAGGGGGAATCGCGGCGCGCGGCTTTGTCAAGCGGGGCGCCGCGCATACCGGCTATCGGCGCCGTTGCGCATGGGCGCAGCGCGCGCGCCGCGGGCCGATGTATAATTCGATCCGCTGCCGCAAGGTGGCACACGCTAGGGGTCCTGCAAGTCGCACTGCGATGCGCGGGTGAGAAATACCCTCCGAACCTGATCTGGATAATGCCAGCGAAGGGAAGCCAAGGACAACGCCGGTCACGATCCGACCACCACGCGCCGTCCCACCTCCTTTGCTGGCTCCTGTAGCTAACGAAGGAGCCAAATTGAACGCCAATCCGAAATTCCTCTCTGCCACCGCCACGGTGGACCAGGCTGCCATCGCGCCGCTGCCCAACTCGCGCAAGGTCTATGTCCAGGGCAGCCGCCCCGACATCCGCGTGCCGATGCGCGAAATCACCCAGGCCGACACGCCGGCCTCGTTCGGTTTCGAAGCCAACCCGCCCGTCTATGTCTACGACACCTCCGGCCCCTACACCGATCCGGACGCCGTGATCGACATCCGCTCCGGCCTGGCCGCCACCCCGCGCCTGCCGTGGATACTGGAGCGCGCCGACACCGAGGAACTGGCCGGCCCCACCTCCGAATACGGCCAGGCGCGCCTGGCCGATCCGGCCCTGGCCGAACTGCGCTTCAACCTGCACCGCCTGCCGCGCCGCGCCAAGGCTGGCAAGAACGTGACCCAGATGCACTACGCGCGCCAGGGTATCATCACACCGGAGATGGAATTCGTCGCCATCCGCGAAAACCTGCGCCGCAAGGAGTACCTGGAGAACCTCAAGGGCTCCGGTCCCATGGGCCAGCGCCTGGCCGACCTGATGGGCCGCCAGCATCCTGGCCAGTCCTACGGCGCCAGCATTCCGGACGAGATCACGCCCGAATTCGTGCGCGACGAAATCGCCCGCGGCCGCGCCATCATCCCCGCCAACATCAACCACCCGGAAATCGAGCCGATGATCATCGGCCGCAATTTCCTCG
>JAZJZQ010000232.1:0-4462 GCA_040389625.1 Pseudomonadota bacterium | reverse complement strand
TCGAACTGGTCGACCAGCTGAAACCGGACTTCACCTTCCTCGACATCCGCATGCCCGGCAAGACCGGCATGGAAGCAGCCAACGCGATCGGCAACAAGAGCCATATCGTGTTCGTGACGGCCTATGACGCCTATGCCGTCGAGGCGTTCGAACGGGGCGCCGTCGATTATGTGCTCAAGCCGCCCGAGCAGGAACGGCTGCAGATCACGGTCGACCGTCTCAAGACGCGCCTGGCCAAGCCGGAATCGGACATGAACGCCAGCGTCACGGCCATGCTGTCGCAACTGGCCGAAAAGATCACGGCCCCCAAGCCCAGCTACCTGCAGTGGATACAGGCCAGCATCGGCCAGGACCTGCGCATGATACCGGTGGAGGAAATCCTGTTCTTCCGCTCCGACGAAAAATATACCTGTGTGCAGACCGACCGCTACGAAGCGCTGATCCGCAAACCCGTGCGCGACCTGGCCGAAGAGCTGGACCCCGCCCTGTTCTGGCAGATCCACCGCGCCACCCTGGTCAACGTGAATGCCATCGAAGGGGTCACGCGCGACATCCGCGGCCGTCATCTGGTGATGATAAAAGGCAAACCAGACAAGCTCGAAGTGAGCCGCAGCTTCCTGCACCTGTTCAAGCAGATGTAGGCGCACCGGCGCACTTCTGCGTCAGCTCAACACCGCAGCCGCACCCTGTATTAGTGTGACACGCACGGCCGCCCTCTCCTGCGGCAAGGATGCGTGCCATGAACCTGACCGGAAAATCGCCCTGGCCCCTGGCCCTGTCCGCCCTGGCGGCCGCTCTGCTGCTGGGCGCGCGGCTGGCGCGCCGGCTGGCCGCGCCGCTGCGCCAGCCGCGCCGCCTGGCGGCCGACGCGGGCAACCGCAGCCGCAGCATCATCCAGCACGCCAGCGACGCCATCATCTCCACCGACGACAGCCAGACCATCCTGCTGGCCAATCCCTCGGCCGCTGCCATGTTCGGCACCACCGTGCAGGCCATGGAGGGCGCCGCGTTGCAGCAATTCATTCCGCGCGAACAGCGCGCATCGGCCGACAGCGCGCACGCCCAGTATTTCGGCGCCACCGGCATCCGGCTGCGCATCAAGGGCCGGCGCGCCACCGACTACACCGTCACCGGCCTCAAGGCAAGCGGCCAGTACTTCCCGCTGGAAGGGTCGATCTCCACCCTGGCCGAGGACGGACGCCGTATCTACACCATCATCCTGCGCGACGTGACCGAGCGCAAACAGGTGCAGGAGAAGCTGGAACAGTCCTACACCCAGCTGCGCGAACTGTCGGCCGCGCTGCAGACCATCCGCGAGGAAGAACGCACCCACATCGCGCGCGAACTGCATGACGACCTGGGCCAGCTGCTGGCCACCTTGCGCATGGACCTGACCTTGCTGCAGCAACAGCCGCCCGCCAACGATGCGGCCCGCAAGCTGTTGTCGAGCATGGACGAGGTACTGCTGTCGGCCATTACGTCGCTGCGCCGCATCGCCAGCAACCTGCGGCCGCGCGCACTGGACGAAGGCGGGCTGTATTTCGCCCTCGACAGCCTGCGCCAGGAATTTGCGGAACGTCACGGCATCGCCTGCACGCTTGACGCCAGCGAGCAGGAGCTGGTCCTGGACGACAATTACAGCACCGCCATCTTCCGCATCGTGCAGGAGGCGCTGACCAACATCGCCCGCCATGCCCGGGCCCGCAACGTCACGCTGCAACTGCACCGGCGCGAGCGCGCGCTGCACATCGCCATCCAGGACGACGGCCGCGGCATTGCCGAGCAGGACATGGACAAGGCTTCCTCGTTCGGCCTGATCGGCATGCGCGAACGGGTGTGGGCCATCCATGGCGACATTGCCATCACCGGCAATGGCGGCACCCGCATCGAAATCAACATGCCGCTGCCGGCTGCGGCGTAAAAGCACAACGCGCCGCCGGGCTGGAGCCGGGCGGCGCGCTGCATGCATGGCATGCCGGCAGGCAGGCCGTACAGGCCCGCCCGCCGGCAGCACGCAAGATCAGAACGAGTGACGAATGCCGATGTTGAAGGCCTTGTCGCCCGAACCGGCTTCGTTGTTGTTGCCAACGGTGTAGCCGGCGCCGTTCTTGTTCTTGATCTTGGCGTAGGCAACGTAGGCGTTGGTACGCTTGGACAGCAGGTGCGAGTAGCCGATGGCCCACTGGTCGGCATCCTGGTTCAGCACGGTCTTGTCGTTCTTGCGCATGTAGGAAGCCATGATGACGTCGTTGGCCGTCACAGGCACCTGGGCGCCGATCAGCAGCTCATTGCTGTCGTTGCTGGCCACGGGCGCAGCCTTGTAGCCGAAGGCGTTGGCCACTGGCAGCTCGGCACTGAACGGGCCCTTGTCGGCGCCGTAGGCGAAGTAGGCCTTGACGACCTGGAAGTCATAGTTGGCGGCGAACAGGGTGTTGCGCGACGTATCCATGGTCGGCTTGCCCACCACGTCGGTGTTCTTGTTGTTGTACACCAGGCGTGCGTTCAGCGGGCCGTTGGCGTAGTTGAAGCCCAGGCCGAACTGGCGGCCGGCCGTGTTGCTGCCAGGCTGCTCGCCCAGCGAGTACATGCCTTCCACCGAGAAGCCGCTGAAGTTCGGGGTTGCGTACACGACGGCGTTGCTGGCGCGGGTGTTGGCGCCCTTGGCCGGGAACAGGTTCTTGATGCTGCCAGCGTAGCCGGCGCCGAACGGGTCGGCGACCTGGCTCATGGCGTTGTACAGCATGGTGTACTGGCGGCCCAGGGTCAGGGTGCCCGCTTCATTCGACTTCAGGCCCACGTAGGCCTGGCGGTTGAAGATGGTGTTGGCGCTGTCCAGTTGGCCGTCGTCGATCTTGACGCCCGTTTCCAGTTGGAAGATGGCCGACAAGCCGCTGCCCAGGTCTTCGGTACCCTTGAAGCCCAGACGCGACTGGCTACCGATACCGCTGGTCAGTTTGGTGACGTTGCCGTTGACGCCGCCACGCTCGCTGACCAGGCCGGCATCGACCAGGCCGTAGATGGTGACGTTCGATTGGGCGTGAGCCGTGGCCGCGAAGCCGGCGATGATCATTGCTGCCAGAGTAAGTTTTTTCACTTGATGTTCTCTATTAAAGTTGAAAGAGTGGGGCGTAAATGAATCCACGGGGCGAATCTTGCCTGCCAAATACTTCAACAATGTGACATCTCCAAGTTTGTTGTAATTTCACACCCCATATCAGCCCGACAATGAAAAAAGCCGCTGCGCGAGGGCGTCAGCGGCTTTTTTTTGCCGGAGCAAGGCGTGGTGGGCGCTTACTTCAGGCGGCAGCTCAGCAGGTAGTAGTATTCCAGCCGCTCCACCCGGAGTTCCCGCCCGTGCGGCGCCAGGCGCTTGCGCAAGGCGCTGTCCTTGGGATAATTGTTCATCACTTCGTAGCGCTGGCCATCGTCGGCCGTCAGGATCTGGAAGGTATTGCCTTCCGCGTCAGTGCGGGCGATGACGGTGGTGCTGCCATCCACGTAGCTGCTGTCGAGCAGCACCAGCAGCACATCCTTGCCGAACTTGGCGCGCAACTGCTTGAGGTACTTGTCCTGGTCTTCACGGCGCACATGGCACCACCAGCCGGCGGCGAACACGGCCGTGTACTGGCCCACGCTGTCGGGCAGGTTCAGCGCGTCCAGCTCGCCGAAGCTGACGATCTCGTCGTCGAGCTCGCGCGTGCGCGCCAGCGCCAGCATTGCCGGCACCACGTCGGTGGCATGCACCGAAGCGGCCACGTCGGCGATCAGCTCCGTCCAGTAGCCCGTGCCGCAGGCCAGTTCCAGCACCTTGTGCCCTTCCAGCAGCTCGGCGATCATTTCCTGCAGATCGTCGAGGTCGTCGAAGCGGGCTTCGTCGGCATAGACCTGGTCGTAGTTGTCAGCGTTGACGGCATAATATTGGGCCAGCTGATTGGTAATCATGTTGATGCTCTTTTCTTGTCGATTCAGGTAATGCTGTTGCAGTGCCTTACAGTTCGTAATGGTCTTTTTCGCCGCTCATGGCCTGCTCGATCAACTTGCGGTTGAGCGTAGGGGTCAGCAACTCGATAAAGGTGTAGATATAGCTGCGCAAATACGCGCCCTGCTTGACGGCCACGCGCGACACGTTCATGCCGAACAGGTGGCCGGCCGAGATGGCGCGCAGGTTCTTGTCGCGCTCGGGGTCGAACGCCATACCCGCTATGATACCAATCCCCATGCCCAGCTCGACATAAGTCTTGATCACGTCGGCGTCGATGGCTTCCAGCAGCACGTCGAGCTTGAGCCCGCGCAGCGAGAAGGCATGGTCGATCTTGCTGCGGCCGGCAAAGGCGCTATCGTAAGTGATGATGGGGAAAGCGGCAATTTCTTCCAGCGTCACCGACTTGGACTTGAGCAGCGGATGCTCGGGCGGCACCACCACCACATGCTCCCACTGGTAGCACGGCAGCGTGATCAGGCC
>JAZJZQ010000231.1:0-3809 GCA_040389625.1 Pseudomonadota bacterium | reverse complement strand
GCGCCATGGTCACCAGCCTGCTCAATCCCAAGGCTTACCTGTTCATGCTGGCCATTTTCCCCCAGTTCCTGCGTCCAGGGCTGGGGCCGCTTTGGGTGCAATCGGGCGTGCTGGGCGCGATCACAGCGTTGACCCAGGCCGGCGTGTACGGCGCCGTGGCGTTGGCGGCCAGCGGCGCCAGTGGCTGGTTCAACCGTCATCCGGCTGCCGCGATCGTGGTGGCCCGTGTCATGGGAATGTTACTGCTGGCAACGGCCATGCTCAGCACCTACCAGGCCTGGCGCGCAGCCTGACGGCTCAAGGACGAGGGAAAAAAATGGGGACGTACCCCATTTTTCCCGGCCCGAGTCGAAAACCGTGTTACGTCCCGGGTTTTTGGCGATAAAAAAGGGCCGGACGCGAAGAATCGCGGCCGGCCCATACTTTTTTTATTATTGGGAGTGCAGGTGACGCCGGTCACGAAAACCGGGCCAACCTTTGTTTTTCTTGTTATGCGGTACGACGCTTTCCAGCTTGCAATAGAGCAAACAGCATTGGCTGGAGAACAAGTTATCGGAGTTAGTTTAGCGCGCTTTCGACCTGAACTGTAACGAATTCTCTCAGTTTGTTCCAAACAACAACAGTCGACCGTGCGCCGCCCCCGGCGCTTATTTCCTGCGTTATAGGCAATCTTGCCTGTGGCGAAACGGCCATAAAGGAGGATAATGCGGGCACCCCCACTTCATTCACAACAAGCGGATAACCATGAAACACAACTATATCAACGGCGCATGGGTCGAAGGAGCGAGCTCTGCTGCCAACATCAATCCCTCCAACACGGACGACGTCATCGGCCACTACGCCCAGGCCGACGCCCAACAAGCCCAGCTGGCCATCGCGGCCGCGGCCGCCGCGGCACCGGGCTGGGCCCTGTCCAATGTCCAGATGCGCGCCGATGCACTCGACAGGATAGGCAGTGAAATCCTGGCCCGCAAGGAGGAGCTGGGCATCCTGCTGTCGCGCGAGGAAGGCAAGACCAAGCCCGAAGGCATAGGCGAGGCGGCCCGCGCCGGCGCCATCTTCAAGTTCTTCGCCCAGGAATGCCTGCGCCTGCGCGGCGACAAACTGCCATCCGTACGCCCCAACCTGGAAGTGGAAATCACGCGCGAACCGGTCGGCGTGGTCGGCATCATCGCCCCGTGGAATTTCCCCATCGCCATCCCCGCCTGGAAGATCGCGCCGGCCCTCGCCTACGGCAACTGCGTGCTGCTCAAGCCGGCCGAACTGGTGCCGGGCAGCGCCTGGGCCCTGGCCGAAATCATCAGCCGCGCCGGCTTGCCGCCCGGCGTGTTCAACCTCGTGATGGGCCGCGGCAGCGTGGTCGGCCAGGCCTTCCTGAACGATCGCCGCGTCAACGCCATCAGTTTCACGGGCTCGGTGGCCACCGGCGCCAAGGTGGCCCAGGCCGCCATGACGCGCATGGCCAAGGTACAGATTGAAATGGGCGGCAAGAATCCGCTCGTGGTGTTGAACGACGCCGACCTGGCCACGGCCGTCAACTGCGCCGTCCAGGGCTCGTTCTACTCGACGGGCCAGCGCTGCACCGCGTCGAGCCGCCTGATCGTGGAAAAAGGCATCTACCCGGCCTTCGTGGCGGCCGTGAAGGAAAAGCTGGCCGCCCTCATCATCGGCGACGCGCTGGCGGCCGGCACCGACATCGGCCCCGTGGTGGACGCCAGCCAGCTGGAACAGGACCTGGGATACATCCGCATCGGCCAGGACGAAGGCGCCACCCTGGCCTTCGGCGGCGAGCGCGTGACGTGCGCCACCCCCGGCTTCTTCCTGCGCCCCGCCCTGTTCACGGACTGCAGCAACGAGATGCGCATCAGCCGCGAGGAGATCTTCGGTCCCGTGGCCAGCGTGATCCCGGCCGACAGCTATGAACACGCGCTGGCCCTGGCCAACGATACGGAGTTCGGCCTGTCGAGCGGTATCTGCACCACCTCGCTCAAGCACGCCACCCACTTCAAGCGCCACGCGCAGGCCGGCATGGTGATGCTGAACGTGCCGACGGCCGGCGTGGACTACCACGTGCCGTTCGGCGGCACCAAGGGTTCCAGCTACGGTTCGCGCGAACAGGGCACGTACGCGGCCGAGTTCTTCACGACCGTCAAGACGACCTACTGCGGCGTTTAAGACCGACACCGCACGCCATGGCGGCTGCGCCGCCATGGCTAACACATCCGTGCGGGACGCGTCGCCGAACAAGCTCCAGTGTTAGTTACATATGCTTACCCAGGAAACGTCTTTCCTACATCCCATTCTTGATTTCAACCGTTATTGGTTCAACAGCGCAAAGTCAGCGCCATACCGGAGAATGAAAATGGAAACCACCGCTACCCCGAGTCGTATCCACCCACTGATGGCCGCTGCCGCTGTGTCGCTGACCTTGGTCAGCCTGGTCGGCGCCGCCGCGATTGCGGGAATTTTACCTAACTCCCACGGCGCGGCTGCAACCCTTCCTGCAGCGGAAATGACGAACGTCGGTAGCGCCCCACTTGCGCAGCAGTCCACGCCCGCACAGGCTGTGCGTGAGGTGGTGCGATACAAAACCATCGTTCACCACGAATATCCCCGTCGTAGCCCAACAGCCTATGGCGACCGTCCGCAACTGGCTCAGGCTGAACAGGCACACGACTATCGACCGGCACCCGCATACCAGCAGCCAGCGCCGGTCGCCCAGAACAGCCCTCTTGGCATCGGCATTGGCGCCCTGGTCGGCGGCCTGGTGGGCAGTCAAGTGGGCGGCGGCAACGGCCGCACCCTGGCAGCAATCGCAGGCGCCGTCGGTGGCGGCTACGTGGGCAACGAAATCGCCAAGCATAACCAGGCCGTGGGCCAGCAATAACGGCACCCGAATTCTGGGAGCACGTAAGGACCCTGGAAATGACCACACTGCGGCGACTGCCGTTGGCGCACTGGCGGGCGCTATGGTCGGCGAACGTCTCTCGCTTCGGCCAGGCAACTACACGCATTGGCCGAAGCCAATGTCTGTCCGTCTCAACCCGGCGCCGACATCAAGAAATTTCCCATAAACTATCCGCATTATGTCTCAACAAGATTTCGCCGAAGTTCCGGAGAAGCCAAAGCCAACCTCCACAGGCGACGACAGTAACGCTGCCAGTGGAGGACCAAACCAGGCAGCCCAAAACATCGGGGCGCTACTGGATTACTATGCGCAGGAAGAAGGGAAAATTACCTGGCCACAGCATATCATCGAAGCCATTGGCAATTTCATCGGCCGGCCTGCTTTTCCATTCCTCATTCTCATCTTTGTCTTCTGCTGGATACTAGCCAACATGGCGTTGCGCTTCGCTGGCAAGCCGCCATTTGACCCTGCGCCTTTTTTTGAGCTACAAGGCTTGCTCTGTCTTGGCGCGTTGTTAACCAGCACGATAGTGCTTACCAAGCAAAACCGCATGGCAAAACTTGCCGAGCAGCGTGCCCATCTCGATTTGCGCATCACACTACTGACCGAACAAAAGGCGGCCAAACTGATCGACTTACTCGAGGAGCTGCGCAGGGACTTGCCGAATGTGACGAATCGAGACGATCTTGAGGCCAGCGCATTGGGCCAGGCAATGAACCCCGAGGCAGTGCGCGCAGCGTTGGATGAGCATAGGGAAACCGGCGCCGCGGTTGCACCTCATACCATCGACTGAAATGCCCCTGGCTCGTGAACAATCCCCCAAACGCAACAGCTATCCCAGCCGGCCGTCGAGTTCTTCCAGTATCCCTTTGCGCTTCTTGTGCCGCGCCTCGTGCCGGCG
>JAZJZQ010000230.1:3845-6274 GCA_040389625.1 Pseudomonadota bacterium | reverse complement strand
GCGTTCGGGCCGGAACGGGCCTTGCAGGTCGGCGTAGAAGTGGCGCACCGCATCGGCCGGCATCGGCTTGCCCAGCAGGATATCGGCATCGGGCCGCATGGCCGCCAGCACGCTCAGGAAGGGCCGGTGAAACACCATGAAGGCATTGGTGCCCGCCGCCTTGGCCACGTAGTCGATCAGCCCCGAACTGGGGATAGACTTGACGACGATGCGGTAAGTCTTGGCCGGCGCCACGGCGGCCGACTTGCGCACGCGGGCGATGTTGCGGTCCAGTCGATCCAGATCGATCACCAGCACCGGGCGGTCGATGCGCTGCGCGCGCAGCGTGCGGTTCATGGCGGCGAAATAGGCCGGGTACGGGCCGCCTTCATCATGCGGCCTGGCGATGGCGGCGGCGGCCACGGCGGCGGCGCCACCGGCCGCCAGGAAGGTGCGACGTGTGACCATGTCAGGCTCCGAAGATGTGTTTCAGGTGCGGGTTCAGCATGCGGCCTTGCGGATCGAGGCTGCGCCGCACTTCGTGGAAGTCCTTCCAGTGACGCGGATAGAGCGCCGCCAGCCGGGAAGCATCGAGCGTATGGATCTTGCCCCAGTGCGGACGGCCGCCATACTTCCAGAAGATTGGTTCGATCTCGGCGAAATAGGCGCGGTGGTCCGTGTCGCCGTACTGGTGCACGGAGATCGAACAACCGTCGCGCCCCTCGAACATGGAGAGCCAGATGTCGTCCGCCTTGACGTAGCGGTATTCGAGCGGGAAGGCGATCGGCAGGCGCCGCTCGCGGATGGTGCGCAGGATCTCGCGCACGCAGGCCGGGCCGGCGTCGGCCGGCACCGTGTACTCCATCTCGCGAAAGCGCACCACGCGCACGTGCGGGAACACGTCGTATGACTGGCCCACGCGCACCTGGGCGCCCTCGCCCGCCATAAAGGTGGTCAGCAGCTTGTCGTAGGCCGCCTCGCCCATGCCCGGCATCCAGCCCACGGCCTGCCACAGCGTACGCAGCGACTTGACGGCCTGCGGATCGTCCTCGCCGGCCGGCGTATCGTGCGGCCCCGCTTCGTCGGTGGCGATGGTCACGCACAGCGAGGAATGGGGCAGCGGCATGAATTCGAAATTGCGGTGCATGGCGCAGCGCCTGGCGATTTCGGCCAGCACGTCCTCGGTGGTCTCGATCCTGGTCGTCTCCACCAGCCGGAACGGCGCCACGTTCTGCAAGGTCATGCGCGAGACGATGCCCAGCGCGCCGACGGAAGTGCGGGCCGCGTGGAACACTGCCGCGTTGCGTTCGGATGAGCATTCGAGCAGCTGGCCCGATGGCGTGGCCAGCGTCAGCGCCGTCACGCACG
Organism: Pseudomonadota bacterium; assembly: GCA_040389625.1. Classification (GTDB taxonomy): domain Bacteria; phylum Pseudomonadota; class Gammaproteobacteria; order Burkholderiales; family Burkholderiaceae_D; genus Rugamonas. The sequence goes on along the minus strand of JAZJZQ010000230.1, from coordinate 4,927 downwards.
AAGACATGGAGCCGAAGCGCTGTCCCGTGCCGTGGACGGCATTGACGATGGCGCCGCCCATGGCCGGATAGTCCATGTCCGGCATGTTCGGCACCGCCTGGGCTACACCGTGCAGCATGGGGCCCAGCGCATGCATGCGGGTGCCGGCCCAGATTTCCGCCTGTAGCCTGGCCGTATCGTGCGCCACCAGCCCGCTCAGCAGGTCGGTGGCGACCAGCGTGCCGTCCGTCGGCACCACGGCGCTGAAGGAATGGCTGGCGCCGACGGCGCGCACCACACCCCTGGCGCGGGCCAGCACGTCGACCAGTTCCGCCTCGCTGGCGGGCGAAGCGCGCCAGGCCGGCGTGCAGCTCTGGTTGCCGGACCAGTTCATCCACGGCATGGGCTGGCCGGACACGAAATCGACCGGACTTTGCGGCACGGCGTCGCTGCGGCCGCAGCCGGCCAGCAGGCCCGTCGCTGCCGCCGCGCCCGCGCCGGCGGCCGCCTGCAGGAAAGTGCGGCGCTTCATCGGGCCGCTCCCGCAGCGGTCAAGGCGCTGCCGGCGCACGAACAGGTGCGGCGCCTCATTTCGCCGCTCCCTGGGTCGCTGCCGCGCCGCCGGCATGGGCGGCAGCGGCAGGCGCGGGCAGCCTGGCCATGAAACGGATCAGGGCACGGAAATCAGCCTCGGTGCAGGCGCTGCAATAGCCCAGCGGCGGCATGCCGCCCGTCCCCTGTACCGCGTTGACCAGCATGGCCGGCTCGCCCTTGGCCGCGTATGGCTTCCACGCTCGCGCATCGCCCGCCTGCGGCGCGCCCACGCCCGCACGCGCATGGCATTGCAGGCAGTTGTAGGCCAGCAGCTGGGACTGGCGGGCGGTCAGCTCCGCCGCGCCGGCCTGGCCCCACAGGCAGCCCAGCAGCGCGGCCAGCGCAGGCAGTGCAGGCAGTGCAGACATTGCCACAGCCGGCCTGGATGAGTTTCGGTTCTGCATCGATGCTCCGGTATCGAAAAACGCTTATATTGGACAGTCGTCCAATATTCACATTGTTCAAAACCAGTGTCAATCGAAGTGTTGTTAAATTAACTCAGGCCGGTG
>JAZJZQ010000230.1:0-3745 GCA_040389625.1 Pseudomonadota bacterium | reverse complement strand
ACATTGTTCAAAACCAGTGTCAATCGAAGTGTTGTTAAATTAACTCAGGCCGGTGGAATCAGGCCGGCGCGCCGGGCGGCGTGGCGTCCCGGGCCATCAGCAGGCCCAGCAGCAGGCGGAACAGCGGCAACTTGATGTCGGCCACGGCGCTCACCTCGCCGGTGGACACCTGGGTGAACTCGAGCTGGCGGATGGTGGCCAGCAACACGGCGCTGTCCACTTCCGGCGCGCGGCTGCCCAGTTGGGCGAAAACGCGGGCGGCCAGCTGCACCAGGCCCTTGCTGTGCTGATCCACCTTGTGGCGCAAGGCCGGCGACAGGTTCCAGGCAAACAGGAAGCTGCACTCCACGGCCAGATCGGTGCGGTGTTCGCGTACGCCGGCGTGGATGTAGGCGGCCAGCGTATCGGCCATCGCTTCGGCGGTGGCCGTCATGGCCGCCCTGGACGACTGGGCGGGCAGCTGCCGCATCTGCTGGTCGACCTGGGCCACCAGGGCCGTGCGGCGCTGCTCCGTGTGGGCGTGATAGGTATCGAACGCCGCCTCCAGCAACTCTTCCAGCGAGCCGAAGTGGTAGCTGGTGAGCGACAGCCGCACATCGGCCCGGGCCGCGATGGCGCGGTGGCTCACGCCCGACAGGCCGTGGGCGGCAATGATTTCCAGCGTGGCGCGCAGGATTTGCTCGCGCGTGCGCTCGCCGCGGTCGGACGTGCCACCCGGACGTCCGACCCGCGCGCGCGATGGCGGCGCCGGCGCGGGCGTTGCTTGCAAATTGGCGGTGGCGGCTTTCTTCATCGTCGGGTCAGGTGCGGTGCGGTGTAGCGGCAGGATACGGCCCGCCAGTATAAGCGAACGGCCGGCGATGGCCAGTGCGGTTTGCCATCTTCCGGTCAGCGTATGCCTATGTTACAGTGCGACGGCAACGATGCTAAAAATACAAAGCTCAATCTTGATTGACCGTGGTATCCGGTACCGCCGCACGGATCATGGCGGGCCGTTCGCAATGTGCGTTCCGCCATGGCGCGATCTGCAACGTCACCGCAACATCACTGATGTCCGCTGAGCTTACGCGCTGCCCGACGATCCATCCTGCTCTACATTGAAAGCCTGTGATTCATGCAACAATACCTCGCCGTCAGCCAGTACATCGATTTCGACCATCCCGAGGTGGCCGCCAGGGCCGCCGCGCTGGCGGCAGGCGCCGCCGCGCCGCTGGAGGTGGCGCGGCGCTGCTTCGAATTTGTCCGCGACGAGATCCGCCACAGCGTGGACTACCAGCTCAACCCCGTCACCTGCAAGGCCTCGGACGTCTTGCGTCACCTGACGGGCTACTGCTATGCCAAGAGCCACCTGCTGGCCGCCCTGTTGCGCGCCAACGGCATCCCGGCCGGCCTGTGCTACCAGCGGCTGTCCGTCGGCACCGCAGGCGCGCCCTACTGCCTGCATGGCTTGAACGCGGTCCACCTGCCACAGTTCGGCTGGTACCGCATCGACGCGCGCGGCAACAAGCCTGGCGTGGCCGCCACATTCTCGCCGCCCACGGAAGCGCTGGCCTTTCCCGTGCGCGCGCCCATGGAGCGCGACCTGCCGGAAATCTGGGCCGAGCCGCTGCCCGTCGTCGTCCGCGCGCTCGAGGCCTACCCGACCTACGACCAGGTGCTGGCCAATCTGCCCGATATTGAACTGGACGGCTGATCCATCCCCCCCCCGACACATGACTGGACATAGCCATCGCGTAAGCAGCCTGCGTACTTGATCGCCGTCGGGGTGACAATTAACCCACACCAGCGTAGCATTTCGTTATGAAGCCGTTCCGGTGGAACCCGCAAAAAAACAAGGCCCTCGGCGCGCAGCGCGGGATATCATTTGAACGGATCGTGGTAGCAATTGAATCTGGCGGTCTGCTTGACATCCTGAGCCATCCGAACCAGGAAAAATATCCGCGACAACGCGTCCTTGTCGTCAACTGCAATGAGTATGCGTATCTGGTGCCATTCATTGAAGAGGACACCTACTACTTCCTCAAGACTGTCATCCCGAGCAGGAAGGCCACCCGGGACTATTTGAAACAAGGTGAAAGCCGTGCCGAAGATTGACCGCGAAGAGTCCGCGATATTGCAAGCCTTTGAGAAAGGCGAATTTCTATCCGTAGCAAACAAGGACGAACTAGCCAAGTTCAAGGCAGCGGCGCGCGCGACGGCCAGCCTGGATAGACGCATCAATATCCGCCTGTCTGCCAGCGATCTCAACGATATTCAGGTCAAGGCGATGGAACAAGGAATTCCTTACCAAACCCTGATCGCCAGTGTGATGCACAAATATGTGGCCGGTCTTCTGGTCGAGCAGCCTGGGCCGATGGAAGCCCCCACCGCCGCCAAGCAGGATTAGGCATAGCGGATCCGATCGGGCCTGATGCGGGGCCAGCCGGCCAGGCACGCCGCCGTTACCACTCCCTGCCCTGCCCTGCCACCAGCGCCGCGCCCCTGTTGCGCGCGCCAGCGCCGCGCCGTTGCATTGTGGTCCATGCCACAACAATTAAACTTGCGCCAACAAATGTACTTCTGCAATACTTATCAGCCTGGCAGCGTCCGCACGGCATCACCGCACGACCCTCCCTAACCCTGAAGAAAAGTACCATCCATGACTATCTCCAAGCGTCTTATCCTGACTCTGTCGGCGGCCCTGCTGGCCCTGATCTTCGTAGGCGCCAATGGACTGTGGCAGCTGTCTGCCGCCCAACAACGCCTGAACCTGGTCCAGGCCCGCCTGATCCCCAGCATCGAAGGCTTGAACAACGCCAAGGGCACGCTGGCCGACAGCCGCCTGGCCGGCTACCGCCTGTCCGTGTTCTCCAACCTGGATGACAAGTCCGCCCTGGACAAGGCCTACACCGAGGCCCACGCCAAGTTCGACGAGGTGATCGCCACCTACGAAAAAGAACACCTCTACGACGACGCCGACCGCAAGCTGCTGGAAGCGGACAAGGCCAACATGGCCGCCTACCGCCAGGCCCTGGTGCCGTTCCTGGCCGCCTCGCACGCGGGCGACATGGACGGCGTACGCGCCACGCTGCTGGCCGGCACCCCGCTGGCCCTGTCGGCGGCCGGCGTCAAGAAAGGCCTGGACGAACACATCGCCTTCAACAAGAAACTGATCGAGGACGTGCGCAGCAGCAGCGACGCCGCCTACAGCGCCGCCGTGCGCCTGCTGGTGAGCGTGACGGCCGCCGGCCTGCTGGTGACGGCCATCCTGGCCGTGCAGCTGTACCGCATCATCCACGCCAGCCTCGGCAACATCCGCGGCACGCTGGAACAGGTCAGCCGGTCGCTCGACCTGACGCACCAGGTGAAGATCGAGCGCATGGACGAAATCGGCCATACGGCGCACGCCTTCAACCAGCTGCTGCGCCAGATCGCCGGCGTGGTGGGCACGGCCCGCAGCTCGGCCGACGCGGTGCAGCTGGCCTCGCAGCAGATCGCCGAAGGCACGGCCGACCTGGCCTCGCGCACGGCCCAGCAGGCGGCGGCGCTGGAAGAGACGGCCTCCTGCATGGACCAGTTGCGCTCGACCGTGGGCCAGAACGCCGACAACGCGCGCCAGGCCAACCAGCTGGCCCGCTCGGCGTCCCAGGTGGCGGCCGACGGCGGCGGCGTGGTGGACCAGGTGATCAGCACCATGGGTTCCATCAATGCATCGTCGCGCAAGATCGTCGACATCATCAGCGTGATCGACGGCATCGCCTTCCAG
>JAZJZQ010000229.1:0-12019 GCA_040389625.1 Pseudomonadota bacterium | reverse complement strand
TGGCGCCGGCCTAGCCTTGCATCACCGGGTGGGCGGCCTATACTGGGTAGACCATCCCCAGGAGGCCAGTTATGTTGAAGGTCAAGGAACACGATGTTGCACAACAGCTCGACGCCTGCCTGCAGCGCGCGCTGACGCAACCGCTCGTGATAGAACCGGCAGGCCGCGATGCCGTGGTCATGCTGTCGCTGGCGGAGTATGAACGCCTGCAGGAAGTGGAAGACGAGCACTGGGCGGCCTGCGCCCGCCGCGCCAATAAGGAAGGTTATCTCGACCACGACCACGAAGTGCGCCAGCGCCTGGCCGACGCCATGCGCGCGCGCTGCCTGAACCGCATCAGGCAAACCGTGGCGGCCTAGCCCACGGCGGGGCCGCGCAAAAAAAAATCGCCCGGCTATGCGGGCGATTTTCTCAAGCAGCGGGCAGCGTCGTTCAGGCTGCCTGCTTCTCGTCGCGCAGCTGGCGGCGCAGGATCTTGCCCACGTTGGTCTTGGGCAGCTCATCGCGGAACTCGATGTATTTCGGCTTCTTGTAGGCCGTCAATTCATGCTTGCAGTAATCCTGCAGCTGGTCGGCCGTCAGGTTCGGGTCCTTGCGCACCACAAACAGTTTCACCGCTTCGCCCGAGTTCTTGTCCGGCACGCCGATGCAAGCCACTTCCAGCACGCCCGGGTGGGCCGCCACCACGCCTTCGATTTCGTTCGGATAAACGTTGAAGCCCGACACCAGGATCATGTCCTTCTTGCGGTCGACGATGCGGGTGTAGCCGCGCTCGTCCATGATGCCCACGTCGCCCGTCTTGAAGAAGCCGTCCGGCGTCATCGACTTAGCCGTCTCGTCGTCACGCTGCCAGTAGCCGGCCATCACTTGCGGGCCGCGGATGGCGATCTCGCCGGGCTGGCCGAACGGCAGCGGCTGGCCATCGTCGTCCAGGATCAACACTTCCGTCGACGGAATCGGCAGGCCGATGGTGCCCGTGAATTCCTTGATGTCGACCCGGTTGGCCGTGGCCACGGGCGACGTTTCCGACATGCCGTAACCTTCGATGATGGGGGTGCCCGTCAGCTTGAGCCAGCGGTCGGCCACGGCTTGCTGCACGGCCATGCCGCCGCCGTTGCAGATCTTGTAGGTCGAGAAGTCGAGCTTGGCGAAGTCGGCGTTGTTGAGCAGCGCGTTGTACAGCGTATTGACGGCCGGGAACACGGCCACCTTGTACTTGGCCAGTTCCTTGACGAAGCCGGGGATGTCACGCGGGTTGGGGATCAGCAGATTCATGCCGCCCAGGCGCATGCCCATGAAGGCGCTGATGGTCAGCGAATAGATGTGGTACAGCGGCAGCGCGCAGACGAACACCAGCTGGTCCTTTTGCGGCGGCAGCTGCAGCCACGCCTCGTTCTGCAGCACGTTGGCCACCACGTTACGGTGCAGCAGCACGGCGCCCTTGGACACGCCCGTGGTGCCACCCGTGTATTGCAGGAAGGCGATGTCGTCGTGGCCCTGCTTGACGGGCTTGAGCGTCAGGCGCGCGCCTTCGGCCAGCACCTGCTTGAAGCTGACGGCCGTCGGCAGCGAATAGGCCGGCACCATCTTCTTGACCTTGCGCACCACTAGGTTGACCAGCATGCCTTTCAGGCCGCCCAGCAGGTCGCCCATGCTGCCCACGATCACGTGCTTGACCTTGGTGTTGGCCAGCACTTGCTGCACCGTGGTGGCAAAGTTTTCCAGCACCACGATCGCTTCCGCGCCCGAGTCGTTCAGCTGGTGCTGCAGTTCGCGCGGCGTGTACAGCGGGTTGACGTTGACCACCGTGTAGCCGGCGCGCAGGATGGCGGCCATGGCCACCGGGTATTGCAACACGTTAGGCAGCATGATGGCCACGCGCGCGCCCTGCTGCAAACCCTTGCTCTGCAGCCAGGCGCCCATGCGGGCCGACAGGCGGTCCAGCTCGCCGTAGGTGAGGAACTTGTCCATGCAAACGTAGGCGTTGCGGTCGGAGTACTTGCGGAACGCCTCCTCCAGGATGTGGGTGACCGAGCGGTATTGCGTGATATCGATTTCCGCCGGTACGCCTTCGGGGTAGGACTTCAGCCAAATCTTTTCCATCTATTGCCTCACTATCAGGTTGACGGCGCGCGTAGCTCGGCGCCAGGGTCGTTTGCTATGGTTTAAAAACAGTAAGGCCGGCAAGCCACCACGCTTGCCGGCCGGGTAGGGGTTGTTGCTATGCCGCCTGCTTGACGCTCGCTTGCGGTTCATCGCGCAGGGCGCGCCGCAGTATCTTGCCGACGTTGGTCTTGGGCAGTTCGGTGCGGAATTCAATGTACTTCGGCTTCTTGTAGCCGGTAAATTGCTCCTTGCAGTATGCCATCAGCACGTCCACGGTGAGGTTGGGATCCTTGCGCACCACGTACACCTTGACGGCCTCGCCCGAGTGCTCGTCGGGCACGCCGATGCAGGCGCATTCGAGCACGCCCGGGTGGGCCGCGATCACGCCTTCCAGTTCGTTCGGATACACGTTGAAGCCCGATACCAGGATCATGTCCTTCTTGCGGTCGACGATCTTCACGTAGCCGCGCTCGTCCATGATACCCACGTCGCCCGACTTGAAGTAGCCGTCGGCCGTCATCACCTTGGCCGTTTCGTCCGGCCGGTTCCAGTAGCCGCTCATCACCTGCGGGCCGCGGATGGCGATCTCGCCCGGCTGGCCCAGCGGCACGGGCTGGCCGTCGTCGGCCAGGATGGCCACCTCGGTGGACGACACGGGCAGGCCGATGGTGCCGGAGAATGCCGTGCTGTTGGCCGGATTGCTGGTGGCCAGCGGCGACGTTTCCGACAGGCCGTAGGCTTCCACGATGGACTTGCCCGTGGCCTTGAGCCACTTGTCGTTGACCGCTTGCTGCACCGCCATGCCGCCGCCGTTGGCGACCTTGAGAGCGGAGAAGTCGAGGCTGGCGAAATCGGGATGGTTGACCAACGCGTTATACAGCGTATTGACGGCCGGCAGCACGTTGATCGGGTACTTGCGCAACTCCTTGATGAAGCCGGGAATGTCGCGCGGATTGGGGATCAGCAGGTTGAGGGCGCCGACCCGCGCGCCCCACAGGGCGCAGGCCGTCAGCGCGAAGATGTGGTACAGCGGCAAGGCGCACACGACGGTCAGCGCTTCCTGCGACTGGCCGATGGCCGGCGCCGACCACGCTTCGATCTGCAGCACGTTGGCCACCAGGTTGCGATGGGTCAGCGTGGCGCCCTTGGACACGCCCGTGGTACCGCCCGTGTATTGCAGGAAGGCCACGTCGGTGGGCTTGAGCTCGACCGGGGTCAGCTTCATGCGCCCGCCCAGCGACAGCGCCTGCTTGAAACGCATGGCGTTGGGCAGCGAGAACGGCGGCACCATCTTCTTGACGCTGCGCACCACGAAATTGACCAGCATGCCTTTCACGCCGCCCAGCATCTCGCCCATGTTGGCCACCACGATGTGCTTGACGGCCGTCTTGCCCAGCACCTGCTCCAGCGTGCTGGCGAAGTTTTCCAGCACGATGATGGCTTCGCTGCCCGAATCGTTGAGCTGGTGTTCCAGTTCGCGCGGGGTGTACAGGGGATTGACGTTGACCACGGTATAGCCGGCGCGCAGGATGGCGGCCACGGCGATCGGATATTGCAGCACGTTGGGCAGCATCACGGCCACCCGTGCGCCCGGCTTCATGCCCCGGCTTTGCAGCCACGCGCCCAGGCGCTTGGAGCTGGCGTCGAGTTCGGCGAAGGTGAGGAAACGATCCATGCAGACATAGGCGTTACGGTCTGCGTACTTGTGAAACGATTCTTCCAACAGTTGCACCAGAGAACGATATTGATTAGGATCAATATCGGCCGGCACACCAGGGGGATACGACTTCAACCAGATTTTCTCCATCCTGTGCCTCTTGTCTCGATTTTATCGTTGTGGGAACCGGCGCACAGGGCCGGGAAGCAGGGTCAGGCGCTCCCCCGGCGCGCGAGCGCCGTGAAAGTACTTGACCCGATGCTATATAAACGAACGCTCGTGCGCAAGCAGTTTCAGGCCGTTTGGAGCAAGCCTTCTAAGCGTACGTTTTTGCGTACGATTTTGCCTGCCGGTGTGCCTGCGCCTGCGGCGGCGGGCGGGCCGGCGAAAATATCGCGCCAGACGGCAGCCGGCGCGTCCTTGCTGCGGCGCAGCATCACTGCGCCGTGCCGGCGGCCGGGACGGGGGCGGCGGCATTGTCGGCGTTGAGCATGGGCGGGCGTCCCAGCCATTGCAGGCGCTGCTGGCGTTGCGCCAGCGCCATCGCCGCCAGCGATTGCACGGCCGCGTAAAACCGGGGGAAGCTCTTTTCCTGCGCCAGCAGGGCGCGGAATCCCGGCAAGTCGTCCTGGTAGGTGGCCACGGCGCTCAAGTGGGCGTTGTTGAGCGGCTCGGCAAACCAGCGGTCGTAACCGGCGTAGCCGCCCCAGCTGTCCTTGAGTTTCAGGTAATCGGCCTTGAGGGCGGCGAAGATGCGCGCTTTTTCCTCGCGCTTGTGGTGGGCACTGGCCCGGCGCGCATAGTTGGCGGCCAGCGCCGCGCGGTGGCGCACCAGCAGGGCCAGGAATTCCTCGCGCCGCGCGTGGTAGCGGGCATAACCTTCGCGCATGGCGTCGTTGCCGTACAGCTCCAGCCACAGTTGCACACCGGCCTCTTCCACGGCGGTGGCGAAGCCTTCGTTGAACTGGCTGTCGCCCGGCACGTAGACCACCTGGTGGGCCAGCTCGTGGAAGATCATGCGGGCCAGCTCGGCGTCGGAATAATTGATGAAGGTCGACAACAGGGGATCGCTGAACCAGCCCAGCGTGGAATAGGCCGGCACGCCGCCCACCTGCACGTCGTCGCCCTCGGCCCGCAGCTCGGCAGCATAGGCCATGGCATCTTCCTTGCTGTAGTAGCCGCGGTAGCTGACGCAGCCGGCGATGGGGAAACACCACTGGATGGGGCGCAGCGACAATTCCGGCGTGGCCACCACGTTCCACAGCACGAAAGGCCGCGACAGGGCCGCGTAGTTCTTGTAGCTGGCGTTGTCGGGCAGGCCCAGGTGGTGGACGGCAAAGCGCCGTATGCGCAAGGCCTTTTCCAGCCTGGCCTTGAGCACGGGGTCGGTGCTGGGGTCGCCCAGCCAGTCCTCAATGGGCCGGGCGTCCGACCACAGCGCGTACTGGCCCTGGGCGGCCTGCATGTAGTACTTGAATTGGGCGCAACCGGCCAGCATGAGCGCAACCCCGCCCGCCGCCAGCCAATACCTGGCACGGAACACGAGGCTGACAAACTGGCGCATGGCATACCTTCACGCGGCAACTCTTTCGACTTGTACCAGTGTATCGTAAAACGTGGGGGCACGGCCCATGTCGGTAAGCGCCTGGCTGGTCACTTCGTTGGCGTTCTTGCCGTCGCTGGCCAGCTTTTTCCACCAGACGGACAGGCCCACCACCAGCCCCGGCCGGGCCTTGGCCGTCATGCGCGCCTTGGCCACGAAGGAGCCGCGGTCGTTGTAGATACGCACCATCTCGCCGTCGGCGATGCCGCGCGCGGCGCAGTCGTCCGGGTGGATGTCCAGATGGGGCTCGCCTTCGGCCGCCCGCAGGCTTTTCACGTTGACGAAAGTGGAATTGAGGAAGTTGCGGGCCGGCGGCGAAATCATGGCCAGCGGATAGCGCGCCGCCAGCGCAGGATTGCTGGCCGGCGATTCGTAGGGCGCGTTGTAGGACGGCAACGGGTCGAGACCGTCGGCCGCCATCGCCGCCGAATACAGCTCGCACTTGCCCGACGGCGTGGGGAAGCCGCCGTCGGCGAACGGGGCGTCCGGCATGGCCAGCTTTTGCCAGCCCTTGCGCTTGAGCGATTCCCAGTCGAAATGGATGGCGCGCGCATCGTCGCGGCGGAAGGCCTGGGCGGCCAGCTGGTCGTCGCTTTCCTGGAAGCAGGGATCGTCGAAGCCCATGCGGGCCGCCAGCAGGCGGAAGATTTCCGTGTTGGGCTTGGCTTCGCCCATGGGGGCGATGGCCGCGTTGTTGGCCATCATGTACAGGTGGCCGTAGGCCGTGTGGGTGTCCACGTGCTCGAGCTGGGTGGTGGCGGGCAGCACGATGTCGGCATAGTCCGCCGTATCGGTCTGGAAATGCTCGAGCACGACGGTGAACAGGTCTTCGCGGGCGAAGCCGGCCGCCACCTTGGACGAGTCCGGCGCGATGGCCACCGGATTGGCGTTGTACACGATCACGGCCTCGACCTGCGGGCCGAACTCGGCCGAGGCGGGCCGCAGCAGGTCGTCGCCGATGGTGGTCATGTTGATGGTGCGCGGTGCGTTGGGCAGCAGGTCGGGCCGCTGCAGGGCCGGCTTGTTGGTGGGGAAGGAACCGGACGAAGACAATTGCACGCCGCCGGCCGCATGGCGCCAGGCGCCCACCAGGGCCGGCAGGCAGGCGATGTTGCGCACCGCCATGCCGCCGCCGCGCACCCGCTGCACGCCGTAGTTGAGACGGATGGCCACCGGCTCGCCCGCCTTGGCCGTCTGGCCGTAGAGCCGGGCCAGCTCCACCACCTCGGCCACCGTGATGCCGCACACCTCGGCCGTGCGTTCCGGCGTCCATTCGGCCGCCCGCTGCCTGAGTTGATCGAAACCCAGCGTGTGGCGGGCCAGGTAGTCATGGTCCAGCAAGTCTTCCTTGATCAGCACGTGCATCATGCCCAGCGCCAGGGCCGCATCCGTCCCCGGCATCAGGGCGATGTGCTGGTGGCACTTTTCCGCCGTCAGCGAGCGGTAGGGGTCGATGGCGATCAGCCTGGCGCCGCGCCGCTTGGCTTCCTGGGCCCGGGTCCAGAAGTGCAGGTTGGAGGCGATGGGATTGCCGCCCCAGATCAGGATCAGCTTGGCATTCTGGAACTGTTCCAGGTCGGTGCCGATGGTGGCCCCCACCGTGTACTTGTACCCCGTCACGCCGGCCGAGGCGCAGATGGTGCGGTCCAGCAGCGAAGCGCCCAGCTGGTGGAAGAAGCGGGCCGACATGGACTCGCCCTGCAGCAGGCCCATGGTGCCGCAATAGCTGTAGGGCAGGATGGCTTGCGGCGCGCGCGCGGCAATGGCCTTGAGGCGGCCGGCGATGGTGTCCAGCGCCTCGTCCCAGCTGATGCGCTCGAACTTGCCCTCGCCCTTCTTGCCCACCCGGCGCAGCGGATGCAGCAGGCGCTCGGGGTGGTAGGTGCGCTCCGTGTAGCGCGCTACCTTGGTGCACAGCACGCCGGCCGTGGTGGGATGGTCGGGATCGCCCTTGACCTCGGTGGCCACCCCGTCTTCCACCGTGACCAGCAGGGCACAGGTGTCGGGGCAGTCATGCGGGCAGGTGGCGCGGACGTGGGTGATGGTCATGGCGGGATCCAAAAAGCGTACACTGAAACCGCTATCGTAAACGATTCCGGCGCCGGGCATCGGCGGCTGGGCTCGCGCTGGGCCCAAGCTGGATTTCCCGCTGTTACAAGGGCTACAATGCTTGTTCTCACAGGCGGCCCCGGCAGCCTGCGAAACCCAACACGGAGACACAGATGAAACTAGTTGAGCCCATCATGGCGTTTCAATCCGAATTGCAGCAGATCCGGCGCGACCTGCACGCCCATCCCGAGCTGTGCTACGAGGAGCAGCGCACCTCCGACATCGTGGCCGCCAAGCTGACCGAATGGGGCATCCCCATCCTGCGCGGCCTGGGCCGGACGGGTGTAGTGGGCATCATCAAGAACGGCAACTCGCCGCGCGCGGTGGGCCTGCGGGCCGACATGGATGCGTTGCCCATGCAGGAAATCAACACCTTCCCCCACGCCTCGCGCCACCCCGGCAAGATGCACGCCTGCGGCCACGACGGCCACGTCACCATGTTGCTCGGTGCGGCCCACTACCTGGCCCGCCACCGCGACTTCGACGGCACCGTCTACCTGATCTTCCAGCCGGCCGAGGAAGGCGGCGCCGGCGCGCGCAGCATGATCGAAGACGGCCTGTTCGAGAAGTGTCCGATGGACGCCATCTACGGCATGCACAACTGGCCCGGCGCCGCCACCGGCACGCTGAGCGTGACGGCCGGACCGATGATGGCATCGAGCAATGAATTCCACGTCACCATCAAGGGCAAGGGCGCCCACGCGGCCCAGCCCCACAACGGCATCGACCCGGTGATGGTGGCGGTGCAGATCGCCCAGAGCTGGCAGACCATCATCACGCGCGAGAAGAGCCCGCTCGATACGGCCGTGCTGTCGATCACGCAGATCCATGCCGGCAGCGCCACCAACGTGATCCCGGACGAAGCGAAGATGGTGGGCACGGTGCGCACGTTTACGACACCGGTGCTGGACTTGCTGGAAACGCGCATGGGCGAGATCGCCCGCCACACGGCGGCCGCGTTCGGCGCCGAGGTGGACTTCGACTTCAAGCGCAACTACCCGCCCCTGGTCAACCACGCGCGCGAAACGGCGTTCGCGCTGGAAGTGATGAAGGACGTGGCCGGGGCCGACAACGTCAACCCCAACGTGGAGCCCACCATGGGCGCGGAAGACTTTGCTTTCTTCCTGCAAGCCAAGCCGGGTTGCTACGTCTTCATCGGCAATGGCGAAGGCGGGCATCGCGACGGCGGCCACGGCCTGGGCCCCTGCGTGCTGCACAACGCCAGCTACGACTTCAACGACGACCTGCTGCCGATCGGGGCCAGCTTCTGGGTCCGCATGGCGGAAATGAGCTTGCCCCTGGCGCAGTAAGCTAAGGGTCAGCCCAGCCGGTCCGGCGCCGTGCCCACGCGCCGGCCCGGGTTGATGCGCTCCAGTGCCAGCAGGGCGGCCGAATGGTCGGCCTGCGGATACACCTCCTCTATCGTTTCGTAACGCTGCGTCACCAGCTCGGTGATGGGCAGGGTCACGCCCGCAGCCGCCGCGGCCGCCAGGATGTTGTGCTGGTCCTTGATCTGGGTCTTGACCTGGCCGCCGGCGACGAAATTCCGCTCCAGCATGCGCTGGCCATGCACGTCCAATATCCTGCTCTCGGCGAAACCGCCGCGGATGGCCGCGCGCACGGCGGCCGGATCGGCGCCGGCCGCCTGCGCCAGCAGCAGGGCCTCGGCCACGATGTTGAGCGTGGCGCCGACGATAAGCTGGTTGCACAGCTTCGATACCTGGCCGCTGCCGGCCGGCCCCACTAGGGTGGGCCGTCCCATGGCCGCCAGCACCGGTTCGGCCTGGGCAAAGTCCTGCGCGCTGCCGCCGGCCATGATGGCCAGCGTGCCGGCCTGGGCCCCGCCCACGCCGCCGGACACGGGCGCGTCGATAAAACGCCGGCCTTGTGCGGTCAGCAAGGCATGGAACTGCTGTGCTTCCGACTGGCGCGTCGAACTCATGTCTATCCACAGGGCGTCTGGCGCCAAGGCCGGCAGGGCAGCCTCCAGCACCAGCGCCACGGTGGGGCCCGCTTCCAGCATGGAGATGACGATGTCGGCATCGCGCACGGCATCTGCTAGCTGGGACACGGCCAGGGCACCGGCCGCAGCCAATGCCTGCGCCTTGCCGTGGGTGCGGTTCCAGGCCTTGACGGTATAGCCAGAATTTAACAAGCGGCGTACCATCGGGTCTCCCATCAAGCCGATACCGAGGAAGGTGATGCGCATAGGATACTTACTCCTGTCAGGGTGGATCTTGCAGTCTATTTAAGAAAGTTTTCAAGCTAAAACATTTTTTTGGAACCCCGGTACAATCAGGTCAGCCGTATCCAAATGAGAGAGATACAGCTTTTTAATTGCAAGGATACTATGTTCGCTAAAAAGTTGATTGCGGCGGCCGCCGCATTGTTGGCAGTGCATGCAGCACAAGCAGCAGATGGTAGTGTGATTGATTCCGTTTCCGTTGACTATGGCAGTTCCGCTAAGGTCAGTATGGTACGGCTGGGGGTACAGAAGGATTGGAGTGCGCGCTGGTTCCAGTCGAACGGCACGCACCTGAGCGGCTACTGGGACGCCAGCTTCGGCTATTGGCGCGAGACGCAGTACCAGAACGTGCCGGGCGCCCATGAAAACCTGACCGACATCGGCTTCACGCCCGTGTTCCGCTGGGAAAACGACAACAAGCGGGGCATCTATTATGAGGGCGGCATCGGCGTACACCGCCTGTCCGAGCTGTACAACAACGATACCTACCGCCTGTCCACCCTGTTCCAGTTCGGCGACCACATCGGCGTCGGCTATGTGTTCGACAACAAATGGGAAGTGGGCGCCAAGATCCAGCACTTCTCCAATGGCGGCTACCGCAAGCCCAACACGGGCGTGAACTTCGTGGAACTGAAGGCGTCCTATCACTTCTGACCAGTCCGCCGGCTGATAAAAAAGCGCTACAGAACAATGATCTGTAGCGCTTTTTTTTATGCGTTGGACTCGGCCACGATCTTCCATTCCTGGCCTTCCTTGGCCCAGTACTGTTTCTTGCGCACGGCGTGGCGATATCGGCCCACCACGGTCTGCTGCGTGAAGTTGCTGACGATGATTTCTTCCTTGCTGGGCTGGCGGAAGTAGCTGGAATCGCTCACGATGACGCTGACCTTCTTGGCGCCAGGCAGGAATTGCTGCTTGGCCAGCCAGGTGCCGGCATCCTCGTCGGTGGATGACTTGAAGTGGGCCGAGTAATGGGCACGCAGGCCGGCATCGTCGCGCCGCTCCACGTCGCGCCGCCAACTCTCCACCAGACCGCTGGCCAGCTTGAGGTCGTTTTCCATGACGGTCTTGCTGACGAATTCCACCTGGTCGCCGATCAGCACGGGGGTCTTGCCGATTTCCACCGTGCGGGTCAGCTTGTACAGGTCGTCGTTGCTGACAACCACGCAACCGTCCGTGGACAGCGGAGGGCGGCTGAACGTTTCCGGCGGCGTGCCGTGGACCCAGATGCCGGAACCGCTGCGGCCATGCACCTTGTCCCAGTCGTTCGGGTAATCGAGCGGCAGCGCGCCCTTGCCATACATGTCGGGCAACTTCACGCCGGGCAGGCGGCCGACGATGTAGTACACACCGATCGGCGTGCGCAAGTCGCCTTCGCGCGATTTGTTGATGCCCAGCTTGCCCTGGCTGACGTAAAAGTCCGACAGCAGGTGTAACTGGTCATTGCGGTTTTCGTACAGGTAGAGACGGGAGTGCTTGGCGTCCACGATCAGGGCGTGGCGCTGGTCCTTGCGCATTTGCAGCAGCGCGCGCGGCACGAGGGCGGCGGACGGACGGCCAGGCTGGGCCTGGAAGCGCACGGCCGCTTCACGCCGCAAATCGGCCAGCTTGGCTTCCTCGCCGGCCGGCACGGCAGCGCCCAGCATGGCAACGGGGCGGGTATGCATCAGCAGCAAGTCGCCGCGCAGCAGGTGGCCGAGACGGAAATTCGGGTAGGCCTCCACCAGGGCGTCGGCCTTTTCCTGCGCTGCCCGCAGATTGTGCTCCGCCAGTTCGCGGTAGATGTCGGCCAGCAGCTCTTCAGGGTCGGCCTTCCGGGCTTGCGGCGCATGGTGCGCCTTGAGGGGCTTTTTTGCAGCATAGCTGGTCCCTCCCCCCAACACGCTCATGAGGAGGACGCACAGCACACTACTTGTCCGCCAATCTTGCATAAATCTAAAGTGTGACATCAGCTACCCGAGGACTCCTGCTTGATCTGCCATTTTCCACCATTTTTGATCAGCACGAGCGTTTTCCGGCTACGAGCCGTCAATCGGTCGGATTCATACGTCTGCCGGAACGTCACTTTCGCCGTATTGCCATGGACATCGACTTCCGGCGTGGTGATTTCCACATGGATGCGGCCTTTGCCAGCAATACGTGCCCGGCGCTCGTCGGCCCAGGCCTTGCGCGACATGCCCTTGGGCGGCTCGAACTCGTTGGCGTAATAGCCAAGGTAGCCATCCACGTTCTGTGCCGACCAGGCCTTGGCCCAGCCATGTACCTGCTTCAGCACGGCGTCGTTATCGCTGTTGTCCGG
>JAZJZQ010000228.1:0-4604 GCA_040389625.1 Pseudomonadota bacterium | reverse complement strand
GAAGTTGGTCAGGGCGCGGCATTCGCTCATGAAGCGGTCGATGCCGAGGATCAGCGCCATGCCGGCCACAGGAATGGTGGGCACCACGGCCAGGGTGGCGGCCAGCGTGATGAAGCCGGCGCCGGTGATGCCGGACGCGCCTTTCGAGGTCAGCATGGCCACGCCGAGGATGGTCAGTTCCTGGGCCAGCGTCAGGTCGGTGTTGGTGGCCTGGGCCACGAACAGGGCCGCCATCGTCATGTAGATGTTGGTGCCGTCCAGGTTGAACGAGTAGCCGGTGGGCACCACCAGGCCGACGACGGACTTGGAGCAGCCGAGCTTTTCCAGCTTGGTCATCAGCGAGGGCAGGGCGCTTTCGGACGAGCTCGTCCCCAGCACGATCAGCAGTTCTTCCTTGATGTAGAGGATGAAGCGGCCGATGGAGAAGCCGGTCAGCTTGGCTACCGTGCCCAGCACGATGAAGACGAACAGGCCGCAGGTCAGGTAGAACGAGCCCATCAGTTTGGCCAGCGGCAGCAGCGAGGCGATGCCGTATTTGCCGATGGTGAAGGCCATGGCGCCGAACGCACCCAGGGGCGCCACTTTCATGATGATGTTGACCATGCCGAAGATGGCGCCGGCGATCTCGTCGATCAGGCGCGTCACGGGCTTGCCCTTCTCGCCCATGATGGACAGGGCGAAGCCGAACAGGATGGCCACCAGCAGCACTTGCAGGATTTCACCCTTGGCGAACGCATCGACCATGGTGTTGGGGATGATGTTCATGATGAAGTCGACCGTCGATTGCGACTTGGCCTTGGTGGTGAATTCGGCGATGGCCTTGGTGTCGAGCGTGGCCGGGTCGGCGTTGAAGCCGGCGCCGGGGCGCAGGATGTTGGCCACGAACAGGCCGATCACGAGGGCGAAGGTGGACACCACTTCGAAATAGAGCAGGGCCTTGCCGCCCACGCGGCCGACTTTCTTGATGTCCTGCATGCCGGCGATCCCCGACACGACGGTGCAGAAGATCACAGGGGCGATGATCATCTTGATCAGCTTGATGAAGCCATCTCCCAGCGGCTTCATGGCGACGGCGTTGGCGGGCAGGAAATAGCCCAGCAACACGCCGCAGGCGATCGCAAACAGCACCTGCACGTATAGTATTTTATAGAACGGCTTTTTCACGGTGACTCCTCGTGGCGGGTAATTTGAGGAGTTCATGATGGATGAAAGGTTCAGTTATCACCATTGTGGTTAACCGCAAATCAGCGCGGTGATAACTGGGGTAGGGCGGCCTGTGGCGTATCCGCCACGGCTGCGCAAGCGCGGCGCCCCTGCGGCGGCCTCAGCGGGGGGCTTGGTATGGTACCGGCGCCACGGCGTAGCGACGGCGGATCAGGCAGTCTGCGCGGTGGCAGAGAAGGGCGGCAGGGCGCCGCCCCTCTGCGCCGCGCACTTACTGGGCGACCCAGCCGCCATCCATGTTCCACGTCGCGCCGCGCACCTGGCGCGCCGCGTCGCTGCACAGGAACACGGCCATCGCGCCCAGTTCTTCCGGCGTGACGAACTCGCCGGAGGGCTGCTTGTCGGCCAGCAGGGCGCGCTTGGCGTCCTCGTTGCTGCTGCCATCCTTGGCCGCGCGCGCGTCCACCTGTTTTTGCACCAGCGGCGTGAGCACGAAGCCGGGGCAGATGGCGTTGACCGTCACGCCGGTCTGCGCCGTCTCCAGCGCGGCCACCTTGGTCAGCCCCAGCAGGCCGTGCTTGGCCGCCACGTAGGCCGATTTCTGGGCCGAGCCCACCAGGCCGTGCACGGAGGCCAGGTTGATGATGCGGCCCCAGTTCCTGGCGCGCATGCCGGGCAGGGCCAGGCGCGTGGTGTGGAAGGCCGAGGTCAGGTTGATGGCGATGATGGCGTCCCATTTGTCGACCGGGAAGTCCTCGACGCTGGCCACGTGCTGGATGCCGGCGTTGTTGACCAGCACGTCCACGCCGCCGAACTTGTCGGCGATAAATTTCATCATCGCTTCGATTTCGGCCGGCTTGGACATGTCGGCGTTGTGATAGGCCGTCTGGACCTTGAATTCGCGGGCCACGTCGGCCTGCAGTTTGTCGATCTCGGCCGCGTCGCCGAAACCGTTGAACACGATGTTGGCCCCTTCGGCGGCCAGCGCGCGCGCCATGCCCAGACCGATGCCGGAAGTGGAGCCGGTAACCAGTGCAGTTTTGCCTGCCAGAATAGTGCTTGCCATGTTGTCCTCTGTGATAAAAGATCGCGGGTTGGTGGTATGGAGCGTGCTGCGCTACACTGCGGTAAGATTTTAAGCGCAACGCCCGGTAAAATGTGATCTCCGGTCATCATTACATAAAAATCCATCTGCGGTAGTTGGTGACGAAACCGCATCTGACAAGGAAGTGGCATGTTCGAAGCAAAAATAAAGTCTGTTCAGTGCCTGTCCATGGCCGGCCTGCATCATATGGCGTACAAGGAATGGGGCGCGGCCGACAATCCGAACGTGCTGGTGTGTGTGCATGGCGTGACGCGGGTGTCGGACGATTTCGACGCCATGGCGCGCGCGCTGGCCGCCGACTATCGCGTGATCTGCCCCGACGTCGTGGGCCGCGGCCGTTCCGGCCGGCTGCGCAATCCCCAGCTGTACGTCATTCCCCAGTACGTGAGCGACATGGTCACGCTGCTGGCGCGGGTGCTGGCCAACAACGAGCGCCAGAGCGTGGACTGGTTCGGCACTTCGATGGGCGGCCTGATCGGCCTGGGCCTGGCCTCGCTGCCGGGCAATCCCGTTTCGCGCCTGATCCTGAACGACATCGGCCCGTCGCTGGAAGCGGCGGCCCTGCAGCGCATCGGCGACTACATCGGCCAGGATTTGCGCTTCCCCACGTTCGAGGAGGGCGCGCGCTTCATCCGCGACGTGTCGCTCACCTTCGGCCCGCACACGGAAGATGAATGGCACAAGCTGGCCGCCGACGTGCTGCGCCAGGACCAGGACGGCATGTGGGTGCGCCATTACGACATGGGCCTGGCCCAGCCGTTCCGCTCGGCCACGCCGGAATCGGTGGCGGCCGACCAGGCGGCCTTGTGGCACTCGTACGACGCCATCACCTGCCCCACGCTGCTGATACGCGGTAGCGAGTCGGACCTGCTGTCGCGCGACACGGCGCGGATCATGACCGAGCGCGGGCCACGGGCCACGCTGGTGGAAGTGCCGGGCGTGGGCCATGCCCCCACCTTCGTGCACGACGACCAGATCGCCATCGTCAAGCAATTCTTACTGAACCAATAAACGGCAGCACATCAACAGCAACAAGAACGAGAACACGAGTATGGAAATCAAACGACTGCATGTAGGCAAGCGCCTGTCCGAAGTGGCGATCCACAACAACACCGTCTACCTGGCCGGCCAGGTCGCCGACGACAAGAGCCAGGACATCAACGGCCAGATGCGCGAAGTGCTGGGCCACATCGACCGCCTGCTCGACGAGGCGGGCAGCGACAAGAGCTGCATCCTGAACTGCCAGATCTATCTGTCCGACATGGTCCATTTCGCCGGCATGAACGAGGAGTGGGACGCCTGGGTGCCGCACGGCCACACGCCGCCGCGCGCCACCGTGCAGGCGCAACTGGCCGATCCGGCCTGGCTGGTGGAGATCGTCGTCACCGCCGCTTTACGTTAGGTCGCATATGGTTTCCATCGCGGCGCTCAACAGCGCAACGTCGGACCAGCTGGTGCAGGGCCTGTCGGCCGAGGATGGCGCACGCGTGCTGGCCGCCCTCGACCAGGCCAGCGCGGCCTATGGCGACAAGCTGTGCGGCTGCGGCCAACCGGCATTCGATTTTTCCGTCGGCGTGGCCGGCACCCTGGCCTTCCTGCGCACCGATGCGGAAACCCGCATCGCCGGCCTGATGTTCGAGCTGACCCTGCTCGACCCTACCCAGGCGCCCACCATCGAGCCGCGCTTTGGCAAGGAAGTGTGCGACCTGGTGTCCGGCGTGCGCCAGCTGATACGGCTGCGCGAACTGACCCGGGGCCAGAAGGACGCAGGCGGCCGTGGCAAGAACGCGGCCCAGCTGGCCGTGGCCCAGGTGGAAACGCTGCGCAAGATGCTGCTGGCCATGGCCACCGACATGCGCGTGGTGCTGGTGCGGCTGGCGTCATGCGTGACGACGCTGCGCTACTTCGCCGACATCAAGCTGTTCAACGACGCCACGCGCGCCTACGGCCGCGAGACGCTGGACCTGTACGCGCCGCTGGCCAACCGGCTCGGCATCTGGCAACTGAAGTGGGAGCTGGAGGACTTGTCGTTCCGCTTCATCGAGCCGGACACGTACAAGCGCATCGCCAAGATGCTGGAAGAAAAGCGCATGATGCGCGAAGGCTTCGTCACTTCCGCCATCGCCCGCCTGCAGTCGGAAATGGCGGCGGCCGGCATCCAGGCCGAAGTGTTCGGCCGGCCCAAGCACATCTACAGCATCTGGAACAAGATGCGCGGCAAGGAGCTCGATTTCACCGACCTGTACGATGTGCGGGCCTTCCGCGTGATCGTGGCCGACGTCAAGACCTGCTACACGGTGCTGGGCGTGGTGCACAACATCTGGACCCCGATCCC
>JAZJZQ010000227.1:2967-8354 GCA_040389625.1 Pseudomonadota bacterium | reverse complement strand
CCGGCTTTGGCGGCGCGCTGGGCGACATGGCCGTGTCGGCCGACGGCGCGCTGCTGTACGCCTATACGCTGGACAAGGGCGTGATGGAAGTGCGGGCGCTGGCCACCAAGGCCGTGCAGCAGCGCTGGTCGCTGCCGCACCTGCCGGACCGCAGTGCGCGCCTGGCGCTGCTGCGCCCGAACGGCGTTGATCTGGTCGCCCTCAACGACGGCAGCATTTACACCAGCACCGGCAAGCTGCTGGCCAGCTTGCCGATCCAGGGCGGCACGCTGAGCGCGGCGCCCGACGGCAAACGTCTCTACGTGCAGGATGAGGGGGGCTCGGCCATCCATCTGGCCACCTACGGCATCGATTACGCCGAGGTGGGTGGCGGCACCCTGTTCGCGGCCCTGTTGCCGGCCGCCACCCACCAGGGCAACGGCAGCGGCGGCCAGGATCTGGCCGCCAGCGCCGACGGCAACTACCTGTACGCGGCCAGCAGCACGCCCACCCAGTGCAGCGTGCTCAACACGCGTGACCTGGGCACGCTGTCCTACCTGGCCAGCGGCGGCTACGCCCCCAGCAATGTGGAAGTGGGCAGCGACGGCCGCATCTATTGCGGGGTGGCCGGCAAGACCGCCACCACGGCCGACGTGTGGGTCTACGACGCGGCCGGCGCGTTGCGCCAGCAGCTCAAGTTCGTGCCCGCCGGGCGCCAGCTGGCCCCGCGCCAGATGGTCATTTCCGGCGACGGCTACATGCTGATCGGGCTGAACGACGACGGCGTGCTCAACATCGTGCCGGTGGGGCCGTAGGCAGCGGACAGACGGGCGGTTAACGCCATAACAGGATCAACTCCGGGCGACGCCGGGTTGGTCCAGCAGCACCGGCTGCAGTCCGTGCGTGGCGCAGTGACGCAGATAATCGTGCCGCCGGTCCTGCGCGGTAATCCGGCGCAGCACGGCGCCGTCCGCGGCCAGATACTCCACCGCGCCGGTGACCACGACAAAGACCACCAGCGCCGTGTCGCCGGTGGCCTGCCACCAGTCGACATTGCCCTCCGGTTCGTACACATAGGCGTGCGGGCCCAGCTGTTCGCCCGTTCCCAGTTGCCGGTAGCCTTCGAGATTGAAGGCGTGTACATGGCCGGTATGCCGGTGCAAGCCCAATTTAACGCCCGGCGCCAGGCGCATCAATTCCACCCAGCCCGCGTCGCCGGGCAAAAATTGCAATGGTCGCGACCATTTCCCCTCCCCTTCCACGATCCACTCAGGGCCCAGCGTTGTGTATTGTGCAGTTTGCATATTCCAGCCTTTCAAAAAAGTGATGGGACTTCAGAAGGTGTAGATCAGGCCGCCATTGACGGTGTGTTGCGTCGCCCCCGGGGCCGGCACGTCTTGCCAGTAGGCCGCCACCGGGAACGCGGCATCACGACTGTTGCGCACCACGGCGGCCGTGGCCCACAGCGTGAGGGCCGGGGCGAAGCTGTGCTCCCAGCCGCCGCTCAACAGCAGGGCGCGCGCGTCGGTCACATTGGTGCGCGCGCCGTAGATACCGAGGCGCAGCAGATCGCGGGCGCCGACCTTGCGGTTGACCCCGGCCCACACCTGCTGCAGCGACGTGTCGCTGCCGGCCGCGGCGTCGGGCGCGCGCACCAGGTTGTAGGCGGCAAACCAGGCGTTGGCGCCTTGCTCGTAGCGGGCGCCCACGATCAGTTCGTGCGACGCCTCAAACAGGTCCGACAGATGCCCCTGCTGATCGCGGGTGGCGTCGTAGATCGCCCGGAAATCCAGGCCTCCCCGCTGGTAGCTGAGCACGCCCGCGGTAGTGCGGCAGGCGCGCGCGCCCACACTGGCCTGTAAGCCGATGGCCAGGCCGCCACGCCCGGCGCTGCGATAGCCGACCGTACGGCTCCACGCATTCCAGCTATGGCCCTTGGTCAGCGTGGCGGAACCGGACCAGTTCAGGCCCATCGGATCGATATACCAGGCGTCGTTGCTGTAAGCCATGGAGCGGCCCGCTTCCAGCTTGCCCCAGGTCTTGCTCTCCACGCCCAGCGTGGCATAGCGGCTGAACAGCAAGCCGTCGCTGCCGACGGTGCCGGTGGCGGTATTGAAGCCGCTTTCCAGTCGGGTCAGCAGTTGCAGATCGGGCGTCAAGGCCTCGGCCGCCTGCATGCCGACCAGGCTGGTGCCCCATTCGCTGTTCGAGGCGCGCACGACGTGCCCGTTGTTCGCGCCGATGTGGTCGACGTAGGACAGCCCGGCGGTCACCGTGCCGTACATGGTGGGGGCGTCGGTGGCATGGGCGGATGCCATGGCGATCAGCAGCGCGGCGCTGGCCAGGAGGCGGTGCAGGTTCAACGGCATGAGGTTGGTGAATGAATTGAACAGGTGTACAGTGTCGCAAGCCAGGGCCTGGGCCAGCAGAGCCAGTCCGGGCAACTTTCAGGGTGCCGGTTGGGACGCTTCCGTACCGGTTTTTACAGCCACTACAGGTCCCGATGGCGCCAGTTCTTCCCATTACCCTTGCGCTGCCGGCGCGTGGCTCCCGGCAAATCCTGCGTTCCATGCACCAGCAGATGCGGGCCGCCATCGTCGATGGCCGGCTGGCGGCCGGTTTGCGCTTGCCCGGCTCACGCACGCTGGCCGGGCACTGCGGCGTTTCGCGCAATTGCGCCATGGCCGTGTACGACTTGCTGCTGAGCGAGGGATTGGTCGCGGCGCGGCCCGGCGGCGGCACGTTCGTATCCGACATCTACCCGGCCGATCCACCCCGCGCAACAAACGTGGCGGCCGACCGGACTGCCTTGCTGCTGCCGCGCTGGCGCAATGAGCCCACCGTGCTGCGACCGTCGCCGGCAGCGCAGTTCGAATACGATTTCATCGTGGGCTTGCCCGATACCACCCAGTTTCCATTCGATGCCTGGCGCCGCCTGGACGGCCGCGCGGTGCGCCAGCTGGAGCGCGCGCCGGCCGAATACGCGGCGCCGGAAGGACGGGCGGCGCTGCGGACGGCGATCGCCAAGCATGTCTCGTTTGCCCGTGCCGTGGCCTGCGGCGGCGGCGACGTGCTGGTCACTTCCGGCGCGCAGCAAGCCTTCGACCTGCTGGCGCGCATTTTCATCGAGCCGGGCAAGACCAAGGTAGCGATCGAGGATCCCGGCTATCCGCCGTTGCGCTGGGCGCTGGAAAGCGCCGGCGCCGTGCTGGTCCCGGTGCCGGTGGACGCGCAAGGCATGGTGGTCGATCGCATCCCGGCCGATGCGCGGCTGATCTGCGTGACGCCGTCCCACCAGTTTCCGATGGGGCAGGCCATGTCGCTGCAACGCCGCATGGCCTTGCTGGCGTTCGCGCGCGAACACGGCAGCCTGATCGTCGAAGACGATTACGATGGCGAGTTCAGCCATTCGTCGCAGCCGCTGGACGCGCTGAAAAGCCTGGACCGTGCCGACTCGGTGTTTTATGTGGGCACCTTCTCCAAGAGCCTGTTTCCCGGCCTGCGGCTGGGCTATGTCATCGCCCCGGCATGGGCCCGTCCCGCCCTGGTCGGCGCCAAACAGCGCAGCGACTGGCACGGCGCGGTCGCGGCGCAGGACACCCTGGCGGCCTTCATCGACGATGGCTACCTCGCCCGCCACATCCGCAAAATGCGCCAGGTCTACAGCCAGCGCAAGCAGATCCTGATGCAAGCCCTGCAGCGCCATGTGCCTGGCAAATTGTCGGTGATCCCGGCCGCAGGAGGACTGCATATCGCCGCGCTGCTACCCGATGGAGCCCAGGCCACACAGGTCGTCGCGGCGGCGGCGGCGGCGGGGATCCGCATCGAGCCGGTCAGCCAGTATGCGCTGGCCGCCGCGCCGCCGAACGGGCTGGTGTTTGGACTGGGCCTGATTCCCACGCACCAGATCGATCAAGCCGTGCTGCGCCTGGCCAAGCACCTGCGATAGCGTCGTGGTCGCCTTGCGGCGGACTTGGATGGCGTGACGATGGGATGCGGCACCGGATGCGGCCGTCTGCAGACGCTACTATCGTGTAGAATCCTTGATAATTGCAAATTATCTAACAATATATGAAAACAAATGCATCCCCGGCGACTTCTATCGTTTTCTTGTGCACACTGCTGTCTGCTTGCGGCGGTGGAAATAGTTCTACGCCACCAAGCACTTCTTCATTAACGGGCAGCGTCAGCAATCTGACCGCATCAGGGCTGGTGCTATCGAATGGCACGGATACCGTTGCCGTAGCACCGTATGCCACCAGTGTCACTTTCCCAACAAAAATGGTTAGCGGCACGGCCTACCACGTGAGCATCGCCAGCCAACCACCGGGGTTCACGGATATTTGCGTGCTCAATAATGGCGTCGGTACGGTGAGCCATTCAGGCGCCCCAGACATCGCGATTGCATGCCACGCAGCCAGCGCTGTGGTTACCACGTTCGCCGGCAGTGGCGTTATGGGTAGCACTGATGGGGCAGGAACCGCCGCCAGTTTTAACTCCCCTGGACGTCTCGCAGTCGATGCGTCAGGGAACGTCTATGTGGCCGATTCCGGCAACAACCTGATCCGAAAAATTACGCCGGCGGGTGTCGTCACCACGCTTGCCGGGAGCGGTGTACCGGGCAATAAGGACGGCACGGGTACGGCGGCCAGTTTTAATAATCCAGGCGGCGTGGCAGTCGACCTCAAGGGTACCGTCTATGTGGCCGACTCGCGCAACAACTTGATACGGACGATCACGCCAACTGGCGTGGTTGCTACACTTGCAGGTAATGGCAGTTATAACAGTGCAAACGGGATTGGAGCGGCCGCCAGTTTTGCTTTTCCAACTGATGTCACCGTGGACGTTGCCGGCAACGTCTATGTCGCTGACGCGTCAAATAACATGATCCGAAAAATTGCCCCAGCAGGTCTGGTGACGACATACGCAGGTCTAGGCAGTCCTGACATACCTGCATTCGGCAATGGTCCTGCCTATGCTGCGGCCTTCAGGTTTCCCGACGGCATAACCGTAGATGCCGCGGGTAACGCCTATGTCGCCGATAGCCAAAACAATTCGATACGCAAGATCTCTGTGGCCGGTATGGTCAGCTCGATTGCAGGTGACATCTATGCCAAGCGAGGCAGCGCCAATGGTGGGGGGACTGCAGCGACGTTTTCTGCGCCTAACGGCGTTGCGGTCGATGTTGCCGGTAGCGTCTACGTGGCAGATTCCGGGAACAACTTGATACGTAAGATCGCCGCCACAGGAACGGTGACGACCATAGCGGGCAATGCCAGCGACAGTAGTATCAATGGTACCGGTGTCGCCGCCAGTTTTCGCAATCCTGCAGGGCTCGCCCTGGACGCCTCCGGCAATATCTACGTATCCGATTCAGGAAGCCACTTGATACGTAAAATTAGTGCGCA
>JAZJZQ010000227.1:0-2867 GCA_040389625.1 Pseudomonadota bacterium | reverse complement strand
GGCAGTTGCACGATGCGATAGCGCGCCGCATTCTCGCCCAGCACCTTCAGGCCCAGCCTGGCCGCCGTCCCACCGTTAAAAGCGATGGTGGTCAGCGCAGGCAAATCGGCAAGCAACGCCAGCAGATCGTTGTCGTTGCGGTTGCGGATCTGGCTGTCCAGGCTGCCCGCGCGATGGGCCTCCGCCACCACGTCCCACAGTCCCACATGCCGTGCCAGCAAGGTTTGCAGGCGCGACGCGTAATCGAGCTCCACCAGATCGGCGCCCGTCACTGCCGACATCAACTGCCAGAACCGGTTCTGCCGGTTACCGTAATATTCCTGCCGCGCCAGCGACTGTTCGCCCGGCAAGCTCCCCAGCACCAGCAAGCGGGTGCGCCGGTCGACCACGGGATCGAAGCAGCGCTTGCGCGCGATGGCGCTGTCCTGGGCGTTGACGGGCGTATCCCGGGCGACGGGCGAGGGGGTGGACATGAACAGGTACTCGGTGGCGTACGCCCCCATGCCGCACGGCAGTGGCGCGGGGCGCTGATGATCGGAATGCCGCCATGGTAACACTGCCCGCCCATCCTTTCAGCCTGCCTGGGCGCCGCACCAGGGCAAGCCGCCGCCCCGCCTGCGGTCCGCCGTGTCGGGGAATTTCCGGTGTAGAATCGTCCGGCAAGCTGAACATAACTACAACAGAGCAACAACTATTGCCGGAGACGCCCATGCCCCCTAGCCGTACCATCGACACCCTGCTGGCCCAGTACAGCGAGAGCCACTTGAACCACATCAATGAATGGGTACACATTGTCTGTGTGCCCGTGATCGTCTTCACCCTGCTGGGCCTGCTGTGGGCGGCCCATCCGCTGCTGGCCGTGGCCGTCGTCGCGGCGTCGCTGGCCTATTACGCCCGCCTGTCCAAGCCGTTCGCCGTGGGCATGTTCCTCATGGCCGGTTGCATGCTGGGCCTGCTGTCGGCCCTGCCGCCCCATGCCGTGCTGCCGCTGTCGCTGGCCATCTTCGTGCTGGCCTGGATCGGGCAGTTCATCGGCCACAAGATCGAAGGCAAGAAGCCGTCCTTCTTCGACGACTTGCGCTTCCTGCTGATCGGCCCCCTGTTCGTGCTGGGCTTCCTGTACCGCCGCCTGAAACTGGCCTATTGATTCAGGGCCGGCCGGCCACGGCAAACACGAGCTGCCCGCGGGCGGGGCCGTCGTCGGCCAGCAGGATGAAGGCCATTGTGCTCAGCAGCACGTAGCCGAGCACGGTGGCCACTTTGAATCGCAGCGAGGTAGGCATGCCTGTCTCCGGTGGTGAAAGATGGTTTTTTTATAATAGCCACTTTGGCTGACGGCGCGGCGCTATACGGCGCGCGGCTGCGGCGCATCAAATCCGTACGTGGCCAACTTGTCAAAAAATAGCCACCAAGCAAGTCCGCCGGAAGCCCGGTATACTGCACCGATGTCTTCTCCTCTTTTGTTTCTCTCCGCCTGCCTGATCTGGGGTTCCACCTTCTTCGCCATCACCTTGCAGCTGGGCCAGGTGGCGCCGGCCGTGTCCGTCGTCTACCGCTTCGCCATCGCCTCGGCCGCCCTGTTCGCCTGGTGCCTGGCGCGCGGCGACCGCCTGCGCCTGCCGTGGCGCACCCAGGGCTGGATGGTGTTGCAAGGCTTTGCCACTTTCGGCCTGAGCTATATCTGCACCTACACGGCCGAGCAATATTTAGTGTCGGCCCTGGTGGCCGTGCTGTTCGCGCTGATGGTGTTCTGGAACCCCATCTGCTGCCGCCTGATCCTGGGCACGCCGCTCACGGCCCGCACCTGGACGGCAGGCGCCGCCGCCATGTGCGGGGTGACGCTGCTGTTCTGGCAATCCATCGGCGAGGCCTGGACGGCCATGGCCGGCGGCGGCAACGGCCATTTCCTGCTGGGCCTGGGGCTGGCCCTGTGCGCCACCATCTTCAGTTCCATCGGCAACGTGCTGGTGGTCAAGGTGCGCCAGCAGTCGGATAACGTGTTGCTCACCATGGCCTGGTCCATGCTGTGGGGCACGCTGCTGGTGGCGGCCTGGGTGCTCGTCAGCGGCCAGCCGTTCACCATGCCCACCACGGCCCGCTATTGGGGCGGCCTGTTCTATCTGGCCATCTTTGGCTCCGTGATCGCGTTCGCCTGCTATTTCACGCTGATCCACCGCATCGGCTCGCACAAGGCTGTCTACATCGGCGTCGTCACGCCCGTCATTTCCGTGCTGCTGTCGATCCGGCTGGAACACTTCCGTCCCGGCCTGCTGGAATGGCTGGGCATGGCGCTGTGCCTGGCCAGCGTGGCCTGGGCCTTGCGCGCCGACGCACCCGCACCCACCATCAACCTCGACCTGGAAAGCGCCGCCTCAACATGACCACCTCCCAACTGACGATACGCCCGGCCACGCCGGCCGACGTGGATGCCATTTTCGGCATGATCCATGAACTGGCCGTGTTTGAAAAACTGGAACACCTGGTGGTGGCCAATCCCGCCATGCTGCAAGAAGGCTTGTTCGGCGCCCATCCCGCCTGCGAAGCGATCGTGGGCGAGGAAGCGGGTGTGGTGGTGACGTTCGCCCTGTTCTTCCACAACTTCTCGACCTTCCTGTGCCGCAAGGGCCTGTACCTGGAAGACCTGTACGTCAAGCAGTCGTGCCGGGGCAAGGGCTATGGCAAGCAGATGCTGGTGGCACTGGCCCAGCTGGCGGTGGAACGCAACTGCGGCCGCTTCGAATGGTCGGTGCTGGACTGGAACGAGAACGCCATCAACTTCTATCAAGGCGTGGGCGCCGACCTGTTGCCGGACTGGCGCATCTGCCGCGTCACCGGCGCCGCGTTGCAGCAGCTGGCCTCGGCCTGAC
>JAZJZQ010000226.1:0-8527 GCA_040389625.1 Pseudomonadota bacterium | reverse complement strand
GCCTACCAAGATTCATCAAAAAAGCCCACGAATTTCGGTTCGTGGGCTTTTTTGTGTTTGGGCGCGCCCTGGTCACTTCGGAAAACGTCCTGTCGCTACCGGTCCAGCCCACAATCGAAAATTCTTCTCGATAGGCCCATCAAAATCGGTCCTGCCGGACGGAAAAAGGCCCGCTTCGCCGGGCTTAGGGATCGTGCCGAATGGTCCCCGGTAATCCATCGTACCTTGCCCTCGGTTTCTCCCGGCTTTCGCTTCTGTCAGCGCATTACCAAAAACGGAATAGCGGCGAACGTTTCTTTCGCGATCATCAGCATGGCGGTCCTGCGGCCTTTTTGAAAGAGCACCCCTATTCGCCAACGGTATGGTTTTCGTTTTTCGCCTCTACAATTGGCATCCGCAACAGTTCGAGAAGGCCGCGCTTGCGCGCAACGTTGTAGATGCGGGCAGCTTCATTCGCCAGTTCACTAGAATAATTTTTTCGACGTTCGCCAACGGCTTTCGTCGGTGAAAAGCCATACACCTGCTCGAATGAGGTCCAAGCTTTTCGGATTTTCTCTTCTGTCCAGAGTGGTTCGCGCCCCTTCTTTCCACCGCGTGCCTCGTCAAGTACACCAAGTCGAGTAGCCGCCGCGCGAATTGCATTTGCGCGCTTGACTACCTCAGCAGAAAACTTGCCTTCCGGCCCACCAGTTGCCAATGCCGTAGGGGCCACGCCATACAACGAATGAAATTCACGCCAAGCGATGATGGCCGACTCAGCAGACCATTTAATTGTACTGGCGCCCTCCTGATCAAGCAGCTTTCGCACATTGCGAGTACCACCGAGCCACTGGTTCACGCGAAGTGCAAGCGAATTGTAGGACTCACCAGCACGTCCAGCATATTTGCCACGCTTGCGTAACCACTGTTCATTCGGGAAAATACCATCCGGCATCTGAGCGGCAATCTGTCGGCACGCCTCAAGCAACTCACCACCGTCAGTCCAGTGTGATGTCTCAATAAAGAGGTCGGTAGGCTTCTCAAAATTAGACGGCGTGATGACACCGATGAAAGGTTCGAGGATGGCGGTCAGCTTATTATCCGAGTAACAATCCTGGAACTGGACACCGAGAAAATTGGAATTATTCTTGCGGTTCCATGCTTCCTTCAAAGCGCGGGTATCGGCGTACTTGCCACCAGAAAGGTTGTCTGGCAAATCGCCCCAAATTTCCACATCAATCCAGCGTCCGTCGCTTGCCTGAAAATGCACGTCATATGTACCATGTCGCCGCCCAGAGACGTCGGCGTAGTCCTGATCATAGCGTTTCCCCCTCTTGTGCGGGATGTTCCTGGCATGCAAAAAATCCGACATTGAAGTTTCCGGCTGGCTCAACCAACGCATCCCGTTGCGAGACTGCCGAAAGGTACTCTTTTTGAAATTGCCAAGCGTTTCGCGGAGTTCTTCCCAAGTATGGCCTGATCGAAAAACTGCGTTGACCATTCCTGTCTGCTTGTTCTTGCGGAACCATTCCATTGCTGGCAATTCGCCATGGTCCTCCATAGCACAGCGCGCGGCCTCGACCGCTCGCTCCCAGGTCCAGCGCTGCTGAGGCTTGCCACCATACGTCCGGTTCTTGAATTTCCATTTCGAGAATTCATCGGCAAGCCCAAGTGCGACTAGGTATTCAGGCTGCTTAAGCCCAACGGCACGTAGGCGCATATAGAGGCGCTGCTTTTCCAAAAACGGTGTGGTAAGCGCCTCGAATCCATGTAGTTGATAGAGTCGCAGGACTTCCGCCAGCAGCACTTCGCGCGTCGTACTCGAATCCATCGTCATGGTCACTATCATAAGTTTTCGGAATGCAAAGGCTTGGATTAGCCATCAGTATGGCGCACGTCTCGCACGGGACCAAGCCCGGCATACGATGAAGCGCTAACGAGTTAACTCGTCGACAAACAATTTTCCCAAGCAGTCTAGCGCAGTTTGCCCTCTCACATCGAGCCGTCATCTGAGCGCCTGCTGAACGCAAGCCGCATTGGTGGCCCACGCCGTCAACCCGGCTACATTGCTGGACCGCCACCTTACCGGCGACTGGTCGAACCTATCGCCCGACGACATCAAGGCGAATCGCGATGCCGTCGCAGGCGGCGCTCGCATCTTTTCCTCGTATCACATCGCGCCAAAAATCCGAGTCTGGGTCATCTCAGAGGCCTCGCGCGCATCAAGCACGACCTTGCTGCCGGAAGAATGCTGACCCCGCATCAGTCGGCCACGCGATAGGTCCGCCAGCTCGCCACCCCGACCGGAAATGGACCGGACGTAGGCACGACCACGCCGCCGAAAAAGCATCCCTCGCGATGCGCTACACCCAGCCTCGCGCATCGGCCCTAGCCCGCGTCCGCGACGGCCCGATCCACGGATTCGAACTCCGTGGCTCCGCCTCGATAATCTGTGCAGCAACACCATTTGTGATATCTGTCAAAGAACCTGGTCGGTCCGGCGCGATGCGATCCTTCTGCCGTATAATTTGCCAGATCATGTTTGAAGACCCATCCCTGATCGAATCCGAGTTCGCGACGCCTGAAGAAGCCGAAGCCCACGATCATTGGTTTCGGGCGAAAGTTCAAGAGTCGCTTGACGATCATCGGCCGCTTCGCACGAGGAAGTGATGGCAGCACTCCGGAAAATCGTCGAAACGATGCACGACATCAATGCTTCCGATTCGATGGCAAGCTGAAGCGTCGGCAGATCAGGCACCAGGGCTGAATACGACGGAACCCGGCGCCTTCTGGCAACGTCAAGGTGCGAATAAATCGCGTAGACTGGCACCGCTCAGATATAATCTGCGCAGAGCAACGGCATGCCTCTTGGCACTGACATGATAAGCGGCCCCAATGGGAGAAAAGCATCCCTGCTTCGCGGTATCTTTTCGCTTGATCGCAGGCCTGTAATCCACACGGCCCACCAAGAATTCAGTAGTACGAAAAAAGCTTATCCGCCACGGCGCATAAGCTTTTTTTCATCCCTTCCTCCACCTGTAATTCCCACGAAAGAAACACATGAAAAAGACCGGAATGGCAAAAAGCGACGCCAAGAAACTGATGGGCAAAATGGTCGCCCCTGGCGCCGAATTCGGCAAGACCGTGGCGGCCGTCGATCGCCGCGAACAACGCCGCCTCGACCAGGCGGCCGGTCTGGTCCCCTTCGCCACCAAGCTCAACGCCGAGCTGGTCGCCCAGCTCAATGCGCTGGCAAGCGAACAAGGCACGGACGTCGGCACCGTCGTCACGACGCTGCTGCAAAAGGCTCTCGCAAGCTGAACTACTCCCAACAAGTTGATGTCCAACTTGTTGGGGGCTGCTCAACAATAGGGGCGTTCGTCGTCGGCGCCCTGGCAGCCTAAGGCGCTGGCTATATTTGGTAAAGCAAGGTCGTGAGACTACTTTCAACCTCGGAATTCGCGGCGCGGCTGGCGTCGCCCTATTCGGATGCGGCGTTGGCGTCTTCCGAGCTGCTGCTGGACGGCAAGCCCACCGGCCTGATCGTGACCGGAGCGGTGTTGGAGGCAGCCCTGGAATGGAAGGGCTGTCGCATTGCCTTCCTTACCGACGACATCCCTTTCGAGGAGATGCTGCGTATTTATATGTTCGACGCCAATATGACATTGGTCGACGCGGCCGTACTCGGCGCGATGTATTCCACCGGCGTGTTTGATGAATTGAGCCTGCAGCCACCGGATGCGCTTACCTTTCGCTTTTTCGGTGATACCGTCTGGCGCATGGTGTTGATCGCCGAGCAGGAATTTGCCCTCCCCCTCCTATCCGACCCGAGCGGCGTGAGTCGAAAAATAAAACTCTTCAAACACTTCCTGATTGAAGGCACGCCGCAGCCTGAAGGAGCATGAGGCGTTTCAATGCAGGCGGAAGCGGCTACGCGGACGCAGGTTTCTACATCGCGGCGCTGGTCGCATGCTCAAATCCCCCATAGCCCGCCAAAAAGCATAAAGAAAAAGGCCCATCTAGACGTCGCGCCAGGCTTGTGCGGCAGAGCTTGAGGAACCACAGATCAGCGCGCTCCTGCCCAGATGATAATCGGTCATGCTAACCCTACCTCTGGAGGGCATTATGGCAATCGATACCTATCTGCAAATTGACGGCATCAAGGGGGAGTCCAATGACGACACCCATCAAGGCTGGATCGAATGTACCTCAGTCCAGCTCGGTGTGACGCAGCCCAAGAGCGCGACGGCCTCAACAGGCGGAGGGCATACCGCCGAGCGTTGCGACCACCGCAACATTTCGATTACCAAGCTCGCTGATCTATCCTCACCGCTCCTGTTGCAGACTTGCTCCTCCGGCAGAACGATCCCAAAAGCCAAGCTCGAATTCATGCGCGCCGATGGCCAGGGGAATCGTGTGAAATATTACGAGATCGAGCTCGAAAACGTTCTGATCGGAAATATCAATCAAGCTGTCCACGAAGGTAATATCCTCCAAGACGCCATCGGGCTGAAGTTCTCGAAGGTGAAGTGGAAATACACGCAGCAAAAAATCAGCGGTGGTGCTGGCGGCAGCACGACAGGCGGCTGGGACCTATCGACAAACAAGATCGCTTAGGGGGGCTGTCATGGTTCTCGAAGTTCAGCCCAAGGATACGCGTAAATTCTTTGTGCTTTTTCAAGCGCCCGAAGACGCAGGTTATTACGTGTATGGCACGCCCGGCAATGGGGCCGCCCAGTATGCCCACCCGAAACTGATGACCTTGCTTCTGGCCGTCGAATGGCAGTGGCAGGGAATCGATGACCGAAAATTTGGTATCGGGAACATTAGCATGGCCGACGGGGTCAAGTTCGACCATGCATCGCATATGAAAGGACTTGAGGTAGATATCCGACCACTTCGCAAGGACGGCGCTCAGTTACCAGTCAGCTACACTGATAAGGCCTATGATCGGGAGGGAACGGAAAAACTAATCGAGCTTCTCCGAGCCAACTCGCCAGGTCCGTTGCAAATTTTCTTCAACGACAAAAAGATACCCGGCGTGTATCACCATGCCAAACACGACAACCATTTCCACGTCCAGTTCAAATAGCGCCAACGACGGCAAGGGCAAAGACATGAGAAAGCACTTCGTAGCGCCCCTGGCAGCGATCATGTTTTTTTCGCTCGCATACGCAAGCGTAAGCAAAACTTGGGACGGCACGTATTCCACGTACAAGGGGAAATATCTGATCTACTCGAACGACTTGGACGAGAAGCAGCCTCCAACGCAAAATGATCGCAGGGTTTCGTTCATGATCGAAGGACCGCCAGCGAAAGAGGTTTTCGACTCCATCGGCCCAGATCTAAAAATTGCTTGCGGCGCCTCGTCGGGCGTTCGTGTCAGACAAAAAGGGGATATGGACTGCAGCTATGACAGGGACGACCGCGTCTCGCCATATACCTGCCACTTTGGCTTCAACTTGCGGACCGGGAAAAGTATTCTCGGCTCGACTTGTTAGGGTGACGATCATGACCACAGCTGCAATCGAACTTCCCGCCGGCGAAGAACTCCGGCGCCAGATAGAAGAGATCGAGATGCACGCGATCGACAAGCGCGTCCGCCAGACCATTGCGGCGCGCGTCGTCATCGCCAACGATCCCGCTACCGCCTTCGTGCCACATGAAGAAGTGTTCGCGGAGTCCCGCGCCCGTCTCATGGCCCGCCTGGCTGGCGGAAGCCCGCCCTGAACCAGCCCACCGCCCTAAAGCACCACAGTTCGTTTAAGGTCAAACCACTCAGGACCGAAGCAACAATAATAGGCCAACAGTATCCTACGCCATGTTGCCGCCGCGTTTAACGCGCAGAAAGCCCGCATGAACGCGACCAAACGTTCCCTGTTGATGTCCTTCGCCGAGAAGTACAGCGTGCTGGTGATAAGCATGGTCAGCAGCATGATCATGGCGCGGCTGCTGACGCCGGCCCAGATCGGTATCTTTTCGATCGGCGCCGTCGTGGTCGGCATCACCCAGCTGGTGCGCGATTTCGGCATCGGCCAATACCTGATCCAGGAACGGGACCTGAACACCGAACGCATCCGCGCCGCCTATACCCTGACGCTGCTGATCGCCTGGACCATGGCCGCGCTGCTGGCCCTGGCCAGCTATCCGATCGCGGCTTTCTACGGCCAACCCGGCATCGGCGAGGTGCTGCGCATACTGGCGCTGAACATCCTGCTGATCCCATTCGGCTCCATCACGCTGCCGGTGCTGCGCCGGCAAATGCGCTTCAGCGCGCTCTACTGCATCAACGTGGCCAATGCGCTGGCCAACCTGATCGTCTGCCTGGTACTGGTCGAACTGGGCTTCAGCTACCTGAGCCTGGCGTGGGCCGCCGTCGCCGGCAGCGTGGTGACGGTGCTGGTAAGCCTGCTGTTCCGCCCCGCCGACATGCCATGGGTGCCCGGTTTCAAGGGCATGCGCAAGCTGCTGGCGTTCGGGGCCTATGCGACGGGCTCGAACGTGCTCGACGAATGCGGCGTCGCCGCGCCGGACATGATCGTCGGTAAGCTCATCGACGTGACGGCGGTGGGCCTGCTCGGCAAGGCCCAGGCCACGCTGAATATTTTCAACATGCTGATCACGAAGGCGGTCACACCCGTGATCCTGCCGCTGTTTTCCGCCAGCGCCCGCGACGGCCACGACATGAAGCGGCTGTATCTGCAAACCATCGCCTACATGGCAGGGCTGGCCTGGCCGTTCTTTGCCGTGCTGGCCGTGCTGGCCTCGCCGCTGATACGGTTGCTGTACGGGCAGCAGTGGGATGCCAGTGCGCCGCTGGTGCGCATCATGTGCGTCTCGGCTGCCGTGTTCTGCCTGTTCGGCATGGCGCGCGACCTGTTTGTCGCGATGGGCCAGGTGCGGCTGCGCGCGCAACTGGAGGCGGTTTCCGTGCCGCTGCGCATCGCCGGTATTATCGTGGCGGCGCCGTTCGGACTGGAGGCGGTGGCCTGGAGCATCACCGCGACGGCAATGTTGCGCTCGGCCCTGCTCTACCGCAGCCTGGCGGCCCTGACCGGCATGCGCGTGGCGGAACTGGGCCACAGCGTTGCACGCTCGGCCGGCGTGACGCTGCTGGCGGTTGCGGGCCCGGCGCTGGTGATGCTGTGGCCGCAGTCCGCCGTCGCGCGGCCGGCCGTCCTGCTCGGCATGGCCGGCCTGGCCGCACTGGCCAGCTGGGTGGCCGGGATCATTTTGCTCAACCATGAGATCAAGCCGGACCTGATGGCGGCGTCGCGCCAGCTCATGCGCCGGCTGCTGCCGAAACCGGCACAACGCCAGGAGTAGCCATGCCACTTCATTCCATCATCATGCCGGTGTACAACGGCCAGGCCTATCTGGCGGCGGCGATCGACAGCATCCTGCGCCAGACCTGCGCGGACCTTGAACTGATCATCGTCAACGATTGCGCGACCGACAATTCGGCCGCGATTGCGGCTGGCTATGCCGCACGGGATGGCCGCGTGCGTGTCGTGTCCACCGCCATCAATTCCGGCGCACCGGCGCTACCGAAGAATGTCGGGCTGTCGCTGGCGCGGGGCCAGTACATTTCCTTCTGCGACCAGGATGACGTGCTGCTGCCGGACAAACTGGAACATGCCACGCAGGTGTTCCAGCGCCATCCCGACCTCGATATCGTCTTTGCGGACTTCGAACCGTTCGGCGAAGCGCTGCAGGCGCAGCCGGCTTACCTGGCGCGCCAGGCGTTCACGACAAAGGCGCAGGCCTACCTGGTGCCGCTCGGTGACGGGCTGTACCGATGCCGGAATTTTTGGGGTTGCATGGCGGGCCTGCACACGGGCATGAGCACGCAGACCATCGTGTGCCGGCGCGAGGTCATCCTCGGCCAGCGATTCGATATCCACTACCGCATATTGGACGACATCTCGCTGTGGTACCGCTTCGCGGAGACGGCGCGGATCGCCTTCCTGGACCGCACGGTGGCCCGGTACCGCCATCACGCCGCGGCGCTGACGACCAACGACGACTTGCTCGCGCGGGAAACGCTGGCCTTCCACAAGGAAAATTACTTTCGGCAAGCGCACCTGTTCAATGCCGCCGAGAACAGCCGATACCGCGCCATGCTGGCCCGGTTCTGCATCCGCGCCGCCTCGCGGCCGGACATGGCCAAGCTGGAAAGACGCGCCCATCTGGCGCAGTCCCTCATTTTCGATTTTCGTTTGCAGACGTTGCGCTGGCTGCTGCAAACATTTGCTTGATTGCGGCGTCCTGGCGACAGCCGCGCCATGCCGCTCCTGCGCTCCGGCAGGCGGGCAGCACAGCAAGCTACTCTTGACCGATCAGTATTAACTGGCCAGGAGCAGCGTTCTCGCTCACTTGGCCGCTGCCGTGGCTTTCGGCTTGCGCGGGGCGCGCGGTTTCGTTGGCTTCTCGGCAGCAACTTCGTC
Organism: Pseudomonadota bacterium; assembly: GCA_040389625.1. GTDB lineage: Bacteria > Pseudomonadota > Gammaproteobacteria > Burkholderiales > Burkholderiaceae_D > Rugamonas. The sequence continues at coordinate 101 of JAZJZQ010000226.1, read as the reverse complement.
CTTGCCTTTCACGGCGTCGATCAGTGCAGCGCTGTAAGCGTTGCGGGCCGTCTGGGCGATGGCGATCTGCTGCTGGAGGCGGGCCAGTTCGGCATCCACGA
>JAZJZQ010000225.1:0-15148 GCA_040389625.1 Pseudomonadota bacterium | reverse complement strand
ATGGTGTTGAGGCGCACGGTCTGGGCCGCCATGGCCGAACCGGCAATCTCCGAAATACTCTTGAATGACATGGCGTCTCCTGGCGCGCGGCGCCGCTTATTGTCCGTTGATGGCCTTGGCCAGGCCCTTCAGCGTCATATTGATGAAGGTCAGGCTGGTCTGGAAGTCGTTGGCGTTCTGGGCGAAGGCAGCCTGCTCGACCCCGATTTCGACCGTGTTGCCGTCGCGGCTGGGGTGGTAGGGCACGCGGTACAGGGCGTTGCCGTCGCTGTCGAAAGCGGGCACGCCGTCGGCCGCCTCCTGGGTGCTGGCCAGCATGGCGCCGAAATCCATGTCCTGGGCCTGGAAGCCGGGCGTGTTCTCGTTGGCGATGTTGGAGGCCAGGATGCGGGTGCGCTCGGCCCGCAATTGCAGCGCTTCCGGGTGCAGGCCCACGGCATCCTTGAAATTAATCCCCATCTGTCTCCCCCTGTTTCTTGGCAATGAACGCGGTGGTGGGCACGGCAATGGCCCCTCCCCATGTAAAATGGCGGCCGACGGCGTCACGCGCCCCCGCCGCTCCTGGCATCATAGTAGAGGTATTGCTCATGCTCAACAAATCTATTGTAACCCGATCCGGCCTGATGTTGCTCAACGGAATTTTCACGTTGGCCCAGGCGGCCGCGCCCGGTCCCGAGCAAGTGCTGGCCCAGGTCCAGCAGGCGGCCCGCGCCCATGTGCTGGCGCAGGCCGCCAGCGCCGGGCTGAGCGCGCCGCAGGCCGAGGTGAGCGTGGTACGCGGCAGCCGGCCGCTGGCCGCCTGCGCCCGGGCCGTGACGGTGGAGGCGGTCGACACCCGGCTACCGGCGCGCATGCGTTTTGCGGCCGTCTGTCCCGGTCCGGACGGCTGGCGGTATGAATTCGTGGTACGGGCCCAGGTGTCGGCGCAGGTGGTGGTGAGCGCCACGGACATTCCGGCCGGCAAGGTGCTGGCCGAGGAGGACCTGTTGCTCGAGCGCCACGAGCTGGCCTCGCTGACGGATGCCGTGGCCGCGCCGCGCGACGTGCTGGGCATGACGGGCAAGCGTACCTTGCGCAGCGGCGAAGTGTTGCGTATGGGATTGTTGGCCGCGCCCACCGTCGTCAAGCGCGGCGACGCCGTGCGCATCGTGGCGCGGCGCGAGCAGATCGAAGTGAGCATGGCCGGCGAGGCGCTCGACAGCGGCGCCAGGGGCGCGCTGGTGCGGGTGCGCAACGCCAACGGCACCGTGTTGCGGGCCCGGGTCACGGGCGAGGGGACGGTGGAACCGGCCGACATGCCTGTCTCCGCTCAATCGCCGGACTGAGGCAGGGCGGCGCTGCGCTGCAGGCGCGCCGCCAGCGTGCTCAGCTTGTCGGCATAGGCCGGGTCGGTGGCGTAGCCGCCGCGCGCCAGGCCCTGGGCAAAGGCGCGTGCATCATCGCCGGCCTGCAGCGCCCCCTGGAAGCGGGGATTGCCGGCCAGCAGCTCGGCATAGTCGCGAAAGGCGGCAGCCGCGTCCGGGTAGCTGCGGAACCGTTCCACCTTCTTGATGGGGGTGCCATGCACGTATTCGGTGGTGGTGGCGTCGGCCACGGCGCCGCGCCAGCCGGCGCCGGCCTTGAGGCCGAACAGGTTGTTGCTGTCGGCGCCGCCGGCCCGCAGCGGATGCTGGCCCCAGCCCGATTCGAGCGCCGCGTGGGCCGCCACGATGTGGGGCGACACACCCAGCCGGGTGGCCGTTTCCTCGGCCCAGGGTTGTATCGAGGCCAGAAACTGTTGTTGCACTTCCCCGTCCGGGGCACCGGCCATGGCGCCGGCTATGGCGCCCGGCCGCGCTTGCTGGCGCAGGGCCATGCCGGCCGCGCTCAAGCCCGGCGGCGGGGCCGACGGCGTGGCCGAGGCGGCGCTGCCGTGGGCCAGGAACTGGGCCACCTCGTCCTGCACCTGGCGGAAGGTGGCGCCGAAGCCGGCGCCGCCGGCCGGTGCGCTCCAGCCGCCGAAAGCGGCCGGCAGGGCCGCGGCGGGGCGGGCCGAAGACATGTTCGAGACGGTGGCCGCAGTCGGGGGTGTGGGCTGCATGCCGTCAAGCTGGCGCATAAATGAACTCCTCGCCATGCAGCACGCGCTGCATGATGCTGTATTGCTCTACCAGCAAGTCGCTGTTGCGCTTGCCCAGGCGTTTGCACTCGCGCACGCTGTGTTCCAGCGTCTGCCAGTCCGCAGCCATTCTCTCCCGTGCCGGATTTTTCAGCAAGGCAAATGCCTGGCTCATGGTGCCCTGCGGCCCCAGCAAGCGTTGTACCAGCGCCACGCGCGCCGCGCGGCGCCCCTCCATGGTATCGACCAGGGCCGAAATGGCGTCGGCCAGCTCGGTCAGGCGGGCGCTCTGGTGGCGCACGGCGGCGTCGAACTGCTGCTCGAGCAAGTCGCGCAGCTGGGGATAGGCCAGCAGGTCGGCCGCCAGCCCTTGCAGCAGGGCCCGCATGGCATCCTGGCGGCTGGCCGGGCTGGCCGCGGTCACGACTCGCTCCCGTGGAAGCGCTGGATCAGGCCGGCCAGCTTGGCCGGGTCGAACGGCAGCTCGCCCTTGGCCAGCGCATCGCGCAGCAGGGCCACCTTGTCGTGGTCGATATCGTCGGGCATGGCGCGCAGGGCGGCCAGGGCCGGTTGCAGCACGGCCGACTGCAGCGGCGCCTCGGCCGCCGCCGGCGCGACCGGGGCAGGCGCCTCGGCCGGGGCACTGTCGGCCACGCGCGTGACGGCCAGGGCGTCCGGGGTGGCGGTGGAAATTCTCATGCGGCTGCCTCGTGTGGTCTTGGTTTCCATGTCAGTCCGCCTGGCGCCGGCGCCGGCGTGAAGTGGTGGTGGTGGTGGTGCGCATGCGCCGTTACCTCGGGTGGGCTTGCTTGTCCGCCTGCGGCAGCAAGCGCTCGCGCAGCTTTTGCAGCACGCTGTTGTCGGGCAGGGCGGTGTCGATGTCTTGCGTCAGCGCGCTCTTGTTGTTGGGCACGCCGAACATGGCGGCGATGCTCTTGGCCTGGCCGGTGGTCAGGATCAGCAGTTCGATGCGGCGGTTGACGCCGGCGTCGGCCCGCTTGGCGTCGAGCGGGGCGCGGTCGGCCATGCCCACCACCTGCAGCACGGAATCGGGATTCATGCTGCCGGCCAGCAGCTGGGCCCGCGCCGACATGGCCCGGTTGCTCGACAGGGTCCAGTTGGAGAAGGCCGAATAGCTGGTGTCGGCGTACTGCAGCGAATCGGTGTGGCCGACGATCAGCATCTGGTTTTCCATGCGCGCGAACAGGGGGCCCATCTTGCGCAGCAGGGCGCGGAACTTGTCGGTGGGAACGGCACTGCCGCGCACGAACATGCCCTGGTGGTCGGTGTCGTGCAGCATCACGCGCAGGCCGTAGGGGGTGACGATGGTTTCCAGGTTGCTGGTCAGGCCGAATTCGGCGCTCATCTGGGTCAAGGCCTTGGACAGCGCTTGCAGGTCGTTGGGGCTGTCGTATTTGACCTTGGCCGGCGGCGTCACCACGGGGGACGCCTCGCCGCTGGCCAGCTGGGCGCCGGGCGCGTCCGCATTGCCCGTGCGCGGCATGGGGAAGCGTTCGATCAGGCTGCCGCGCGGGCCGCCTACCTGCTCCGGCATCACGCCCTTGCCCTGGTCGGTCTTGGCGCCGTCCGCCTCCGTCAGGATTTGCTGCAGCGATTCCGTGTTGCGCGAGGCCATCAGCCACAGCACGAGGAACAGGCAGGAGAGCGCCAGGCAAAAGTCGGCGAACGCCACTTTCCAGGCGCCGCCGTGCTCGTCGTGCGCGTGCTTGCCGCCGCCGCGCTTGACGATGGTTTGTTCGTGACCCTTGTCATGCGGCTTTAGCACGGCCACCTCCCCGGCGCGACGTGGTCTCGGGCTCGCTGTCGCGGCCTTCCAGGTCGTTGATCCAGCGCTCGAGCTGGGCGAAGCTGGGCTTGATGTTGAGCTGCACCAGGCGCCGTCCGGCGTCGATGGCCAGCAGCGGCGGCTTGCCGGCCACGTGGGTCACCAGCACCACCTTCACGCATTCCTTGTTGGACGATTCCTGGCCCACCAGCTGCTTCATCATGTTGGAAATGGGGTCCAGCACGCCGTAGCAGAAGAAGATGCCGATGAAGGTACCGACCATGGCCGCGCCCACGTGCTCGGCGATGTCGCCCGAGCTGGCCCCTTCGCTCACCGTGTTCATGGTGATCACGATGCCCAGCACGGCGGCCAGGATGCCGAAGCCGGGCATGGCTTCGCCGATCTTGTTGAGCGACTTGGCCGGCTGGTTCAGTTCCTCATGGATGGCGTCCAGTTCCTGGTCCAGCACGCCTTCGAGCTCGTGGGCACTGATCTTGCCCATCGCCATCAGGCGGAAGTTGTCGACGATGAAGGCCAGCAGCTTCGATTCCTCCAGCACGCGCGGATAGCGCTGGAACAGGGGACTGTCCTTGGGCGCTTCCACGTGGGCGTCGAGCGCCTTGAGGCCGCCGGCGGCCAGCTGCAGCAGCTCGTACATGAGCAGCAGCAACTGGCGCTGGAATTCCGAGTCGTACTTCTTGCGGGTGACGATCTTCTTGATCTGGCTGCCCATCTCGGCCAGCACGTGGCGCGGATTGCCCAGCACGATGGCGCCCAGGCCGGAACCGGCGATGACGATCAGCTCGATCGGTTGCCAGATCTGATGGAAGGACCCGCCCATCATGAAAAAGCCGCCGAAGACGCTGCCCAGTACGATAAAGATGCCGATTATTTGTTGCATGATGATGCGCCTTTCTGCTTCATGTTCTAATTCCAGTGGTGCCCGCTGGCCGTCAGGTGCTCTTCAGCACCGCTTTCATCTTGCCCAGGGCCGCCTTGTTCAGCTGGCAGACCCGGGCATCGGTCAAGTCCAGCACGGCGGCAATTTCCTTGTAGCTCAGTTCAAACTCGTAATACATCTGCACCACCCGCTGTTCGCGTTCGTCCAGGCCCCGCAGCGCCTGCTCCAGGCTGCGCCGCACCATTAGCTGCTCTTCCGGGCTGGGCGCGCTGTCCTGGCCCACGCTGTCCTGCAGCACTTCGTCGAAGCTGGCGATCAGTTCGGCGCTCTCGTCGAGCTGGTAAGCCTGGTAGGCTTCCGGCGTCAGGCCCAGGCCGCTGATGATGTCCTGCTCGCTCGGCTCGCGCCCCAGCTTGCGGGTCAGCGCGCGCACGGCGTCGCGCAGCTTGTGGCTGTGCTGGCGCACGGCGCGCGGCCGCCAGTCCTGGCGCCGCAGTTCGTCCAGGATGGCGCCGCGGATGCGCAGGCTGGCGTAGCTGCCGAAGGCGGCGTCCGGTTCGCCGTAGCGGCGCAGGGCTTCGAGCAGGCCCATCAGGCCGATCTGTTCCATGTCGTCGCGGTCGATGGCGCCGGCCACTTGCGAATTGAGCTGGCGCACGATGCGCTTGACCAGCGGCGCGTAGGACAGCAGGTGACGCTGCTCGTCCGCCGCGCTCAGCATCACCGGCGCGCCGCCGTCGCCGGGCAAGGCGCCGTAGGCATCCGGTTCCATGTAGGCCATGCCCGCCCCCAGTGTATTCATGTCCGTCTATTCCAGGATCAGCTTGCCGATCATCACTTCGGAAAAGGGTTTGTCGCGCTTGTCGTGGGCGTAGGTTTCATCGAACGCCTTGTTCAGTTCGGCCGCGTACTGGTCAATCGTCATCGTCTGCGCCGTCGCCAGCGGCAGCGCCGACAGGGTGCGCACGGCCACGCTGCGCAGCATCGGCAATTGTTCCTTGGCCACTTTTTCCTTTTCCTCGCTGGTGGTGATCACCAGGTCGGCGGACAGGTAGTGGGTGGCCGTGTCGCCGGGACTGCGCTTGAGCATGATGATCACTTTCTCCACCGTCAAGTACTTGGGTGGCTTGCCGTCGTCGTGGCGTTCCGCCTTCTTCGCTTCGGCCGGGCCGGCCGCGGCGCCCTTGGACAGATACCAGACGGCGCCGCCGGCGACGCCGGCACCGATCACGGCCACCACCAGGAAGGCAATGATCATCTTCATATTCTTCATCTACGCGTTACTCCCGTTCAGTCGACATGGCAAAGGTGGCGGCGGCGTCGCTGTCGTCGGACAGGGCGCGGCCCGGTGTGCGTGCTGCTTCTTGTTGACCTTGCTGGTCCTGCTGTTCGCGGCCGCGGCCATCGCCGCCGGCCAGCATGGCGCGCGGCGCGGCCGACACCGTCACGGCCACGTCGCTGAACTGGCGCTGCGACAGATCCTGCCGCACGCTGTCGCCGATGCTGTTGAGCTGGCGCAACACTTCGCTGTTGTTGGCCGACAGGTTCACCTGCAGCGCACCGCCCAGGTGGCGGATCGAGATTTCAACCCGGCCCATATTGGGCGGTTCGAGCCGGATCACGGCATGTTCATCGTTGCGTTGCAGCTGTAATTGGAGCCGGTCGCCCAGCGCCTCGCGCAGCGGCTGTTGCCATTGTTCCGGCGTGCCGGCCAGCTTGACGCTGTCGCTGGCCGGTGCGGCCGGCGCGGCCGGGGCATAGCTGCCGTTGACGGCGGCCGGGGTGGCATCGCTGCGGCTGACGGCGGGGATGAGGTCGTCCTTGCCGGCGCCGGCCAGGGCGGTGCGGACGGCGCCGTCGGTGGGGCTGGCGTCGCTGCGGCGGCTGTCGGTGGAGCGGGCCGGGGCGGCGGACGGCGGCCAGGGCGTGGCCTGGGGAGGCAGCGCCGGTGCGGCCTGTCCGGCCTGCCCGGCGCGGGCCAGTGCGGCGTCGGCGGCGGTGCGGCCGCTGGCCTGGGCCTGAGCTTGGCCGGCGTCGTCACCGGTGCCGCTGGCGGGCGTCTGCTGGCTGGCCGGCACGGGCAAGCTCGCCTGGGTCGCGGCCGTCAGGGCGGCACCGGCGGCCGCGCTGCTGGCGGCCGGGACGGCGGCCGGCGGCGTGGCGCCCGGTGCCGGGGCGGCCGTCACGGCCACGCCGGCCGTGCTCAGGTCGAGCCGGGCGCCGGCGCCGTGCAGGGCGGCGCTGGTGTTGAGGCTGATGCCGCCGTTGAGCGCGTCCACGCGTGCCTGGCCGTCGCCGCCGGTCGCACCCGCGCCGGCCTGGGACGGCTGCGGCAACGTCACGGCCAGCATGGTGGCGGCCATCGATGCCATGGCGCTGGTGGCGTCGGCCACGGGCGCGGCGGGCGCACCCTCGTCGTCCACTGCGGGGGGGGTGTCGCTGTTGGCGGCCGGGGCCGTGCCGGCATCGGGCAGCGTCAGCAGCTGGGCGAACAGGGGCAGGGCGGCCCCCGTCACGGCGCCGGCCAGGGTGACCGCGTCGGGCGCAGCGGCGACGGGATCGGCGCCGGCCGCTGGCGGGGCGGTGTTCACTGGCTGGGCGGCGGCAGGGGTGGTGCTGGTCAGTAAGGTCATGCTGGATTGTCCGTGTCGGCGCTGTCGTTGGTCAAGGCGTAGGCGAGCCAGCCCTCTTTATTCGTCTGCATGTCGTGTAATCGTTTTCCCATGTCGTCCGCCGCCGCGTTGCAGCGCGCGAGGGCTTGTTCGTGCAACTGTTGCAGCGCCGTCAGCGCCGTCCGTTCGGCCGGGCTCAAGGGCGCCTGGCCGGCCATGGCCGGCAAGGCCGTGGCCATCATGGTATTGATGGCCGCCAGCGCGGGCCAGTCGTCGGCGGCGAGGGCGGCGCGCAGCTTGTGTGCCAATTGCAGCAAGGTGCGCTGCCTATCCATTCTTGGCCTGAACACCCAGCCAGCCTTGCTTGATGGTGGTGAGCAGCTTGCTCACTTCGTCGATGAGTTCCGGATCCATGGTCACGCCGGCCCGGTACAGGCGCGCCGCGCAATAGTCGTACAGCTGGCCCAGGTTGGCCACCACCTCGCCGCCATGTTCGAAGTCCAGCGAGCTCGACAGGCCGTTGATGATTTCCACGCACTTGTTCAGGCTGTTCGCCTTGAGCTCGTAGCGTTTGCCGACGATGTGGCCGCGGGCGCGGGCCAGTTCTTCCAGCAAGCCATCGGTCAGCACCAGCACCAGCTCGACCGGGGTGGCGCGGGCGGTCTGGGCTTCCAGGTTGACGGCGTGGTAGGAACCGTAGGCTTCTTGATTCATCATGATGTTCACCATTGAAATTAATACGGGCGAGGGGGGCGCACGGCGCCCCACCGCCTCAACTGTTGTTGCTGCCTGAGGAGAACAGGGCCGAGAACAGGTTGGAATTGTTGTTCATTTGCGCCTGCAACTGCTGCAAGGCGGTAAATTGGGTCAGGTAACGCTTGTAGGCGCTGTCGTACTGGGTCTGCAGCACGGCCTGGCGGTCCGTCAGGGCCGACTGCAGCTTGGTGACGGACGTCTTGCGGGTGCTGATCTGGCCGTGCGCGATGTCGGTCCACTTGCCGACCAGCGTGTTGAGCGCGCCCAGCGCGCCGGTGCCGGTCGTGGCATTGCCGAACAGCGTGTCGAGGCCGGTGGGATTGGCGGCGATGGCCTTGCTCAGGCGGCTGCTGTCGAGCGCCAGGCTGCCGTCGCGCTGGGCCGTGATGCCGTAGGCCACCAGGGTCTGGCCGTTGGCCGCCACGGTGCGCACGGCGGCCACCATGCGGTTGCGCAGGGCCGTCACGCCGGCGTCGGCGGCGAACGGGCCGGAGCTGGTCTTCTTGCTGGCGTCGCCGGCCTGGGTCAGGGTGTTGAGGACCGTGTTGAGCGCGTTGTAGGCGTCGACGAATTTCTGCACATTGGCCTTGGTGGCGCTGGCGTCGTTGGCCACCGTCAGGGTCACCGGCGCTTCGGCCGCCGCCTGGGCCTTGGTGAAGGTCATGGAGACATTGTCGATCAGGTTATACGTGTTCGATGCCTGCTGCACCTTGGTGCCCGTGCCCTGCGCGCCGACCCAGACGATAGCGTCCTGGGCCGCGATCACCGTCTTCTGGTTGCCGGCGCTCAGCTGGGTCTGCAAGGTGGCGTCCGTCACGCCGCTCGCGTCCAGCGACACGGCGTTGTTGGCCCCCGTCTGGGTGGCGCTCAGCACCAGCGTGGTCTGGCCATTGATGGTCATGGTGGAGGCCGTCACACGCGAATTATTGCCGGCCGCGATGTTGATGGCGGCTGCCACTTCCTTGGTCGACAGGATGTTGTCGTGGTTGCTGTCGGCGTTGGCCAGGTCGATCTGGAACGAGGTGCCGTCGGCCAGGGTAACGTTGAGGGTGCCGGCGCCGGCCGCGGCCGTGTTGTCGGGCACGTTGCCGTACGAGACCTGGCCGGCCGTGGCCAGCTGTTCCACATAGAACGAGTAGGTGCCGGCCACGGCGCTCGACTTGGCGCTGGCCGTGCCGATGGCGGTGTTGCTGAACACGGCGCTGTTGGCGGTGACGGTATTGGTGGAGGAGGCCAGCGCGCTCAGGGCGCTCTGGAACGCGCTCATGGCCGTACCGAGCGTGCCCAGCGCCGTGGCGGTGGCGTTGGCGGTGCTGGTCTGGTCATCCAGGATGGCCTTGTTGCCGGCCACGTAGGCATTGGCCAGGTTGGTGGCAGTGGTGATCGGGTCGTAGGTAGGGCTGTTGATGACTGACATGATCGTGCTCCAGGGAAATTATTAGGAAGTGTACCTCGTTATAAGGCGACCCAAATCGTTTCCATATGAAAATAGTCTGAAAAAAACCTGTCGTGCCACCGTCCGCCTGGCCTATTTCTGACCCCGGAACCACAATTGCGTTGCCAGTTCGTCATGTTGCTTGCGTTCCTTGACGCTGTGCTGTTGCTGGGCCGCCTTGTGCTGTTTGCTCAGTACCTTGTCGAGCACTTCGCGCTTGACCCAGGCCGCGTTGAGCGCCTGCTGCGCCACGGCCATGTCGGCCTCGTGCATGTGCAGGTCGAGCCGGTGGTTGTCGGCCATCTGCATCACCGCTTGCTTGTAGTCGCCGCAGTTGCCGGCCAGGGCCAGCGGCAGGTTGCCGGACGCGCCGCTGTTGGTGTAGAGCCCCGTCAGCCGTTCCAGGTTCTTCTGGTAGCGTTCGCGCAAGCTGGTCTTTTCCGCCATGGCCGTCTGCAGCCGTTCCACTTCCGTGTTGCGCAGGGCGACCAGGGTGGTCAGGTTGCGTATCATGTGTTGGCTCATGTCATCAGCCTCTCAAGTTGTTCGACGCAGGCGGGGAAGGGCGCCGCTTCCTTGGTGCCCTGGCACAGGAATTCTTCGATCTGGGGATGCAGGTTGACGGCCTTGTCGGTGACGGGGTCGGCCCCCGGCACGTAGGCGCCCAGCGGGATCAGGTCGCGCACCCGGTCGTGGCGCGCCATGGCCGCCTTCAGGGCGCGCGCGGCCAGCATGTGTTCCTTGCTGATGATCTGGGTCATACAGCGGCTGATGGAAGCGCCGATGTCGATGGCCGGGTAGTGGCCCCGTTCGGCCAGTTCGCGCGTCATGACGATGTGGCCGTCGAGGATGGCGCGCGCCGTGTCGACCACCGGATCCTGCTGGTCGTCGCCCTCGGCCAGCACGGCCGGCGGCTCGCCCAGCGCCAGCGCCACTTCGCGCAGCGCCATCGCATAGCGGGTCAGCGAATCGACCAGCAGCAGCACGTTCTTGCCCTGGTCGCGGTAGTGGGCCGCGATCGAGTGGCACAGTTCGGTGGCCATGATGCGCATCAGGGGGCTCTCGTCGGCCGGCGCGATCACCAGCACGGCCTTGGCCAAGCCTTCCTTGCCCAGCGACATGTCGACGAATTCGCGCACCTCGCGCGAGCGCTCGCCGATCAGGCCCACCACCACCACGTCGGCCACGGTCTGGCGCGTGATCAGGCCCAGCAGCACGGACTTGCCCACGCCGGAGCCGGCCATGAGGCCCACGCGCTGGCCCTTGCCCAGGGTCAGCATGCCATTGATGGCGCGCACGCCCACGTCCAGCGCTTCGGTGACCGGTTTTTTCTTCAGGGGGTGGATGCGCGGCGGCAGCGCGTCGAGCGGGAATTCGCCGCCCAGCTTGCCCAGCCCGTCGATCGGCTCGCCCAGGCCGTTGACCATGCGGCCCAGCCAGCCGGGACCGATCTGCAGGCTGACCTTGTCGGGTGTGGGCAGCACGCGCGCGCCCGTGGTCAGGCCGGTGGCCTTCTTGAACGGCATCAGGAACGACAGCTTGTCGCGAAAGCCCACCACCTGGGCGTCCAGCCAGGGGCCGCCCACGGTCTCGATCTGGCAGCGCTGGCCCGTGTGCAGGCGGCAGCCGGCCGCCTCCAGCAGCAGGCCGGAGGCGCCCACCAGGCGCCCGGTCGGGGTGGCCACGGGCACGGCGTCCAGTTCCAGATTGCGTAGCGCGTCGGCTATCATTCTTCGCTCTCGGTCTCGTCGCCGCCGTCGGCAGCCTGCAACTGATTATCGACCTGTTCCATGACGGCGGCAAGGCGTTGATGACATCCGGCATCGACTTCGTTGTCGCCGGCCCGGATCCGGCATTCGCCGGCATCGAGGCGGGCGTCGCCGATCAGGTTCCAGCGCTTGGCGCGCTTGGGGTCGAGCTCGCTGATGCGCTTCAATTCCTCGGGGTTCAGGTAGACGTCGATCTCTTCCCGGGTGGGCGGCATGGAGGCCAGCGTCTCGTCCACCAGGGCCATGATCTGCACCGGCTGCAGGGCCAGTTCGGCCCGGATCACCTGGCGCGCCACCTTGGCCACCAGGTCCACCACTTCCTTGCGCTGGGCGGCGCGGTAGTCGGCCCGCAGCTTTTTCAGGCTCTTGAGCATGGCGTCGACCGGGCGGGCCAGCTGGTCGTAGGCCACCAGCGTCTCGTGCCGGCCTTCCGTGCGGCCCTGTTCCTGGCCCTGGGCGCGGCCGGCCTCGTAGCCGTCTTCCTGGCCGCGCGCCAGGCCGATCTCGTAACCGTCCCGCTGGCCCTGCTCGAAGCCCTGGCTGACCGACGCCTGCCACTGGGCGCCGTCGCCGGCGCTGCCGTGCGGCCGCACGGACGCGGCCATCACCTGCGACAGGGGCGGGAAGCGGTAGGGACGGAACTGCTTCATTCGACCACCGTTTCGGCGAACAGCTGGATCTCGATCTCGCCGGCGTCGGCCAGGGCCTTGACGGTGGCCATGATTTCCTGGCGCGTTTGCTCGATGCGCGACATGGGGATGGGACCGGCGCGCCGCATCATGTCCTCGAAGGCCTGGGCCTGGCGCTTGGGCATGGTCTTGAGCACGGCGTCGCGGATCGACACTTCCGCGCCCTTGAGGGCGATGGCCCACTGTTCCAGCGGCACTTCCTCGATGATGCGGGTGATGGCCACTTCCGACTGGGTCGACAGGATGAAGAAGTCGTACATGGACAGTTCGATCTGGGCCACCACTTCCGGATCGTGGGCCCGCAGCAGCTCGACCATCTGGGCCCGGTTGCTGGGCAGGCGGTTGAGGATCTCGGCCGCCTGGCGGATGCCTTCCACGCTGGTGCTTTGCATGTCGAACGTGCCCAGGCAGCGCTGCACCAGCTGGTCCAGTTCGAGCAGCAGGTCGCGGTCGATCTCGTCGAGCCGGGCCAGGTTCAGCAGCACCAGGTCGCGCCCTTCGACGGGCAGGGCGTCGATGATCTGGCCGGCCAGGGCCGGCGGCAGGAAGGCCAGGAACACCGCCTGCATGCGCACGTGCTCGTTGGAGATGTATTCGGCCAGCCACTTGGGCGAGGCCCACTGCAGGCGCGCCATCTTGGGCCGCAGCTCGTCGCCGTAGATGCTGTTGAGCACGGTATTGGCGATGTCGCCGCCCAGCGCCAGGTCCAGCGAGCGCTTGAGGTAGCTGCGCGAGGCGCCGTGCACCCCGGACTGCTGGCGGTAGTCGTCAAAGAAGGTCTGCATCGCGTGCTTGACGGACTCGACCTTGATGCCGCTCATGCGCGACATGACCTGGGTCACTTCCAGCAATTCCTCGCGCGACAGGCAGCGCAGCACGGCCGCGGCCGGCTCCTCGCCTATGCTCAGCAGCACGATGGCGGCCTGCTCGACCGGGGTCAGGTAGACCGGTTGCGCTTCCTGCGACTCTTGTATGCTATTGAGCTCGGCCATTTTTCTGCATCCATTGTTTGACGACTTCGGCGACGCGTTCGGGTTCTTTCTCCGCCAGCACCTTCAGGTGATCGACCATCACGTCCACCGGCGAACCGGCCGGCGGCAAGTCATAGTTTTCCAGCAGCGGCACTACCGGCATGCCGGGCGTGCTCCCTTCCACGCCGGGCAGGGCGCCGGCCACGGCAGGGTTGCCGGCCAGGCCGGGCGCGCCGGGGGACGCGAGGGCGGGCGCGCCGGCGGCCTGGGCCGCCGCCTGGGCCGCGGCCGCCTCGGCCATGCGGCGCTCGGCGGCGATGCGCACGGCCGTGGCCGGGCTCGGCGTCAGGCGCACCGTCAGCAGCCGCATCAGGGGACGCAGCAGCAGCAGGTAGCCCAGCAGCGCGCCGACGGCGTACAGCATCCAGGCACTGAAGTCGACCACCGTGTCGCGCTCCTGCCACCATGGGGTCAGCGGCGCCTTGGGCGGGAAGTTCATGGCCGACACCACCAGCTGGTCGCCGCGGTCGGCATCGATGCCCAGGCCGTTGCGCAGGATCTTGTCGATGTTGGCGATTTCAGCCGGGCTCCAGCCCGTCTTGGGGAAGGGCGCGGCGGCCTGGGCCAGCACGATGGCCACGCTCAGCTTCTGCAGGCGGCCACGGCTGTGCTTGGTCTGGATGATGCTGCGGTCATAGGCGTACTGGCGGGTGGTGGCGTTCTTGCGGGCCGTGCCGTCGGCCGGCGGGGTGGCGTCGCCCGGCTTGGCGGCGGCGGCCGGGTCGGCCGCGGCCACCGGCGGCCGGTTCGACAGCGTGCCCGGCACCCCCATCACCAGCCGGTTGCGGTCCTGTTCCTCGCGCGTGGCCTCGCTGGTGACCTTGGGATCGGCGCCGTATTTCTCCACCGTCTCCTCGACCTTGTCGTTGTCGACGGCGGCCGACACGGACAGGCGGAAATTGTCTTCGCCGATGATGGGGCCCAGCAGGTTCTTGACGTTGGCCTTGACGTCGTCCTGGTAGCGCTTGCCGTTCTCGCCGCCGGCGTTGGAGGCGTCGAAGCCTTCGCTCAGGTCGACGTGGGACGACAGCAGGTTGCCGCTCTGGTCGACCAGGCTGACGCGCTGCGGACTGAGGCTGGCCACGCTGCCGGCCACCATGTTGACGACGGCGGCGATCGCCTCGGGCGACATGGTGTGGCCCGGCTTGACGGCCACCACCACCGAGGCCGACGATTTTTCGCCGTCCGACGACACGAAGGAGGTGGACTTGGCGATCGACAGGTGGACCCGGGCGTGGGCGATGGCGTCCAGCGTCATGATGGACTGGGCCAGCTCGCCTTCCAGGCCGCGCCGGAAGCGCACATCCTGCACGAACTGGGACACGCCCAGCGGGTCGTTCTTGTCCATCAGCTCCAGGCCGGCCGGCAGCTGGGCCGTGACGCCCTTGGCCGCCAGCAGCATGCGCACCTTGCCCAGCATGCTGCCCGGCACCAGCACCTGGCCGCTGTCGGGATGGAGGCGGTAGGGGATGTGGTCCGTGTCGAGTACGCTCATCATGTCGGCGGCGGCCACTTTCTCGTGGGCGCCGAACACGGGCTTGTAGGACGACTGGTCGTTCCACAGGTACATCAGCACCATGGCCGTGATGCCGATGGCCAGCAGCAGCATCGGGTACAGGTTCTTGAGCAGGGTGGGGGGCACGGCGGGCACAGGGCTCGCGCGCCAGCGCCCGAAGGCGGACTTGAGGGTGTCGATCACGTTGGGGCTTCCGCAGGCTTACAGGGGGAGTTTGATCAGTTCGTCGACGGCGCCCATCACCTTGTTGCGCACTTGCATCAACATGGAGAAGGACAGGCTCGCCTCCTGGCTGGACAGCATGGCGCCGACCAGGTCGTCGCTCTTGCCGGCGTCCACGTCGGCCATGCGCTGGGCCGCCAGGCGGTCATCGTCGTTGACCTTGCCGACGGCGTCGTGCATGGTCTGGGCAAAGGAGAATGCGGGTTGGGACTGGCCGCCGAACTGGGCGGCCGGCGCGACCGTGGCCTGGGCCAGGCTGTCCGCTGCGTTGGTCAGCGATGCCAGGTCGGCCTGGATCAGGGTCGAGATCGTGTTACTCATCTTGCCACCTCC
>JAZJZQ010000224.1:0-17514 GCA_040389625.1 Pseudomonadota bacterium | reverse complement strand
CGTCGAGTTCTTCCAGTATCCCTTTGCGCTTCTTGTGCCGCGCCTCGTGCCGGCGCACGCGCCGCAACTCGGACAGCGACAGCTGGTCGAGCTGGCGCAACACCTGCTCGGCTGTCAGTTCCTCGTAATTGGCGATGGGCAGGCTGCGTTCAGGGGCGGTGGCGCGATGCGCCTGCTCCGCCTCCGTCTCGCCGGACGCGGCCCGCTGCTTGTTGACGATGCGGGCCGCCACCTCCTCCTCCCGCCCGGCATAGCGGCCTTCCTGCTTGAACTTACGCTCCAGTTCCTTGTATTCGCGTTCGCGCTTCGGACTAGCACCTTTAGGCATGATGCACCTCCACGATGTACCGGGAAATTCCCATGCTAGCGTATCGTCATGCCGGCCGGCGCACACCTGGGCGCGCCGGCGCCGCGATCACAGCTGCCCTATCCAGGCCGCCAGCTGGGGTGCGCCGAAACTGGCGTCGGCCACGGTCAGCTGGCAGCGCAGCACGGAGCCGTCGGCCGTCAGCTGCATGGCATGGCCGCGCCGTCCCAGCCACAGCAGGCAGGCCAGCCAGTAGGCGTGGGCGGTGGACGGCGCGGCCTGGGTCGGCAGCGCCAGGAATTCCATCAGCATGGCCGGCTGCAGGAACATGCCGCCGGCGCCGCCGGTCGCCTCGAACGTGGGGCCGAAATGCTCCGCCAGCAGCAGCAAGGCTTGCTCCGCTTCCTGGCCGGGACAGCGCTGCTCGATCCGGGCCAGGTGGGCACGCACGGCGTCGCCCAGGGCGGCGCAACGCATCACTTCCGAGCCCGTCAGGTCGGCGTAGTCGTACATCAGCCAGTCCGGCTCCATCCCTTCCAGGCCGGCGCACATGGCCGCGCCCAGGCTGGCCTCGACCGCCACATGGGCGCCCCGCTCGCTCAGCCCCGAGCACAGCGTGTACAGCATGGCGGCCCGGTTGGCGATGGTCTGCTTTTGCCGTACCAGCAGCTTTTCGCGCAGCAGCTGGTTGTGGTCCTTGCGCAGCGAGGCCAGGTCCAGCGCCTGCTTGAGCTCCATGCGCAGGGCCGAAATATCCCATGGCTTCTGGATGTAGCGGTGGATCTGGCCCTGGTTGACCGCTTCCACCGTATGCTCGAGTTCCGAATACGCCGTGGTCAGGATGCGCACGATGTGCGGATGCCGGTCCCACGCATAGAACAGCAGCTCGTTGCCGTTGGCGCCAGGCATGCGCTGGTCGGACACCAGCACGGCCAGCGTGTCGGCATGGGCGTCGAGCAGGCGCTTGCCCTCTTCCACCGACTCGGCCGTGATGACGTTGGCCAGCGCACCCAAGGCGCGCTGGAAATATTTGAGGGCGGTCGCTTCATCGTCGACATACAGAATGGTCGGTGCCTGCGCTGCGGGATCGCTCATACAAGTTCCTTTTCGATTGCTGGGAAGTTCAAAGTGACGGTGGTGTAGCGTCCGGGTTTGGATTGCACCATGATGTTGCCGCCAAACGACTGCATAATACGCTGGCAAAAGATCAAACCCCAACCATTACCGCCGTTATGGGCGTGCGTGGTGACGGGATCGACCAGCAGCCGCGCCAGGATGTCGGGCGGAATGCCGGGACCGTTGTCGCTGATGCTGATCTGGGGCGTGCCGTCCACCAGCACGGAAAAGCGCAGCGCGCCGTCGGCCTGGCCGTCAAGCGCGCGCAGCGCGTTGCTCATGATGGACGACAGCACCAGCGCCACGCAGTTGGGCAGCGCCCGCACGGCAAAGTCCTGCTGCACGTCGGTGCAGATCATCTGGCGCTGGCTGGCCGTGAGCGGATAGGCGTCCAGCAGCGCCGACAGCAACTGCTCGGCGCTGTGGCCGTTGCGCCCGTCCGGCTCCGGCAAGGTGCCGTGGGCCAGCTTGACCGATTCGACGAAGCTGCTTAGCACCGACAGGCAGTAGCGCGCATTGTCCTGCATCAGGGCGGCCGCGTGGCCGATCTCCTCGAGTTGCTGGACCGGGTCGGCGCCGGCCGCGCGGCGGGCGATGCCGCGCGCGAAATTGCCTATCGTGGCCAGCGGCGTATTCAGTTCGTGGGCCAGGAAGGCCAGCGTTTCCTCGATCGCCAGCAGGTTGTCGCGCCGCGACTGGCGCTCGCGCGCCCGGTCGCTGGCCTGGCGTAGGGCCAGGCGCAGCTGGTACAGGTCGAGCGGCTTTTCCAGCACGCGGAACACTTCGGCCCCGTTGATGCTGTCGAGCAGCACTTCCTTGTCCGCGTATGCCGTCACCAGCAGGCACACCATGTGGGGAAAATGCTGGTTCACGTAGCGCAGCAGGATGCTGCCGACCCGGCCCGGCATGCGATAGTCCGTCACCAGCACGCCGATGCCGTGGCCCGGCTCGGCCAGGATGGCCATGGCCTGGTCCACGCCGCTGGCCGTCACCACCTGGTAGTCGTCGGCCATGGCCCGCTCGAAATACTTGCAGGCCAGTTCCTCGTCGTCCACATACAGCACGCTGGCGGCCGGATGGGGGGCTTGCCGCATCATCGCTTCTCCGTTTCTGCCCGCGGCAAGTCGAAGATCATCTTGGTCCACTCGCCGACCACGCTCTCGGCCAGCAGCGCCCCGCCGTGCCGCTCGATCACACGGTAGCTGATGCTCAGCCCCAGGCCCAGTCCCTGCCCCACTTCACGGGTGGTGAAGAACGGTTCGAACACGCGCGCCAGCTGCTCGGCCGGGATGCCGGGGCCGTTGTCGCACACCGTCACCTGCAGGCGCTGGGCCTGCCAGACGGCCGTGATCTTGAGCCCATAGGGCGTCTTGCCGGCCTTACGCATGGCCAGGATGGCGTTGCTGAACAGGTTGATCAGCACGCCGATGATGGCCGCCTCGTCACCGCGCACCAGGGTGTCGTCCGGCAGCTCGCGCTCCACCTGCACGTCTTTCAGTTCGTGGCCGATCAGGCGGATGGCCGAACCGAGCGCCCGTTCGAACAGGAAGTGCGCGCTCAGCAGGTCGGTGCCGTGCTTGCGGTAGGCGAAGGTCTTCAGGTCCGACACGATGTGCTGCACCCGCTGCATGCCCTGGCGGGCGTCGGCCAGGCACTCCGAGAGCAGCGGACTGGCCTGCGCGACGGGATCCTCGGCTGCCAGGTCGATCGCCATCAGGCAGAAATTGACGGGATTGTTCACTTCATGCATGAGGCCGGCGGCCAGCGTGCCCAGCGCCGCCATCTTTTCCTGCTGCAGCATCTGGCCCTTGATTTCGGCCAGGCTGCTGTTGGTCAGTTCCAGTTCGCGGTTTTTCTGCGCCACTTGCGCCTTGAGCTGGAACAGCAGGAAGCGGGCCCGCTCGTTGTAGACGGTGAACACGGCGCTGATGGTGGCCGACATCAGCAGGAACATGGAATTGACGACGAACGGCCCGTGCAGCTCGAAGCTGACCGGGTGGTGCGCGCAGGCTAGCGCATACAGCAGGTAGCTGACGCCGCCGAACACAATATTCTGCCACAGCCCGAAGGCCAGCACGATGCCCGACGAGTAGATGGCCAGCGTCAGCCCCGCGTAATAGATGGACGCAGCCCCTTCGGTGGCGGCGATCATGGCGGCGATCATCAGCTGGGGCAGCAGCAGCCAGCCGAACGTGAGCCACTGGATGTTGCGCTGGCCCCAGGCCGTGCCCATCAGGCCCAGCATGGCGCCCATCAGGGCCGAGGCCAGCAGGCGCCAGCCGGCGAATGTGGCCTGCCATTCCGGATACATGGCGTGGTCCAGCCCCACCCCCAGCAACACCAGGATGATGCCGGTGCGCACCCCGGCCCGGCTGAATTCCAGGCGGAAGTGGCGCAGCGCCGTCTCGTAGCTCTCCTCGGGCGCCAGTATCACACCGTCCGGCAGGCGGGCCGTCATGCGATGCGCACTTCCGCGAACAGGTTCACGCCCGTGGCGTCGACATAGATCTTGCGCTCGCGCGCCTGGGGCGGCAGCAGTTTTTCCAGTCCCGCCTCGTTACGGTAGATCAGATGCCATTCCAGCAAATGCTCCATGCCGAACTTGCCGGGATTGTCGGAGTGGACGTTGGTCACCAGCAGCTTGCCGCCGGGACGGATGCGGCTGGCGAAATGGGCCATCAGGCGGGCGCACACCTTGTCGGACAGGTAGTCGAACAGGCCGGCACAGTAGACGGCGTCGAATTCGGCCGTGCGTTCGCCGGCCGGACCGGCGCGGCGCTTGAGCAGCTGGTGCACGGAATCCTGCACGTAGCTGATCTCCACCGGCTGGGCGCTGCGGGCGGCCCGCTGCGACAGCTGGGCGCGCGTCCAGTCCAGCGTCTCGGCGCTGAAGTCGAGCAGCTCGAACTGCAGCAGATGGGGCTCCGGATAGCTGTCGAGGAAGCGCTGCACCTCGACGGCCGGACCGCAGCCGATGTTGAGGATGCGCACCGGCCGCCCCAGCTGGCGCGCCTCGTCGGCCAGGCCCTTGAGGAAGCCGACCAGGATATCGATGCGGTTGCGGTGGGCCGCCGCCACGGCCGCCTGCAGGAAGGCCGTATTGACGATCTGGAAATAGGTATTCGGGCCCTGGCGCGGGTCGTCCAGGATCTGGTTCACCATCTGGTAGTCGCCCGCGTAGCCGAGCGGCTTGGTGTAGGTGCGGAACACGAACGGCGCCCGCAGGATCAGCGGATGCAGGGCCGACTGGGCAAAGGCGCGGTGCGCCGGCGCCAGTTCCGGCTCGATGATGGCGGCCTCGTTTTCCAGCCGTTCCAGGTAGGTCAGGGTCTTGTCCATGACCGGACTGGCCAGCTCGTAGAACAGGTCTTCGCGCAGCATGCCGTCCACCTTGGGCAGGTTGCCGGCCAGGTCCACCTGGTCCACCCAGCGCGACACGTCCGACAGGAAGGCCCGCATCTCGTTGACCACGGCCTGGTAGTCGCGGCCGATGCGATAGCGTTCGCTCCATTCGCGCACGAAGCCGGCCGCCTCGGCGCCCACGGCGCCCGGCACCAGCATCAGGTCGCCCAGCTCGCACCATTCATCGACCAGCGTCAGCGAGACGACGGCCGTGAGGCCGGTATTGACCATGCTGACCACCAGCGCCCGGCCGCAATAGGCGGTACGGGTGCCGATGCGCACGGTCAGCTCGCTGAGCACCTCACTTACTTGCATGATGAAATCTGGATTGTAGATTTCCATCACCAGCGCCTTGCGCTGGACGTTGACGAGCGTGCCGCGCACGGCCTCGCCTTGCGAATTACGGAAACTGACCAACGGATCGATTTGCGATTGTGAATACACGGTTCGGCGTCTTCAAATGGCCGGCGGGCCGTAACGGCAAGCCAGCGGGGTTAAAGCCAGGCCGGCACCGGCAACGCCACCGGCCACCCGCCGCTCTTTTCTTTCGCGCACCTTAACACGCACTGCAAATGCACTGCGTGTCGAGTGTACATGGCAGTGAAATATTCGGCAACATTTCATTCCCACCAGATATGTTGTTTTTCTATCTTTTAGTACTGTGATTCTAATAAGAAATATTTCTCGATTCGCAAAGCAGTCGCTGCTACACTGCCCGCAGCCGGAGGAGACGCCGGCCTTGATCAACCGCACCCGACAGCGGACGTTCGCAGCCCGCCGACGGGGACAGAAAACAAAAAAGACGGCCTATGAATATCGCAAACATCAAGATCGGCCATCGGCTGACGATAGCCTTTTCCCTCACCACCGTCATGCTGGCGGTGGTGGTTGCCCTGGGGGCCAGCGCACTGCGCACGACGGCGGCGGAACTCGAGCGCAGCGCCAACGAACGCCATGCCCAGATCGGCCTGCAGCAGCCGATCAAGGACGACGCGGCCCGCCAGGCCAGCGCCGACGCGGCGCACGACGCCCGCCTGGCCAGCAACATCATGATCGCGCTGGGCCTGGCCGGCGGCGTACTGAGCCTGCTGACGGCCTGGTATATCACGCGCGGCATCGTGGGTCCCATCAACCACGCCGTCAAGGTGGCGCGCACGGTGGCCGGAGGCGACCTCAGTTCGCGCATCGACGTGCGCAGCACCGACGAGATCGGGCAGCTGTCGGCCGCGCTCAAGGAAATGAACCACAGCCTGATCGGCATCGTGCAGGAAGTGCGAGGCAGCACGGACGCCATCGCCACCGCCTCGGCCGAAATCGCGGCCGGCAACCTGGACCTGTCCGAGCGCACCGAGCGCCAGGCCGGCGCCCTGGAGGAGACGGCATCGTCGATGGAGCAGCTGACCTCTACCGTCAAGCAGAACGCCGACCACGCCCGGCAAGCCAACGCGCTGGCCCAGTCGGCCTCGGACGTGGCCGGCCAGGGCGGCGCCGTGGTGGCGCAGGTGGTCGAGACCATGGCTTCGATCAACGAATCGGCCCGCAAGATCGTCGACATCATCAGCGTCATCGACAGCATCGCCTTCCAGACCAATATCCTGGCCCTGAACGCGGCCGTGGAAGCGGCCCGCGCCGGTGAACAGGGGCGCGGCTTTGCCGTGGTGGCCAACGAGGTGCGCAACCTGGCGCAGCGCTCGGCGGCGGCGGCGCGCGAGATCAAGGCCCTGATCGGCGACTCGGTCGGCAAGGTCGACGCCGGCGCCCGCCTGGTCGACGAGGCCGGCCACACCATGGGCGAGATCGTGGCCAGCGTGCGCCGCGTGACCGACATCATGCGCGATATCGCCGCCGCCAGCCAGGAACAGCTGGACGGCATCGAGCACATCAACGAAGCCGTCACCCAGATGGACCAGGGCACGCAGCAGAACGCGGCGCTGGTGGAGCAGGCTTCGGCGGCGGCGGCCACCATGCAGGAACGGGCGGCCCACCTGTCGGACGCCGTCGGCCTGTTCCGCCTGTCCGGCGCGGCGCCGGCCGGCACGGCCGCGCCCACGGCGCCCACGGCCAGCGTGCGCGCCATGCCGCGCCGGCGCGCGGCGCCCAAGCGCATCGCTGCGCCCCTGCCGCCGCCGGCCTCAGGTGAAATGTCGGCCGCGCGCAAGGTGGCCAACGGCGCCGACGAAGATCAGTGGATGGAGTTCTGAGCGGCGCTCAGGCGGACGGCGCCAGCAGCAATTCCAGCTCCTCCCGCAGCTGGGCCATGGTGTCGACCACCCGGTAGGCGCCGGGAAAACTGTGGTGGCGGGTGAGCGCATGGCGCAGCACGATGCAGCGGATGCCGGCCGCCACGGCGGCCTGCAGGCCGCGCGGCGAGTCCTCGACCACCACGCACTGCTCCGCAGGCAAGCCCAGCCGCTCCAGGCCCAGCAGATAAGGCTCGGGCGAAGGCTTGCTGTCGGCGTAGGATTCGCCCGTCAGCACGAAGTCGAAATGGCGCAGCAGGTCGAGCCGGCCGTGAATGATGTGGAAATGGTCGGCATTGGAACTGGTCACCACGCCCATGCGCACGCGCGGCGCCAGCGCCGCCAGCAGCGCGGCCACGCCGTCCATGGCGGGAATAGCCTCATCGGCCAGGCGCCGCGCGTAGGCCTGGTTGCGTTCCTCGCGCAGCGCCGCGATCCGCTCCGGCCCGGGTACCGGGTCCATCAAGTGCCAGGCGCCGCAATTATCGGCCAGATACCAGTCGAAGAAATGCTGCGCGACCAGCGCCACGCCATGGCGCTGGAACAGCTCCCGGTTGGCCTCGTAAAACAGGCGCTCGGTATCGACCAGCACCCCATCGTTGTCCCACAATATGCCTTGTAACATGCTACCTCTGTCGCGATGCGGGCCCTCCCGCAGCGGCAATTGTAACCGGGCCGGGCCCGCCGCTTGGCCATGTATGTCCGGGTGTGCAATACTCTGCCTGTACCCCACCTCCGACGTCCTATGCCCGCCAACGTGCCCCTGTTCCGCAGCCTCAAATTCCGCATGACGGCCGTGGTGGTGGCGCTCGTGCTGGCCGCCACGGTGATCGTCACGTCGCTGGCGTTGCTGCTGGCCGAGCGCGACATGGAGGCCGTGATCGGCGACCAGCAATTTGCGCTGCTGTCGGCCGCCGCCGCCAACATCGAATCGCAGCTCGAGGCCAAGCGCACGCTGCTGGCCAGCCTGGCCGACAGCCTGCCGCCCGAGGTGGGCGCCCATCCCGAACGCATGCAGCAATTCGTCGAACACCATCCCACCGTGCGTTCGGCCTTCCTCAACCTGGTCACCTACGACCGCAACGGCGTGCTGCGCCACACGAGCCGGGACGGCATCGCCACGCTGCAGCTGACCGAATGGGCCCACCAGTTCTTCGAGCAGGCCATGGCCAGCCGCGCCAGCATCATCTCGGAACCGTTCAAGAGCCGGGTCACCGACCTGCCCGTGGTGCTCATCACCCAGCCCGTACTGGACGATGAGGGCAAGGTGGCGATGGTACTGGCCGGCAGCATCGACCTGGCCAACGCTTCGTTCCTCACGCCGATCAACGCCCAGAAGCCCGGCAAGACCGGCTTCATGTACATCATGACCAGCAAGGGCATCCTGGTGAACCACCCCACCCGCGCCCGCCTGCTGCAGCACATCAACGCCAGGCCCGGCGTCAACCGCGCCACGCAAATGGCGCTGCAGGGTTTCGAGGGCTGGACCACGGCCAGCAACAAGGATGGCCGCGAAGGCATCTACGCCTACAAACGGATCCCGGCCACCGACTGGATCGTGGGCGCCCGCTTCCCCACCGAGGAAGCGTTCGCGCCCATGATCGTGATGCGGCGCCATGCCGTGCTGGCCTCGACCTTGTTCGCGGCGCTGGCCGGCGCCATCGGCTGGGGCGCCATCCTGGCGTTGCTGCGCCCGCTAGGCCGGCTGCGCCGCCACATCGCCGACATCCGCAGCGGCAACGCCGGCATCGACGTGCTGCAGCGCCGCCGGCGCGACGAGATCGGCGAGCTCAGTTCCGCCTTCCACGTCCTCATGGCCGAGCGCGAGGCGGCCCAGGCCAGTACGCTCGACAGCGAATCGCTGGTGCGCAATATCCTGGAACAGGCGCCGGACGCCTTCATCAGCTGCACCGCCGGCGGCATCATCACGGAATGGAATGCCCAGGCCGAGAAGAGCTTCGGCTGGAGCCGGGCCGAGGCCGTGGGCCGAGACGTGGCCGAGCTCATTATTCCGCCCGCCATGCGCGACGAGCACCGGGCCGGCATGGCCCGCTTTGCCTTGGGCGGCGGCGGGCCGGTGCTCAATTCGCGGGTGCGGGTGGCCGCGCTGCACCGCGACGGCCACGAAGTGCCGGTCGAGCTGTCGGTGCGGGCCCTGCGCCACGGCAGCAACCACTACGCCACCGCCTTCCTGCACGACATCACGGAGCGGCTGCTGTACGAGCGCCAGATCGCCGCCAGCGAGAAACGTGTGCGCATGATCGCCGATAACATGCCGGCCATGATCGCCTATGTGGACGACCAGCTGCACTACCGCTTCACCAACGAACATTTCCGCCACCTGATGGGCATAGAACCGAATTCGCTGCTGGGCAAGACCTTCGGCGACACCTTTGGCCACGAGTTCCGCCAGCGCCTGCGGCCCTACTACGAGGCGGCGCTGCGGGGCGAACGCGTGCATTACGAACGCGAGGGGCGCGAGACGGGCCGCGCCATCCAGCTGATGGTGGACATGATACCGGACCTGCGCAGCGACGGCAGCGTGGCCGGCTTCTACCTGATGGCGCTCGACATCACCGAGCGCAAGAACGCCGAACTGACGCAGGCCGCCAGCGAAAAGCGCCTCAAGCTGCTGACCGATAACCTGCCGGTGCTGATCTCGTATTCGGACCGCGAGCGCCGCATCCAGTTCGTCAACGCCACCTTCCAGCACTGGTTCGGCATCGCCCCGGACAACATGGTGGGCCACACCCTGGCCGAAAGCATAGGCCATGACCACTACCGCAATGCCGAGCCGCACCTGGAGCGGGCCTACCAGGGCCACATCGTTACGTACGAACTGAAGGCGCGCATCAAGGGCAGCATCCACACGCTGGAGACCACCTTCGTGCCCGAGGTGCAGGCCGACGGCAGCGTGGCCGGCGTCTATTCGCTCACCCACGACACCACGCGCATGAAGGAGATTGAGGAACGGCTGATCCACCTGGCCCGCATCGACACCCTGACCGGCATCGCCAACCGCCTCATGTTCGAGGAATTGCTGCAGCTGGCCATAGGCCGGGCGCGCCGCAACCGCCAGCCCATGGCGCTGGCCTACCTGGACGTGGACAACTTCAAGGCCATCAACGACAGCATGGGGCATGGCGGCGGCGACACCGTACTCAAGGAATTTGCCGCGCGCCTGGTCGGCAACGTACGCGCCACCGACACCGTGGCCCGGTTGGCCGGCGACGAATTCGTCATCATCCTCGAGCAGGTCAACGACCCCGAGGAGGCGGGACGGCTGGCGGCCAAGATCGTCGAGGCGATCCGCCCCAGCTTCATGGTGGCCGGCCAGGCGCTGGAGGTCAGCACCAGCATCGGCGTGGCGCTGCACCAGTGCGGCGACCAGACGCCGGCCGAGCTGGTGGCACGCGCCGACGGCGCCCTGTACGCGGCCAAGCGGCGCGGGCGCGACCGCTACGTGGTGGCGCAGTAAGGACGCGGCGCGGCGTCAGCGCGCCATCGGATTGGGGGTCGGCTCGGCCACCTTGACCAGCAGGTTGCGGTCCATGTGGTGGAACGGTTCGTCCTTGCCGCGAATCTGCATCACCGTATCCTCTTCGTAGCCCCAGGTCCCGTCGTCGTTGATGGTGACCTTGATGCGGTATTCCGTCGTCTTGAAACCGTATTCGAGGAAGGGGTTGGAGCAGATGCCGTAGGTATCCTGCTCGCGCTGCGCCACCAGTTCGAAACTGCGGTCGCAGGGAGCCGCCTTGCCCGATGCCATGGCGATCTGGCCGCGCGGGATGGCCAGGGTCTGGATCACGGTGCCGGTGGCCGGCTCCCACAACCAGTAGCCCACCTGCTCGTGGTAAGTCTTGACCTGTTCCGGCTTGGTGATGAGGATCAGGTAGCGCAGGCCGTAGAACAGCTGCGGGCCGTTGGTGACCGGGTCGATCGGCTGCAGCTCGATGCGTTCGACGAAGGCCTGCTTGCGCGGACCGTCCGCCTTGGGCTTGATGTCCAGCCCCCGCTTGCCTTCCCACACACCGGCCATGGGCCGCAGCGGCCCCAGGTTTTCCAGCGTGCGGATGTCGATGTCGGAGGGTTCGGTGTAGATATCCTGCGAAAATTCGCTCATGCCTCGTGCCTTTCAGTTGGTTGCCTGCTCGGTGAGGGATATTGTAGAGCAAGGAAGGCCATCACTGGCGGATGCGCTCCATGAACCAGCGTCCGGCCGGCCCGGGCGGCGTGTCCTTGCGGTACAGGGCGCGCATGGAAAAGCCCGCGCCGAACGCCGGCCCGCCCTCGATCTCCAGCGGCACGAGCGTGCCGCGCGCCAGGTCGTCCTCCACCATGTGGCGCGGCATGCTGCCCCAGCCCAGCCCCGCGCGCAGGAAGGATAGCTTGGCGCCCAGGTCGGCCAGCCGCCATACCTGGGGCGACATGACGTTGAAGTCGCGCCCCTGCGTCATGCTGGAACGGTCGGTCAGCACCAGCTGCACGTGACGGGCCGCCTCCTCCAGCGGCGCCGGGGCCGCATGCATGGCCAGCGGATGGCCAGGCGCGGCCACCAGCAGGGCCGGCACGTCGAGCAGGAATTCGCGGGTGCATTCGGGCGGCACATCGGGAAACGATCCGACGATACCGAGCCGGCAGCGGCCATCGAGCACCGGCTGCACCACGGCGCCCAGGGCCTCCACGTACAGCCGCAGCGGCGTGCGGGGAAACTGCTGGTGGAACGAGCGGACCGCCTCCGTCAGCGCGGCGATGGGGAACATGACGTCCACCACCACCGACAGCTCCGGCTCCAGCCCTTCGGCCAGCGTGCGGGCGCGGGCCTTGAAGCTGTCCATGCTGCTGGCCGTGGCCCGGGCGTCGTCCAGCAGGGCGGCGCCGGCCTCCGTCAGGCGCGGATAACGCCCGCTGCGGTCGAACAGGGCAAAGCCGATCTGCTGCTCCAGGTTGGCCAGCGTCTGGCTGACCACGGATTGGGCTCGCCGCAGCTTGCGGCCGGCGGCGGAAAAACTGCCTTCGTCGGCGGCGGCGATGAAGGTGCGCAGCTGGTCGAGGGACATGGCGTCAAGCATGTATCGCTCCGGTAGATGGATTCCATCTAAATATATAGGCTTCCGCGATGGAAGTCCAGCACCTACCATGCAGTCATCGGATCGCACATCGCGCTCCACCACCAAAACCCAAGGAGCTATCATGAACAACGCCAACACCACCACCCTGCCCCTGATCGGCCGTCTGCTGATGGCCACCATCTTCGTTTTCAGCGGCCTGGGCAAGATCGCCGCGCCGGCCGCCACCATCGGCTACATCGGCGCCATGGGACTGCCCTTCCCCACGCTGGGACTGATCGGAGCCATCGCAATTGAAGTGGGCGGCGGCCTGCTGCTGATTGCCGGCCTGCAGACGCGCGCCACGGCGCTGGTGCTGGCTGCGTTCTCGCTGGTGACGGGGCTGATCTTCCACCACGCCATCAGCGACCAGAACCAGCTGATCCACCTGCTGAAAAATATCGCGATGGCCGGCGGCCTGCTGCAGATTGCCGCCTACGGCGCCGGTTCGTTCAGCCTGGATGCCCGCCACGGCGGCTCCCTGGTGCGCAGCGCGGCCTGAGATGGGGGCGGCCTACAGATCGATCTCCATCCCGTCGTAGGCCGACACCACCTCCAGCGGCGCTTCGCCCGTCACTTCGGCGTAGCGCCGCGTCTCGTCCAGCACCCGTTCGATCTGGGTATCGCCCTGCACCGGCTCATGATGGAACAGGCAAAGCTTGTGCACGCCGGCCAGCTGGCATAGCTCCACCCCCACCACATTGCTGGAATGGCCCCAGTCGGCCTTGACGGAAATGGCTTCGGCCAGCGAATACATGGCGTCGAAGATCACCAGGTCCGCATCGCGGAAGAATTCGACGAAGGCCAGGCGCTGGGCCGCGTCGTCCAGCCGGTGTTCCGAATCGGTGCTGTAGACCACCGCATGCCGGCCGTGCTCAAGCCGGTAGCCGTAGGAATCGCCGCCGTGCAGCTGGCGCATGGCCGTCACCCGCAGGCCGTCGATCTCGACCGGGATGCCGGGCGCCATCGTGCGAAACTCGATATGCGCGGCCATCTGCTCGAAGCGGACCGGGAAGCTGATCGGTTCCTGCTGGCGCCGGAACGCCTGTTCCAGCTCCGCGTGGCAGCCGTAGATGATGATGCGGTTGCCGGGAATGTAGGCGGGCGTAAAGAAAGGGAAGCCCATGATGTGGTCCCAGTGCAGGTGGGACATGAACACGTGGTAGGTCTGCGGATGGTCGCGCCCGTAGCGAGCCAGCTTGGCGCCGGCCAGCGCGCGCGCGCCCGAGCCCATGTCCAGGATCACATGCTGGTGGCTGACGGCCGGGTCCCACACCTGTACCTCGACGCAGCTTGAATTGCCGCCGTAGGTGCCGCGCACATCGAACGGCAGCTCGGTGTCGACGTAGGCGGCGACCTTGTCCGGCGTGTCGAGGCCGCGCCCGATGGCCCCTTCCAGCGCGGCCACCAGCTTGGCGCGCACCTGGGCATGGTTCAGCGCCACGGGCAGCGAGCCGCGCGCGCCCCATATCTTCGCCTTCATGCCGTCTCCTCCGGCCGGATGGCATCTTCGAACCGCATTCGCTTCATGATCGACAAGCCTGGGTGTTGCGGGCGCATGCCGGTGCGCATGCTGTCTCCCCGATGAGGAAAGTGTAGCAAATGACGAGGGCACGCGGCCAGCGATTCGGCACCGGGCCGCCAGCACGCGACTATTGCGCAGTTGTCAATAATCCATTTTTGCCGTTGCCCCATCGTGCTATGCTCTCGCCCTCTGCGCCAGGTGCGCCTCCACAGACCACGACACGGAGACTATTGTGACCTTTCTGCAAAAATTCTTCAGGCTCAAAGAGAACGGCACCGACGTGCGCACCGAAGTGGTGGCCGGCATGACGACCTTCCTGACCATGGCCTACATCATCTTCGTCAATCCCACCATCCTGGGCGATGCGGGCGTGCCGAAGGAAGCCGTGTTCGTGGCCACCTGCTTCGCCGCGGCGCTGGGCACCATCATCATGGGCCTGTATGCCAACTACCCGATCGCGCTGGCGCCGGGCATGGGGTTGAACGCCTACTTCGCCTACGCCGTCGTGCTGGGCATGGGCATACCATGGCAGTCGGCGCTGGGCGCCGTGTTCATCTCCGGCTGCCTGTTCGTGCTGGTGAGCGTGTTCGGAATAAGGGAACAGATCGTCAACGGCATCCCGCACTCGCTGCGCACGGCCATCACGGTCGGCATCGGCCTGTTCCTGGCCCTGATCGCGATGAAGAGCGCCGGCATCGTGGTGGCCAATCCTGCCACGCTGGTCGGCGTGGGCGACCTGCACAAACCGGCCGCCGTCATGGCCATCTTCGGCTTCGTGCTGATCGTCACGCTCGACAGGCTCAAGGTGAAAGGCGCCATCCTGATTGGCATCGTCGCCGTGACGGTGCTCAGCTTCTTCCTGGGCGGGAATACCTTCCGCGGCCTGGTGTCGCTGCCGCCGTCCATCGCGCCCACGCTGCTCAAGCTCGACCTGCAGGGCGCCTTCTCCGTCGGCCTGCTCAATGTGGTGCTGGTGTTCTTCCTGGTCGAACTGTTCGACGCCACCGGCACCCTGATGGGCGTGGCCAGCCGCGCCGGCCTGCTCGTGAACGGCAGGATGGAGCGCCTGAACAAGGCCCTGCTGGCCGACAGCTGCGCCATCGTAGCCGGCTCCTTGCTGGGCACCTCGAGCACCACGGCCTATATCGAAAGCGCGGCCGGGGTGCAGGCCGGCGGCCGCACGGGCCTGACCGCCCTGGTGGTGGCGGCGCTGTTCTTGGCTAGCCTGTTCATCGCCCCGATTGCCGGCGTGGTGCCGGCCTATGCGACGGCGCCGGCCCTGCTGTACGTGGCCTGCCTGATGCTGCGCGACCTGGTCGAGGTGGACTGGAGCGATACCACCGAGAGCGTGCCTGCCGCCGTGACGGCCCTGCTGATTCCGTTCACCTATTCGATCGCACACGGCATCGCCTTCGGCTTCATCACCTACGCTGCGCTCAAGCTGGCCACGGGCCAGGCGCGCAAGGTCAAGCCCATCGTGTGGCTGATCGCCGCCATCTTCCTGTTCAAGTACGCCTACCTGAAGGCCTGAGCCCCGCCCCGGCCGTCACCCTTGCCGGTTCAGGCCTGGCGCCTGAACCGGAGCTCACCGCCCACCGCCACCAGCATCGGCATTTCGCGGATCGGCAGGATACCGATCACGTTGTGCAGACGCTGGCGGCACAGCACCAGCGCATCCTCTTCCTCGGCGGCGATCCGCATCAGCACTTCCAGTCCGGCCGCACCGCCCGTCGTACGCAGGCTGCGCAGTTCCAGCCCCAGCCGCCGCACAATGGCCAGCGCGCCCTCCAGCGTGGCGATGGCGCCATCGGCTTCGATGCAGAAACGGAGGGTCTTTTGATGGAGTCGGGTGCAGGTAGTCATGCGAGAACTATACCGTCCAGGGCCGGGAATAGGCTCCCGTAATGTGCCATGAATCGGGCGTTATCGAGAAGAATTTTCCATGAATTGTTAGAATGGAAGAATTCTCATCCATCACATAGCAAAATCATGGAACACCACCACGAACTCGACGAAATCGACCGCCGCATCCTGCGCGAACTGCGCCTTGATGGCCGCCTCAGTAACACCAGGCTGGCCGAAAAAGTGGGACTGTCCACCACGCCCTGCTGGAACCGGGTCCGCGCGCTCGAAGAACGTGGCGTGATCGAAGGCTACACCGCCCTGCTCAGCCAGCAATCGCTCGGCTATCCCGACACCGTCATCATCGAAGTGACGCTGGACCGCCACGACGACGACATCTTCGAAAAATTCGGCCAGGCCCTGGCCGAGCTGCCGGAAGTGATGGAAGCATACCTGCTGACGGGCGAATACGACTACCTGATCAAGGTGGCCGTGGCCGGCACGGCCGGCTACGAGGAATTCCTGCGTCGCAAACTGTACAAGCTGCCCGGCCTGCGCCACAGCCGCTCCACGTTCGTGCTGCGCTGCCTGAAACGCACTTATTCCGTCGAGCCATAAGCTGGTGGGGCCGCCGTACAACAACCTGAGCCAGCCGCGCCCCTGAGTCGTGAAATGATAATTGATTGTCATTAAATGACAAGCGGCTACGGTCCTTGCCGGAACACAATGAATTTCAAGAAATCAAAGATAGATTCCATCCCGGCACAGAACGATCCACTCAGGAGACCCCCGCATGGCCAAGAATTTCTACCTGCGCTGCGCCGCAGCGCTAGGTAAGCTCAACATAGGATTGCGACTGACGATGGGCTTCGGCCTGACCATGGTGCTGCTGGTGGCGATCATCGGCGTCTCGCTGCTGGCCATGGCCGGCATGCAGCAGCGGGTGGACACCATCCTGCAAGACCAGTACCGCAAGGTGACCGATGCGAGCGAAGTAAAATACAACGTGGCCATCATCCACCAGCTGCTGCGCAGCGCCATCATCGCCGCCGAATACCAGGGCGAAAACGCGGTGGCCCAGCAGATCAAGCCCGTGCGCGCGCGCAACGCGGCGCTGGTGACGGGCTTGCAGGCCAGCTTGCGCGAGCCGGCCGACAAGCGCGCGCTGGACGACATCATCAAGGCCAGCGAGGCCGACCAGGCCAACCAGAAGGAACTGTTCCAGCTGCTGAACGCCGGCAGCCTGACGGAAGCGAAGAGCATGCTCAACGCCACCATCCGCCTGTCCGAGCAGGAGTATGTGACGGCCCTGCAAACGCTGGTCAAGCTGCAGTCCGAACACATGGCGCGCGAATCGGCCCAGTCCAACGCCGGCTACGCCAACGCCCGCACCCAGTTGCTGCTGATGGGCGTAGCGGCTCTGGGCCTGGGCGGCATCGGCGCCTGGCTGCTGGTGCGCGGCCTGCTGCGCGAGCTAGGGTGCGAGCCGCGCGAAGCGAGCCGCATCGCCGGCCGCATCGCCGATGGCGACCTGTCGGTGCAGATCGAGCACCGCAGCCGTACCGAAGACAGCCTGCTGGCCGCGCTCGAAACCATGCGCGACAAGCTGGCCGACCTGGTCAGCCAGGTGCGCAGCGGCACCGAGCAGATCGCCACCAGTTCGTCGGAAATCGCCGGCGGCAACCAGGAACTGTCGCGGCGCACGGAACAGCAGGCCGGTTCGCTGGAGGAAACGGCCGCCTCAATCGAGGAACTGACGGGCACCGTCAAGCAGAACGCGGACAATGCCCGCACCGCCAACCAGCTGGCCATCAAGGCGTCTTCGGTGGCGACCGACGGCGGCAACGTGGTGGGCCGCGTGGTAAAGACCATGACGGCCATTAACACCGCCTCGACGCGGATCAGCGACATCATCGGCGTAATCGATGGCATCGCCTTCCAGACCAACATCCTGGCCCTGAACGCGGCCGTGGA
>JAZJZQ010000223.1:0-3545 GCA_040389625.1 Pseudomonadota bacterium | reverse complement strand
CAAGGCCCAGTACGATCCGGATAATCTGTTCCGCAACAACCAGAACATCCGGCCGGCCGTCTAATTGGCGCTCGCCTAGATCAAACCGATATTGTAGTGACTGAGAAAGTTTCCCATTTCGGAAGCGTTCAGCAGTTCCAGGGAAGGGGAAGTTTGAACTAGTGGCACCCGATCGAAGATGGCAACTGATTCCGCGTTCGCATAACGCGACCGGAAGTAGATGCCATCTACGTTCGCTGGGTGTTGTTGCAGCGCCAGGCTCCAGAGATTCGGCGCCAAATAGTTCAGATCGGTCAGTACCTGGGCGGTGCAGCCAAGATGGATGACGGGTTGCGTCAAGTCCGCCAGCTTGAGTCGCGGTGAATGCGTCGCAACGGGTGCGCGTCCAGATCCAACATCTTGAAGGGGAGCGCTCGCCGCCAAAGGTCCGCCGGCGGGATAGGGCATGAGGTCGCCGCTGGAGAGACCCTTCCCGATGTCATTGCGCGCCCTGTTCCTTGGCATAGCGGCGCTCCACGAGTTGTATGAGAATGTCTACAGGAGTCTTGCGATTCAGAATGAACTCACGTGGCGTCAGGCCATCCAGGTCCTGGGATGGGCTCTGCATGAATGCATGCATACCCCAGCACTCAACCCCCGCCACGGCAAGCGCTTTCAGCACGGGAGTCAAACGGCTCTTTTGCGCGGAAAACTGCCAGCTCGGGTAACGGAAGCCACGTTCGCGTCCATCTTCGACAAGTGCATAAAATTCGCCGCGTTGCCGCAGCGTATTGAGCCATTTTTCCGATTTTCCGATGTGTTGCGCGGCATCTGACAGCGTCAAGTTCTCCGGCTTGGCCAATTCGGCCCTCTTGTATCCCTCGCCACGGGCGCGCGCAGCAGCGAACGGGTCAGGCTCCGGTCGCGCTTCCAACAGCAGTTTGGGGAGCTCATGTTCGAATCGTTGCCTGATGAGTTCGTCAAGTTCTGCCCCCGTGACGATGAATAAAGGCTCCTTCATCGCACTCCTTGGATGGACTGCTGTGATCCATGCGCGATTCCTGGCGCGTAGCAGACGCAATTTCGATCGCATAATTTTGAAACCGGTCATGGGAGAAACGATGACGCCCACATTCGGAAAGCCGTTCTTTTGCTGAGTTTCCAAGCTGAGCGATTGAGCGTGTGCCTGCGTCGCCAGAGGGGACACTGCATGACCGGAGCGGCGTTTTTGCCGCGGCTTGCGAGGAGAGTTGGGAAATACCATGATTCGATAATAGTTCATGAACTACATGAACGCAATGCGATTCATGATGGGCCTTCCGATGGCGCCCATTCACACCGGAACAACGCAGAATTCGGTTGACTTGGTTGTATAGACAACTTATGCTTCAAGGATGCGCAGGCTGAGCGTGGAGTGTCGCGCCCGGCCGCCCCCAACCACCTTGAGGAGCCACCATGACCACCCCATCGACCGCCCTGGACAACGATCCCCGATACGACGCCAGCCGTGAAATCCGCGCCCCGCGCGGCCCCGAGCGCACCTGCAAGAACTGGGGCGCCGAGGCGGCCTATCGCATGATCCAGAACAACCTGGACAAGGAAGTGGCGGAAAATCCCAAGCACCTGGTGGTGTATGGCGGCATCGGTCGCGCGGCCCGCAACTGGGCATGCTACGACCAGATCCTGGCCTCGCTGCGCGAGCTGGAAGAGGACCAGACCCTGCTGATCCAGTCGGGCAAGCCGGTAGGCGTGTTCCAGACCCATGCGGATGCGCCGCGCGTGCTGATCGCCAATTCCAACCTGGTGCCCAAGTGGGCCAACTGGGAACACTTCAATGAGCTCGACCGCAAGGGCCTGTTCATGTACGGCCAGATGACGGCCGGCAGCTGGATCTACATCGGCACCCAGGGCATCGTGCAAGGCACCTACGAGACGTTCGCGGAAGCGGGCCGCCAGCACTTCGGCGGCGACATGAAGGGCCGCTGGATCCTGACGGCGGGCCTGGGCGGCATGGGCGGCGCCCAGCCGCTGGCCGCCACCATGGCCGGCGCCGTGTCGCTGACGGTGGAATGCCAGCAGACCAGCATCGACTTCCGCCTGCGCACCCGCTACCTGGACAAGCAGGCCGCGTCCATCGACGAGGCGCTGGAACTGGTCAGGCACCACACGGCGCGCGGCGACGCGATCTCCATCGGCCTGCTGGGCAACGCGGCCGAAGTGCTGCCGGAACTGGTGCGCCGCGCCAAAGAGGGCGGCATGGTGCCCGACATGGT
Organism: Pseudomonadota bacterium; assembly: GCA_040389625.1. Lineage (GTDB taxonomy): Bacteria > Pseudomonadota > Gammaproteobacteria > Burkholderiales > Burkholderiaceae_D > Rugamonas. The sequence goes on along the minus strand of JAZJZQ010000223.1, from coordinate 1,293 downwards.
GACCGACCAGACTTCCGCCCATGACCTGATCAACGGCTACCTGCCGCGCGGCTGGAGCGTGTCGGACTGGAAGAGCGCGCAGCAGGACCCTGAGCGCCACGCGCGCCTGCAGGCCGCCGCCGCCGATTCCTGCGCCGCCCACGTGCAGGCCATGCTGGAGTTCCAGGCGCTGGGCGCCAAGGTGGTCGACTACGGCAACAACATCCGCCAGGTGGCGTTCGACCAGGGCGTGCAGAACGCGTTCGACTTCCCCGGTTTCGTGCCGGCCTACATCCGTCCCCAGTTCTGCGAGGGCCGCGGCCCGTTCCGCTGGGTGGCGCTGTCGGGCGATCCGGAAGACATCTACAAGACCGACGCCAAGATCAAGGAGCTGTTCCCGCACCACGCGCAGGTGCACCGCTGGCTGGACATGGCGCGCGAGCGCATCGCCTTCCAGGGCTTGCCGGCCCGTATCTGCTGGCTGGGCCTGGGCGAACGCCACATCGCCGGCCTGGCCTTCAACGAGATGGTGCGCAACGGCGAGCTGAAGGCGCCCATCGTCATCGGCCGCGACCACCTGGACACGGGCTCCGTGGCCAGCCCGAACCGCGAGACGGAATCCATGAAGGACGGCACGGACGCCGTGTCCGACTGGCCGCTGCTGAACGCGCTGCTCAACACGGCCGGCGGCGCCACCTGGGTCTCGCTGCACCACGGCGGCGGCGTGGGCATGGGATACTCGCAGCATTCCGGCGTGGTGATCGTGGCCGACGGCACCGACGCCGCCGCGCGCCGCCTGGGCCGCGTGCTGGTCAACGACTGCGGTTCGGGCGTGATGCGCCATGCCGATGCGGGCTACGAGACGGCCATCGCCTGCGCCAAGCGCAACGGCCTCAATCTCCCTATGGTCCTGTAGGACGGGAGTCCGCCCTTGCAAGGGCGGACCGTTGCGCGGGCAGGCGGCATGCCGCCTGAATTCCCCTCTACACCTATGATCAAGTAACCGCTCAAATAATTCAGAAAGCACGACGATGAAACAAGCACACAAAAACGCATGGACCCTCAAGCCGGGCAAGATCACGCTGTCCGAGCTGCGCGCCGTGTGGAACGAGACCGGCCGCCTGACGCTGGCCGCCGAAGCCTATCCCGTGATCGAAGCATCGGCCGCCGCCGTGCAGGCCATCGTCGCCAAGGGTGACGCGGCCTACGGCATCAACACCGGTTTCGGCCTGCTGGCCAAGACCCGCATCCCGGACGAGAAGCTGGAACAGCTGCAGCGCAACCTGATCCTGTCCCATTCCGTGGGCACGGGCG
>JAZJZQ010000222.1:0-2578 GCA_040389625.1 Pseudomonadota bacterium | reverse complement strand
CCCAGCATGCGCAGGCGCAGCAGCCGCTCCAGGAAATGGGGTTCGGTGGTCAGCACGGCCGATTCGGTCATCTCGAACGTGATGTAGTCGGGCAGGATGCGGTGCCGCTCCAGGCAGGCGCCAATCTGCGCCATGAACTGGGGATGGGCCAGCGTGCTCTGGTCCACGTTGACGGAAAAAGAGATCGGAATGCCCTGGTCGTGCAGCGTGCGGCAGGCCGCCACCGATTTCTCGATCATGCTCCAGTCGAGGAAATCGACCCGGTGGTTGTCTTCCAGCGCCTTGATGAACGCTTCCGGCCCCAGCACGCCATATTCTGGATGGCGCCAGCGGGCGAACATCTCCAGGCCCTTGACCTGGCCCGTCTCCAGTTCGATCTTGGGCTGGAAATACGGGTCGAACTGGCGCGCCTGCAGGCCGCGCCCCACTTCCGCAAACGTGAACGTGCGCCCCGCGACGCCCTCGGGCGGCGCCAGGGGCACGGCGCTGTAATTGGCGACCAGCTCGGCCAGGCGGCCGGCCGTGACGGGCTTGGGTATCGTGCCCAGCAGGTTGATGCCGTAGGCCAGCGCCATGGTCTCGACCGAGAACAGCACGGCATTGCTCTGCGCACCGATGATGACGATGCCGGCCCGGCAGCGCGCCTCGGACAGGCGCCGTATCAGTTCCAGTCCGTCCATGCCCGGCAGCGCCAGGTCGATGATGCCCACGTCGACCGCCGGATTGATGCCGTCGTCGAAGTGGCGCAGCGCCGTGTGGCCGTCCGGTGCCTGCGTGATGTGGCCCGCGCCCAGGTGGACCAGGATGTCGGCCAGCGCCTGGCGTTGCGCCATTTCGCCTTCGGCTACCAGGAAGTGCAACTGCCGGTTCTCCATGCCTGCTCCGTTCAAATCTGTTTGCTAGCTCTGATTCTGCCTGACTTGCTCAAAAAAGCATACCGCCGCGCAGGCTGCCACGTTAAGCGACTCCACCTGGCCCAGGTGCGGGATTACCACCTGGTGGCGCGCCATGGACAGCAGGTCGTCCGCCACGCCCTGCCCTTCGTGGCCGAACAGCCAGGCCACGGGCTGGCGCAAGTCCACGTCGTACAGGCGCTGGATGGCGTAGCCGCTGGTGGCCAGCGTGGCGATCGGGGAGCCGGACACCAGCGGCGCCAGGTCCACGTTCTCGTAGATGTCGAGCACGAAGTGCGCGCCCATGGCCGCGCGCAGCACCTTGGGCGACCAGCAGAACGCCGTGCCGGCGCTACAATAGACTTCCCGGATGCCGGCCGCCGCCGCGCTACGCAGGATGGAACCGACGTTGCCGGGGTCCTGCACGTTATCGAGCAGCACGGCCGACACGGACAGCGGCGCCGTCACCAGGCGCTCGGGGGTATCGATCAGGAACATCACGCCCACGCCGTGTTCGACCTGGCTGACGGCGTTGTAGAGCGCATCCGGCAAGCCCGTCACGTGCGCGTGCTGCGCCTCCAGCTGGCCCACGATGTCGGTCACTTCCGGGTTCTGCAGCGCCGTCTCGCTGACGATGCACTGCACCGGCTGGCCGCGCAGCTGCAGATAGGTCTGGCACAGGTGCACGCCGTCGAGCAGCGTGCGGCCGGCCTTGCGGCGCGCCTGCGAGCTGCCCGCCAGATGCTTGAGTTCCTTGTATTGCGCGTTGTCGCGCGAGGTGATGGTTTTCATACTCGTGTTTTTATTCTTCGGTTGGAGTGAGCGGACCGGCCGCCAGCGCCGCGCGCACGGGCGCGAACGAGCGCCGGTGCACGGGCGAGGCGCCGAATTCGCGCAGGCGCGCCAGGTGCAGCGCCGTCCCGTAGCCCTTGTGCTGGTCGAAGCAGTATTGCGGGTAGGCCGCGTGCAGCGTCACCAGCGCCGCGTCGCGCGCCGTCTTGGCCAGGATGGAGGCGGCCGAGATGGCGTCCACCTTGTCGTCGCCGCCGATCACGGCGATGGCCTGGATCTTCATCACGGGGCAGCGGTTGCCGTCGATCAGGGCCAGCGTGGGCCGCACGCCGAGCGCCGCCACGGCGCGTTGCATGGCCAGCATGGAGGCGTGCAGGATGTTGAGCTTGTCGATTTCCGCTTCCGACGCCTCGGCGATGGCCCACGCCAGCGCCTGCGCCTTGATCAACGGCGCCAGCAGGTCGCGTTTGGCTTCGGTCAGCTTCTTGGAGTCGCGCAGGCCGGCTATGGGGCGCGACGGATCGAGGATCACGGCCGCCGCGAACACGGGACCGGCCAGCGGCCCGCGGCCCGCCTCGTCCACGCCGCAAATGATTTCATCGGGCGACATGGGCAGGTCGTCGAACAGGCCGGGCTGGTTGCTCATCACAGGGGAACTTTATTTTGAATGGATTACTTTGAGCACGGCGGCCGCGCTCTCCTGCGCGCTGTTGCGCAGCAGGCTGTGATGCATGTCGGTGAAACGCTGGGCCAGCCGCAGGCGGTGCGGCGCGTCGCTCAACTGCTGCCACATGGCGTCGGCCAGCGCCTGCGGGCTGGCCGCGTCCTGCAGCAGCTCGGGCACCAGGAATTCGCGCGCCAGGATGTTGGGCAGGCCGATCCACGGCTGGTAG
>JAZJZQ010000221.1:3031-8241 GCA_040389625.1 Pseudomonadota bacterium | reverse complement strand
AACCGCAGGCCATCGCCCGCGACGCCGCCGTGGCCGCCACGCTGGCCGCGGCCGGACGGCGCCTGCGCAGCTACAAGGACCAGGTGATTTTCGAGCGCGACGAAGTGCTGTCGCAGGCCGGCACCGTGTTTTCCGTCTACACGCCCTACAAGAACGCCTGGCTCAAGCGGCTGCACGGCGAACCGGGCGCGCTGGCGCCCTACCCCGTCGATGCGCTGGCGGAGCGGCTGGCGCCCGGCGCGTCCGTGCTGCCCACGCTGGCGCAGCTCGGTTTCACGCCCAGCAACCTGGGCCAGTTGGCCATCCCCACCGGCATGGCCGGGGCGGCCCGGCTGTTCGACGATTTCCTGCCGCGCCTGGCCGGCTACGGCGCGGCGCGCGACTTCCCGGCCGTCAAGGGGCCGTCCTACCTGTCGCTGCACCTGCGCTTCGGCACGCTCTCGATCCGCCACCTGGTACGCACGGTGACGGAGCTGATGGCGCGCGGGAGCGGCGGTGCCGGCGCCCCCGTGTGGCTGGCGGAGCTGATCTGGCGCGAGTTCTACGCCATGATCCTGTACCACCATCCGCACGTGACCACACGTGCCTTCAAGCCGGCCTATGACGCCATCGCCTGGGAAACGGGGCCCGGGGCCGACGCCGCGTTCGCGGCCTGGTGCGCCGGGCGCACCGGCTATCCGCTGGTGGACGCGGCCATGGCGCAGCTGAACCAGACCGGCTATATGCACAACCGGCTGCGCATGGTGACGGCCTGCTTCCTGATCAAGGACCTGGGCATAGACTGGCGCCGCGGCGAAGCGTACTTCGCGCAGCAGCTGAACGACTTCGACCTGGCGTCCAACAACGGCGGCTGGCAGTGGGCCGCCTCGTCCGGCTGCGACGCCCAGCCTTATTTCCGCATCTTCAATCCCGTCACGCAGTCGGAAAAGTTCGATCCGGCCGGACGCTTCATCCGGCGCTACCTGCCGCAGCTGGACGCGCTCGATGAACGGGAAATCCACGCGCCATGGCTGCTGCCGCCCATGCTGCTGGAGCAGAAAGGCATCCGTCTCGGCCGCGACTATCCGGCGCCGCTGGTGCAGCATGACGCGGCGCGCCAGCGCACGCTGGCGCGCTACGGCGTCGTCAAGGCGCCGGCCTAGGCAATCACGCCGGCCCGGCCGTCAGGACTGCAGCAGGCCGGCGATCGCGTCCAGCAGCACGGGCTCCTGGAACGGCTTGCCGAAGTAGGCATTCACGCCCAGCTGCAGCGCGTAGTTGCGGTGCTTGTCGGCGCTGCGCGAGGTGATCATGATGATGGGGACGGCGCGCGTGCGCTCGTCGCCGCGCACGTTGCGGGTCAGGTCGAAGCCGTCCATGCGCGGCATCTCGATATCGACCAGCATCAGGTCCGGCACCTGGCCCTGCAGCTGTTCCAGCGCGTCCACCCCGTCCTTGGCCAGCATCACGTGATAACCCTCGCGCTCGAGCAGGCGCTGGGTCACGCGCCGCACCGTCATCGAATCGTCCACCACCATGATGACCTTTTCCCGCGCCTGCACCAGCCCGGCGGCCGGCGCCGCCTGGCGCGCCCGCACGTTCGGCTGGTGCGCCAGGTGCTGCGCCATCGCCACCGGGTTGAGGATCAACACGATCTCGCCGGAACCGAGCACCGTGGCGCCGGCGATGCCGGCCATGCGGGCCAGCTGCGGCCCGATGTTCTTGATCACCACCTCGCGGTTACCCAGCACCTCGTCCACCTGCACGGCCAGCCGCTCGTTGCCGTTCTTGAGCAGCATCACGGGGCTGGAACGCAGCACGGGCGGGCGGCCCGCCGCCTCGCCCAGCAGTTCGGGCAGGTAGTGCAGCGCGGCTTGCTGGCCCAGCATCGTCACGTGGCCGTGGCGGTAGGCTTCGGCCAGCGGGCCCTCCTTCATCTGCAGCACCTGCTCGACCAGGATGGACGGCATGGCATAGGTACGGCCGCCGGCGCCCAGCAGCACCACCTGGGTCACGGCCAGCGTCAACGGCAGGCGGATGGTGAAGCGTGCGCCCCGTCCCCGCTCGCTGACGGTGTCCACCCGGCCGCCCAGCGCCTGGGCTTCGGAACGGACGATGTCCATGCCCACGCCGCGCCCGGCCAGCTCGGTCAGCGCATCGGCCGTGGAAAAGCCCGGCTCGAAGATCAGCTCCACGGCCTGGGCATCGCTCACGTCCTCATCCTCGCCCAGCAGGCCGTTGCTGCGGGCCTTGGCGCGGATGCGCTCCAGGTCCAGGCCGGCGCCGTCGTCGGAGAAGGCGATCACCACTTCATTGCCTTCCTGCGTCACCTGCACCAGCAATTCGCCCGTCTCGTTCTTGCCGGCGCCGGTGCGCGCGGCGCGCGGCTCGATGCCGTGCGCGATGGCGTTGCGCAGCAGGTGTTCGAACGGCGCGGCCATGCGTTCGAGCACGCTGCGGTCGATTTCCACCGTGCCGCCGCGGATGTCGAGGTTGACGCGCTTGTCCACTTCCTTGGCGCTCTGGCGTGCCACCCGGAACAGGCGCTCGGATATGCTGGCAAAGGGCACCATGCGCACCCGCATCAGGTCGCGCTGCAGGTCGCGCGTCTGGCGCGCCTGCTGGGTCAGGTCGCCGCTGGCGTTGTCCACGCTGCGCGTCAGGCTGTCGTGGAACGAGGCCACGTCGTTGACGCTTTCGGCCATCATGCGCGTGAGCTCCTGCAGGCGCGTGAAGCGATCGAATTCCAGCGGATCGAATTCGCGCTCGCTGGAAATCGACATGCGCGAGGCGATCTGCGATTCGGCCTGCATCTCCACCTCGCGCAGCTGGCGCCGCAGGCGGGTGAGGTTTTCCGAAAAATCGAACAGCGAAGCGCGCAAGGTGGCCACCTCGTTTTCCAGCTTGGAGCGCGAGATCGACACTTCGCCGGCCTGGTTGACCAGGCGGTCCAGGATGTCGGCGCGCACCCGCACCAGCGGCGACTTGGCGGCCTGCGCTTCCTCGTCGGCGCCGGCTGCGGCGGGCAGGGCCGGCGCGAGCGGTGCGGCCGGTGCTACCTGTGCAACCGGTGCCATGGTCGGCGCGGCCGACGCTGCGGCGGGCGATGCGGTGGCGGACGCCGCGGCGGATGCGGCGGCGGATGGGGCGGCAGAAGCCTCTGCCGCTTCGGCTGCGGCCAGATCGTCCGCAGTCAGTTTTGCCGCTGCCTGGCCGGCAGCGGCCGGAGCGGCGGCTGCCGGGGCGGTGGCCGCGACGGCCGCCGCTTCCTGCCATGCGGCCGGATTTTGCAGCTGCTCGAACAGCAGCAGCGCGTGGTCGTAATGGGCCAGCAATTCCTCGAACGCATGGGGCGAGGCCGAACCGGCATGCACCATGTTTTCGATATGGGTTTCGATTTCGTGCGCATGCTGGCCCAGGCGCATGGCGCCGGCCATGCGCGCGCTGCCCTTGACCGTGTGCAGCACGCGCAACAGGCTCTTGGCGTGGCTGGTGTCGGCCGGCGCATGCTGCCAGGCGCGCAGCGACTGGCCTACCTGCGGCAGCAGATCGGCGCCCTCTTCCAGGAACACGGGCAACAGGTCGGGGTCCAGCTCGTCGTGGAACACGGCTGGCGCGGCGGCCAGCAGTTCCGGTTCGGCCGGCGCGAGCGCGATGACTTCCGCTTCCAGTTCCGGTTCCGATTCCGGTACTGGTTCAGGCTCCGATGCCAGTTCGGATTCCGGTACTGGCTCAGGCTCCAAAGCCAATTCCGGTTCCGCTGCCGGCATATCGGGCGGTGCGGGCGAGAGCAGTTCGGCTTTCGCCTCGGCTTCCGCCTCCATCGCGCTATCGGCCGCTTCCGCTTCGGCGGCGACGGCGGCCAGCGCCTGCGCCGCCAGTTCGCTCTCCTCGTCGGCTGAAATCGCCGGTACTGCCGGCGCCTCGCCGATGGCTGGCGCTGGCGCCAACACCGGTTCAACTTCCGGCTCGCCCAGCTGGGGCGGCGCCATCTGCGTCAGCGGCGGTTCGGCGAACGTGTCGTCGAAGGCGGCGTTGAACAGGTCGTCGATGTCGTCGGCCTGCGCCTCGTATTTCTTGCGCGGCGGCGGCGGCGGTTCGGCCGCTTCCGGAATGGTGCCGCTCAGGCCATCGTAGGCGTCGCGGAACAGCTGGTCGAGCGGTCCGGCGTCACCGGCCTTGGCCGGCGCCGTGCCGGCGGAGATGTTGTCCAGTGTTTCGGCCAGCAGCGTATCGAGACGGGCTTCGATGTCGTCGCTGGCGGCCGGCGGCGTGGCGGCCAGCACTTCGCGCAGGTCATGCAGCGCCAGGATCAGCTCCGGCTGGGCAGAGGGCATGTCGCCCTGCGCGAAGCTTTGCAGCATCTGGCGGATGCGTTCGATCGTAAAGTCCAGCAGGTCGTGCTGCACCTGGTCCAGGTGCGGCGCCGGCGGCTGCAGCGACTGCAGCGTCATTTCCAGCGCGTGCGCCAGTTCGCGCAGGATGCCAAAGCCGACCGTGCCCGAAGTGCCCGTCAGCGTATGGGCCGCGTGCAGGGCATCGTGCGACACGGGACGGCGCGGCTCGTGGCGCCACTCGCCGAAGTCGCGCGCCAGCAGGCGCACCAGTTCGTCCGTTTCGGCCAGGTAGATGTTGTACAGCGGCAGGGGGATATCGATGCCGCCGATATGCTTGATGTTGTCGTCCGCCGGCACCAGCGGCGCGGCGATGGTCGGGAATTCGATCACGTTGCCCGTCATGGGCGCGCGGCCCGGCGCAGCGGCGCGGCGCGGCGCGTCGGCCCCGGCGCCGACACCTGGCGCGGTACTTTCCGGTGCGACGGTGTCCGGTACGGTGGCGCCGGCATCGGCCGCGATGGGCGTTTCCGCTTCCGCGCCGCTGGCCGCTCCGGAGACAGGCGCGGTCGCGCCGTCCGAGGCCGTGGCTTCGGCGGCAACGGCTGCCTCGTTAGTGACGGCAGCCGCTTCGGCCGGTTCGCCGGCCGCGGTCGTGGCCGCAGCGTTGGCGACATCGCTGGCCGCAGCCGTGGCGTCGGCAGCCTGTTGCGCCTCCGTCTCCGCCGCAGCCGCCGCCAGGATGGCTGCTTCTGCCGCTGCGGCGGCCTGCGCTGCCGCCGCTTCTTCCGCTTCGGCCGCCGCTTCGGCCGCCACCCCAGCCTCTCCTGCCGCTGCGTCCGCCTGTGCATCCGGCGTCAGGGTCGCGGCGGCCTGTTGTTCCGCCGCCGTGTCGGC
>JAZJZQ010000221.1:0-2931 GCA_040389625.1 Pseudomonadota bacterium | reverse complement strand
CCTGTGCATCCGGCGTCAGGGTCGCGGCGGCCTGTTGTTCCGCCGCCGTGTCGGCTGCCAGTTCGGCCGCCTCGATTTCTTCGGCCAGGCCAGTCGCTTCCGCCACGGCGGCAAATTCCAGCGCCTCCATCGAGTCTTCGGCCCGCTCCGCGCGCGCCGTCGTGCCGCCAGCTTCGGGCGCGGCGGCCGGCGCTTCCGGCTCGCCGCCTTCGCGTACCCGCTCGGCGGCGGCGATCAGCGCCTCGCCGCCGCCGGACGGCGTGGCGCCGGCAGCCAGCTGTTCGACCCAGGCCCCCAGCTCGCGCGCGGCCCGCTCCAGCAGCGCAAACAGCGTCTCATTGGCCGGCCGCAGTTCGGCCAGCCACACGTTCATCACTTTCTCGATGCTGTGCGCGGCGTCGGCAAACCGGTTCAGGCCAACCATCCGGCCGCTGCCCTTGAGCGTGTGGAAGCAGCGCCGCAGCATGGTCAGGTTGTCCACCGCGCCCGCCTCGGCGCGCGGCAACGCCAGCGTGGTGTGCACGAACTGCAGCACTTCCTGCGCCTCGGCGATGAAAATTTCCAGCAGCTCCGCTTCGACCGCGGCTTCGCTGGCCGGCGCCGGCGCTTCGGCCACCGGCAGCGGCACGGGCGGCGGCATCTGCTCGTCCAGCACGGGAATCGATTCGGCCGCCGCCATCTTGCGGAACGGGACGGCGCGGAAGGTGCCATGTCCGGCGTCGAAGGTGAAGCGCTCGCGCGCCCCGGCCGGATTCTGCGCCAGCATGTCGACGAAGAAGCCGAGCGCGCCCACGTTCTGCGCAATGTCGTCGAGCGCCTTCGGTTCCAGCGCTGGATCGCCCTCGCCCTGGGCCAGCGCGGCGATCGCGCCCTGCACCTGGCCGGCCGCCTCCATCGCGTGGTCCTGGTCGAGGATGGCGAGCGCGCCATGCAGCTGGTGCATCACGCCCACCAGCTCGTGCAGCGACGGACGCTTGGATGGATCGACGTAATAGTCGTCGAGCACCTTTTCCACCTGGCGCAGGCCGGTTTTCATTTCCATCGCCAGCGCCACCACCGTGTCGTCCTGCTGCATCTGGCGCGCCAGGCCGCCCTGCCACTGGGCCGGCGCGGGCGGCACCTGGCCCGAGACCAGTGCCTGCAGGCGCGCGCCTATGGTGTCGGCGTGGGCCGCGAAATCGCCCGTCAGGTGACGGATCTGCTGCAGGCCGTGTTCCGCGAACAGCAGCGCGGTGGTCATCTCCAGCGCCAGTTCCTCGCTGCGTCCGGCCGTCACCGCCCTGGCGGCCACTTCGGCCAGCTGGCGCAGCAGCACGCCCAGCGCGGGCAGGTTCAGGGCCGGGCATTCGTCGGCCGCCTGGGCCAGCGCGCTGCCGAAGGCGGCGTCCAGCGCCGGATCGAGATCCGCATTGGCCAGCCGGTCCCAGCTCGCCTTGGCCTGGGCCATGGCGCTGCGCGCCCGTTCCAGCGCGGCCGCGTCGATCTGGCCGTAGCGCGGGGTTTCGTAATCGGCCGGCACCAGGCCGTCGAGCATGAAAATGCGACGCAGGCGCTGGGCCAGCGGCGGCGCACTGGCCGCGTCCTGGGCCGCGATGAAGAACAGGGCGTCGCGCAGCATCGCTTCCGGCTGCGCCGCCTCGCCCTGGCTCAGGCGGCGGATCTGCAGGTTGATCAGGCCGAACAGCTGCTTGACGGGCACGCTGCCGGCCAGCTTGCCCTCGGCCACCAGCTCGGCGAAGCTCTGCATGGCCAGCCAGAAGGCGCGCGCCCGCGCATCGTGCTGGGCGTCGGCCACCAGCACCACGGCATCGCGCAGGGCGGCCGCGTGTTCGCGCTGCTGCGCCGGATCGGCGCTTTTCAGGTACGACAGCAGCGCCTTTTCGTAGCGCTGGCGCCAGGCCGGATAGTCGGCCGGCGGCACCGTGGCCGCCAGCGGCATGGCCGGCTGGTGCGACAGGTCGGGGAAGAACAGGTCGGCCGGGTGGATGCGCTCGGCGCCCAGCATGCGCAGCAGGTCGCGATAATACGGGTACAGCCGCAGCGGCTGCGACGGCGCGCCGTCCAGCAGCTCCTCCAGGTATTCGACCAGCGCCTGGTATAGCCGCGCCACCGCTTCCACGTGGTCGGTGCTGCACTTGAGGGTGCCGTCCTTGAAGCGGTCCAGCGCCAGCTCGGCCAGCGCCGTCAGCTTGGCCACGCCGTCCACGTCCACCATCTGCAGCGCGCCGTGGGCCTGGTGCAGGTGCGACTTGGCGTGCTGCAGCTGGGTGGCCTGGTCTTCCGCCGCCCGCCCGCCCGCCTCGAACAGGGCGGTCCGGGAACGCGCCAGCGCCTCGCGGATTTCCACCATGACCCAGGACAGCGGTCCGGTATCGAGTTGCGCGGTTGCTGCGTGCGGAAGATCAGTCATGCTCATGCTTGTCTCGGCCTTTCAATGGGGAGCGCAGGGGTCAGTGCGCGATGCGGAAGCGCGACACCGAATTTTTCAGTTCCTGCGCCAGCACCGACAGCTTGTGAATCGATTGCGCCGTCTGCTGGGTGCCGTCCTGGGTCTGTTCCGTCACGGCCAGGATGTGCTGGATGTTCTGCGCCACGCCGGTGGCCGACGTGGCCTGCTGGCCGGTGGCCTGCGAAATCTCGGAAATCAGTTCGGCCAGCCGGTTCGAGACCTGCGAAATGTCGTTCAGCGCGGCGCCGGCCGCGTCAGACAGGCGCGCCCCTTCCACCACGCCCTGGGTCGATTTTTCCATCGCCGCCACGGCGTCGTGGGTGTCGGTCTGAATCGTGCGCACCAGCGCGCCGATCTGCTTGGCCGCCTCGGCCGAGCGTTCGGCCAGCCGCTGCACCTCCTCCGCCACCACCGAGAAACCGCGCCCGGCCTCGCCGGCCGACGCGGCCTGGATCGCCGCGTTCAGCGCCAGCACGTTGGTC
>JAZJZQ010000220.1:10470-21832 GCA_040389625.1 Pseudomonadota bacterium | reverse complement strand
TGACATTGGAGTGTACTCCAGGCTTTAGCATGGCTGCATCTACTTTTATCGGGAGCTGGTATGGCCAATTTGTCTTCAACCACGTATCGCCGCATCGTCTTCGGCAGTGCGCTGTATGACCTGCTGGTGACGGCACCCTTCGCCACGCCGTGGACGTTCGCGCAGGCGCATGGCCAGCTGTCGGCCATCAATGTCTGGCTGGGCGGGGTGGCTTTGCCGGCGTTTGCGCCGTTTCACGTGCTGTTTGCCTGCCTGCTGGGCAGTGTGGTGCTGGTGTGGTCGGTGCTGCGGCTGACGGATCCGCAGCGGCGCTTCGGCCGCTACGACGGCGCGGCGCGCGTGCTGTTCGCCACGTGGATGGCGTGGGCGCTGGCGCAGACGGGGGCGCCGCTGCTTTGGCTGTTCATCGTGCCGGAATTTTGCTGGGGTGTGGCGCAGTGGTTGCCGGTGGCGGCCGATGGCTTTGGGAGCATCACCGTGCCTTGCAACGACTCGCAATTGCCAGCACTGTAGGCAGTGTACTGTCAGTCAGCTTTGCAGTCATCGATCATGAAGTCCTCGCGCCGCCGGTGTTTGGGCAGGCGGCGCTCGACCTGCGCTTCGGCGTGAAAGTTGGCATGCTGGACCAGCGTCAATGCCGTCTTGAGCGTGTCGCTCATGGTGCTGGCGACAGCCCGCATGGCTTCCATGTGTGATGTGGGCGGCTTGTGCGCCTGCTGTTCCAGCTGGCGCCGCAGCTTGGACGCGGCCGTCCAGTTCTTTTCGCCGGGGCGGCGTATCCACAAATCGCGCCAGGCGTTGCGGCCATCCCCTGCAATTAATAGTGTCAGCTGCCGCGGCGAGACGGCACGGCCCTGGTACATGATCTCCTCGCCCACTACCTCGGCGTAATGCCATGTGTCGCCCACGTGCATGCGCACTCGGCTCCCGTCGGGCAGGAACAGGCATTTCCATTGATAGCCCTGCAGCGGCGCCGCCGTTTGGCGCTGCACTTCCATCCAGTGTTGAATTGCGCGCACCACCGCTTCGGTGGTGGTGAGCGTGCTGCCGGACATGCGCAAATAGTTGCACAGTTCAGAGTAGGCAGCGGGTGGTATGGCGGTTTGGGTGCCTCCGGCATTCATACTCGTTTCTCCTGTCAGAGTTGTCTGGTTTTGTCGCGTTCTGTCTCTTTAGACAAGGAAATTCGCGCCGAGTTCAAACGCGACAGAACGAGACAGAACGAGACAGGCAAACGAGACGCGTTGCCGGAGGGAGTCGCCAGGCCATACCACCGTGTCTATGGCGGTTGTTGATTGTTGGGAAGGTGGCAGGTGGAAGGGCGTGACTACCGTCCACATGTTAGCTGGCCGAGGACGCGTGGTCGGTAACGCCATATTTGCTGGAATGTTGGCGCTGTGATAATTCGTGTATTTTTCGTTTCGGCAAGATGTTATTCTGGAGCATTACGTTGTGGTTGGCTGCAACCGGCCATAAGCAGCCGCGCTCTGATGCGACACTTGTAGGTTAAGCGAAACAAAATGAAACACCATACTGCATTACATTTCAGAACCGACATGAGCTTGGAACAACTCGCTTCGGTGGTTGGCCTTCAAGACTTTGAACTTGACTGTGAAAACGAAGATGAATGGGTGATAGGCTCTTGTTATGGAGTTTCCAAAATCGACATTTGCCGAACACATAAAGTGCCCCCTCTGGAAACCGACACGACGGTGCTTAGGTATGGCCACGAGATGGAAAGTGTAATACCTACGGACGTTCTCACTCGAATTGCACAGAGTCTCATCACTAATGGTGCCGGGGAGATATCTGTGACGGGATTTGATACCTGGGGTGAGTTTTTGTATGCTTCCGCTGAAGACGAACTCGGAATTTAGAAATATGCCTTGAATCCGTTTGCCTCTATGTCCGTTTTGGGGCGGAAACAGTCCTAGGGTTGAGGTAACTACTAGCTTAATTTTTAACCGCCACAGAGAATATACCGGGTTAACATAGGTAAAGAAGTTCCGAAAAATGACCATACAGTCGGGAAAGCTAAAACAGATTGAGGCATTACTACTCAGTTACGTTGCCAATCTCGCGGGTCTGTTGTCGGTGCATCTTTACCTGGACACGATCATGTTGGTGAAGTTAACCATCTTCTTTTGCGTCGCTGCCTGCATCGGGGCGGCCTTCGCTCGTATCAATCGCTACAGTGCGTGCCGAAAGGCCGCCTGTTATGGCGCCTTTTTCGCGATCTGCACGCTATGGATACCCGTCGTGCTGGTTTCATACGGTCTGGCGTTGAGCGTGGTGCCATTTTTTGCGCTGTACGGCCTCGCGCTTTCGGCCGGCTGGCGCCTGATGACCCATCTGCAGCGTGACTGAGGCGCGGCCGGTGGCGCATCGTGTGCTCGCGTCGCCGTAATCGCGGGCGACAGCGAACCCAATGCCAAACCGGCCGGAACTCAGAACAGGTGACGCAGCCCCAGGTCCAGTGCCTTGTTTCCGCTGCCCTTGTCGGTGGCGTTGCCGACGGTGAAACTTGCGCCATGACGATTGTCGATGGTGGCGTAGGATGCATACAAATCCGTGCTCCTGGAGAGCGGATACAGGTAGGCGATACCCCACTGGCTGGCGTCCCTGTCGGCCGGCGCACGGTCGTCATGGCGCACGTGGGACAGCAGCAGCGTGCCCGTTCCCAGCGGCGCGCTCACGCCGGCCAGCATGTCGCGGCTGTCAACGGCGCCGGCGCCCCGGGTGCGCGCATACGATGCATACGCGGTCAGCATGCCGAAATTGTAATTCGCAGCCAGCAGGGTATTGGTGCTGTGATCGGTCGCAGCCCCATTGGTCAGCTGATGCATCGCCAACTGCACATGGAGCGCCGTGCCCGCGTAGGCAAGCGCGCCACTCAGCGTGCGATTTTTCGCGCTGTCGCCGGCCACTTCGCCGGCACCATACGCCAGGTCCGCGTGGATGCCGCCCAGTGTCGGGCTGACATATTCGGCCAGATTATCGACGCGGGTATTGGTGGCCATCAGGTTGCCGGCCCGGCCGGCCAGGCTGACGGCACCGAACGGATCGCCGATATCGCGCAGCGTCTTGTAGTACGGCGAGTACTGGCGCCCCAGCGTCAGCGTGCCGAATGGGCCGCCCAAGCCGACGAATGCCTGGCGTCCGAACAGTAGTCCGCCCTGTCCGGCGGCGCCGGTATCGGCGTTGAAGCCGTTCTCGATGACGAACTGGGTGCTTAGCCCGCCGCCCAGGTCTTCTTTGCCCTTGAAGCCCAGCCGCGAGCCGGAGGCGATGCCGCTATTCAGGTTGGTGACGCTGCCGGCGGCACCGCCGCTTTCACGCACCAGGCCCATGTCGACGGCGCCATACACCGTCACGTCGGGTTGCGCCTGCGCGCTTGCTGCACACAGGCTGGCCAGCATCATCATGCCGAGGGATTTGTTCATTGGGTCTCCTGTTGGATTTATCGTTATGGTTGGCCGGGGCGTCCGGCCGGGTTGCTACGTTGGCCACGGGGCGTCAAAGGGTGCCCGAGCGCAGGATGGCGGCGGGTGCGGCGCTGGCGCGCTCGTCCTGCTTGCGGTACAGGATCAGCGTGGCCACCAGTCCGCAGGCAGCGGCGGCGGTCATCCACATGCCCGGCGCGCCCTTGTCGCCGGTCGCTTCGATCAGCGCGGTGGCGATGGCGGGCGTAAAGCCGCCGAATACGGCAGTGGCCAGGCTGTAGGCCAGCGAGAAACCGACCGTGCGCACCTCCACCGGCATCACTTCCGTCAGCGCCACCACCATCGCACCGTTGTAGCTGGCGTACAGGAAGGACAGCCACAGTTCCACCACCAGCATCTTGGCGAAACCGGGGTCCTGCACCAGCCAGCTCAGGGCCGGATAGGCGGTCAGCATGGTCAGCACGGTGAAGCACAGCAGCAAAGGCTTGCGGCCGACGCGATCCGACAGTGCGCCCATCACCGGCAGCCAGATGAAGTTGGACAGGCCGACGCACAAGGTGATGACCAGGCTGTTGCCCGTGCTCAGTTTGAGGATGGTCTTGCCGAACGTGGGCGTGTAGATGGTGATCAGATAGAACGAGACGGTGGTCATCGCCACCAGCATCATGCCCGTCAGGACCAGTGCCCAATTGTCCGCCATGGAACGGAAGATGGCGCGCAGGCTGGGGCGGTGCTTGCGCTGGGCGAATTCCTCGGTCTCCTGCAGCGAGCGGCGGATCACGAACAGCACCGGCACGATCAGGCAGCCGAAGAAGAATGGCAGGCGCCAGCCCCATGCCGCGACCTGGGCCGGCGTCAGCCACTGGTTGAGCGCATAGCCGATGGCGGCGGCGGCAATGATGGCCACTTGCTGGCTGGCCGATTGCCAGCTGACGTAAAAGCCCTTGTTGCCCGGCGTGGCCATTTCCGCCAGATAGACCGATACGCCGCCCAGCTCCACGCCGGCGGAAAAACCCTGCAGCAGCCGGCCAACCAGCACCAGCAGCGGCGCCGCGTAGCCGATGGTGGCGTAACCGGGCACGCAGGCGATCAGCACCGTGCCCAAGGCCATCAACCCCAGCGTGACCAGCAGGCCCTGGCGCCGTCCGACCCGGTCGACGTAGGCGCCCAGCACGATGGCGCCGAGTGGACGCATCAGAAATCCCGCGCCGAAGGTCATGAAGGTCAGCATCAGTGACGCATATTGATCGCCCAGCGGGAAGAAGGCCTGTGCGATGGCGTTGGCATAAAAACCGAACAGGAAGAAGTCGAACATTTCCATGAAATTGCCGCTGGTGACGCGGAGGACCGTGCCCAGGCGGGACGGTACGGGGGCGGTAGGGACGTGCATGATGGCCTCGCAGCTTGCGTTGGTGTTGCGGTGAAAAAGGGGATGACTGGGGATGACTGGGGATGGCGCGGTCAGTGCTTGGGATCCATGCCGCTGGCGCGCACGTCGGCCTGCGCCGCGGGCGACGCCAGATAGCCGATCAGCGCGCGCGCCGCCTCGGGATGGCGGGCATGTACGGGTATGCCGGCGGCGAACACGGTCACGCTCTGCACCTGCTCGGGCAGCTTGCCGGCCAGCGTGACGCCGGGGACGGGCAGAATCTCGCTGACCTGCTGGAAGCCCAGTTCCAATTCGCCGCTGGCCACCAGCTTGGCCACCGGCGTCTTCTCGATCATGCGGGCCTTGCCTTTGACCTGGTCTTCGATGCCCAGCTTGCGCAGCAGTTCGCGTTCGATATAGACGCCGCTGGCGCTGTCGGAATAGCCGATGGAGCTGGCCGCCAGCATGGTTTGTTTCAGGCCGTCGACGGTGGCAATATCGGGTACGGCATGGCCCTGGCGCACGGCCATGCCGATGCGCGAGTCGGCCAGTTCGGTGCGGCTGGCGGGGTCGATCTGGCCTTGCTTGATCAAGCCATCGAGCGCGTAGGCCACCATGATGACGACGTCGGCCGGCTCGCCGCGCGCCAGCCGCTGCGGGATCGCTTCCGGCGACTTGCCCATCGATGGCCCCCAGGCGGTGTGCAGCGTATGGCCGGTGGCCGCTTCGAACTTCGGCTGCAGGGCTTTGTAGGCGGCGCTGAAGCCGCCGGAATTCATGACGTCGATGTCCTCGGCATGGGCTGCGCCGGCGCTCAGGGTGAGGGTCAACAGGGTTGCGCTCAGCGCGCGGGTGAACCAGTGCGATATCGCCATGATCGTGTCTCCGTATTCTGGTTGTGGTTGTTATGACGGATTATCGGTACGGCGATTATTAAAGTAAAATGCACATTTAATTACTTTTGATGCGTGTGACGCATCAATACCGAAAGCGGACGATGAACCAGCTGCGATTCGATCTGGGTGACTTGCAGGCCATGGTGGCCGTGGTGGAGCAAGGTGGCTTCCGTGCGGCGGCCCAGGCATTGAGCCTGTCGCAACCGGCCCTGTCGCGCCGGGTGGGCAAACTGGAAGAGGCACTCAACGTCAAGCTGTTCGACCGCACCACGCGGCGCGTCGCGCTGACGCTGGTGGGCGGGGAGTTCTACGCCAAGGCGGTGGACATCCTGAACGGGGTGGAGGCGTCGCTGCACAGCATCAGCGACCTGGCGCTCAGCCATCACGGCCAGGTGACGGTGGCCTGCGTGCCGTCGGTGGCGCACAATTTCCTGCCGCCCGTGATCCAGCGCTTTCACGCGCAGTTGCCGCGCGTGCGCCTGCGCATCGTCGACGAAGGCGCACATGAGGTGCTGAACCATGTGGTGCGCGGCGAGTCCGACTTCGGCATTAATTTTTTGGGCGAGCAGGAGCCGGGCATCGAGTTCGAAACCATTTTTCACGAGCGTTTCGTGTTGGCCGTGCCGGCCGGCCATCCGCTGGCGCGCAGCCGTGCCGTCAGCTGGGACGACATCGGCAAATATCCCTACCTGACGGTGGCCAAGTCGAGCGGTAACCGGATGGTGCTGGACCGGGCGCGGACGCAGGGTGAACAGCGGCTGACGCCCGTCGTTGAAGTGCGCCACATCTCGACACTGATTGAGATGGTCAGGGCTGGCTTGGGCGTGGCCGTGGTACCGCAGCTGGCCATGCCGGTGGCGCGGCTCGGCGAACTGCGCGCCGTGCCGCTCAAGCAGCAGGACATTGCGCGCACGCTCGGTATCATCCGTCGCAGTGGACGCATGCTCTCGCCGGCCGCCCGGCAGTTCTATGAGCTGATCAAGCTGGCCCTGCCGGGCCCACCGTCACCGGGCGGCTGACCCAGTCTGTTCTTGGCCGTGGGCGTGATCACGGCCCCGCGGCCCGCTCACGCCGCCTTGAGCATCTGCTGCGGCGCGCTCCACACCTGCTGCGCCACCCGCATCATGTTGCGGCCCAGGACCATTTCGATTTCCCCGTTGTTCATGCCGGTGCGCCGCAGCGCCTGCGCCAGCTCGCGCCACACGGATGGCGGCGTGTAGCTGGGTGGCCGGCCGGCATCATAGCCGGCCGACGCCGGCCACCAGTAGCCACGATCAAAATCGCCGGGCGGCGTGTCGTCCAGGCCGGGCTGCTGGAAGCCGATGTCGAGACCGATGCCGACGTGCGCCACGCCCACCAGTTCCGCAATGTAGGCCACATGGCGCGCCACGTCGTCGGCGCCGGGCTGCTCGCTGCCGAGGAACCAGGACACGCCGGACACGCACACCACGCCGCCCGTCGTGGCGCAGGCCTGGATCTGTTCGTCGCTGATGTTGCGGCCATGGGGCACCAGGGCCAGCGGATTGGCGTGGCTGAAGATCACGGGCTTGGAGGACGCGGCCATGATCTCCAGGCTGCAGCGGCGGCCCGTATGCGCGCAGTCCATCAGGATGCCGGCGTCGTTGATGGCGGCCACCATGCGGTGTCCGAGCCCGCTCAGGCCGCGCGGCACGTCGTGGCAGCCGTCGGCCACGCTGTTGTTGCGGTTGTAGGCGAAATGGATCTGGCGTACGCCCAGCTGGGCGTACAGGGCCACCATCTCCGGCTGCTCGAGCAGCGGCATGGCGCCTTCCAGGTCGAAGCTGATGGCCATGCGGCCGTCCGCCGCGGCCTGGATGATCTCGTCCACGCTGGCCACCAGCGCGTAGCGCTCCGGGTGGGCGGCGATGGTGGCGCGGTAACCGGCGATCACGGACATGACCTGCGACACGGGATTCATGTCCATTCCCACGTTTAGCGAAACATAGTTCACGCCGGCGGCGTGCAGCTGGTCGACCGGCGCGAAGTCGGCTTGCGGGTGTAGGGGCAGGCAGGCGTGGGCGTCCCAGTTGATCATCAGCGTGTACTCTTTTCGTTAAAATTATGCGTCATGCAAAATGCGGGCGCTCTATATTCCCACGAAAAGGCGGGGCAGGGCAATCGAGGATACTCTCGGATTACAGCCGGTCAGGCCGTTTCCAGGCGCGAGGCCGGGGCCTGCTGTTGAGCGCTCCTGATCATGTCCACGGCCTTTTCGGCGATCATGATCGTGGGCGCGTTGGTGTTCCCGCCCACCAGCGTGGGCATGATGGATGCATCGACCACGCGCAGCCGGTCCACTCCCACTACCCGCAGTTCAGGGTCCACCACGGCCATCTCGTCCACCCCCATCTTGCAGGTGCCGACCGGGTGATAGATGGTTTCGGCATACTGGCGGACGAACGCTTCGATCTCCGCATCGCTCTGCACGGCCGCTCCGGGCAGGATTTCGTCGCCGCGATAGGGTTCCATGACGGCCTGCGACAGTATCGTTCGCGCGTGCCGGACTCCCTTGACCATCCGGGCGACATCGTCAGGGTGCGACAGGTAATTGGCGTGTATCGCCGGCGCCTGCAGGGGATCGGCGCTGGCCAGCGAAACCGCGCCGCGGCTCATGGGGCGCAGATTGCACACATGTAGCGAATAGCCCTGGCCCATCAGGAACGGCAGGTCGCGTCCATGGTTCTTCAATTTGGCCGGCGTGAAGTGGAACTGCAGATCCGGGATGGCGACGCCGGCGTCGCTCCTGATAAAGCCGCAAGCCTCGGCGCCATTGGTCGAAAGCATGCCATCGCGCCTGAGCAGATAGCGCAGCAGCAGCCATGGCCCCTTGAGCAGATTGCCCAGGCCGAGGTTATAGGAGACGCGCTTGCGCGATCGTTGGACCACCATGACGTCCAGGTGGTCCTGCAGGTTCTTGCCCACGCCCGGCAAATGCTGAACGCAAGCGATGCCCTGGGCTTGCAGTTCGGCCTGGTCGCCTATGCCCGACAACATCAGCAACTGCGGGCTGAAAATCGCGCCGGCCGACAGTAGCACTTCGCGCCCGGCCAGCACGGTCTGGCTCTGGCCGTGCTGGAGGTATTGCACGCCGCTGGCATAAGGGGCGCCCTGGCCGTTGCGCGCCGTCAGGATGCGGCTCACTTGTACGCCGGTGATGATGGTCAGGTTGGGGCGGGCACGCACCGGCGTCAGATAGGCTTTCGCGGCGCTGCAGCGCGCGCCGTTCTTCTGGGTCACCTGGAACAAGCCTACGCCTTCCTGCTGCGGTCCGTTGAAGTCAAGGTTGTGCGGGTAGCCGGCCTGGACTCCGGCCTGGATGAACGCGGCCGACAATTCATTGGGCGACCTGAGGTCGGCGACATTCAGCGGCCCACCCGTGCCGTGGAACGCGTCCGCGCCGCGCTCCTGGTGTTCGGACCGTTTGAAGTAGGGCAGCACCTCCTTGAACGACCAGCCGGCGCCGCCCAGCGCCGCCCACTCGTCGTAATCCTGGGCGTTGCCTCGCATGTAGCACATGGCATTGGACGAACTGCTGCCGCCCAACGCTTTGCCGCGCGGCCAGAACAGCCGGCGGCCTGCCAGCTCGCGCTCCGGTTGCGTGTTCAGATGCCAGTTCATGCCGGGGCTGCGCATCATCCACAGCAGGCCGATGGGGATATGGATGGCAGGATGCCAATCGCGCGGTCCGGCTTCCAGCAGGCAGACGGAAATGGCGGGATCTTCGCTCAACCGGCCGGCGAGCACACAGCCGGCGGATCCTCCGCCTATCACCACGTAATCGAAGCTAGCCATGCGCAACCCCTTCCGTGTAATGCGGATAAAAAGAATAACACAAGCGTTATCGAAAGAATAATGCAACGGCCGCGCAAAACAACACCGGCGACGTGCGCGGCGGGCCATCCGGCTGGCGCGCGGGGCGGCGCGGGGCGATCGCGCCGCCCCGGCGGCCCGTGCGCTGCTTTATACTGGCGGATTATCTATCGCAGAACCAATCCCAAAGGCTGTCATGTCATTTACCTCGCTGGGCCTTGCTCCCTCGCTTATCAACGCCGTGACCGAAATCGGCTACCAGGAGCCGACCGCGATCCAGCGTGCCGCCATCCCCGCCATTTTGCGCGGCGAGGACGTGCTGGGCGCGGCGCAGACCGGCTCCGGCAAGACGGCGGCCTTTGCGCTGCCGCTGCTGCAATCGCTGCTCGACAACCGCAGCGGCCCGCGCCAGCTGCATGGCCTGGTGCTGGTGCCCACACGCGAGCTGGCGGCCCAGGTGGGCGAGTCGATCCGCAAGCTGGCGCAGCACCTGCCGATGCAGGTCAAGGTGTCCATCGTGTTCGGCGGCGTGTCGATCAACCCGCAGATGATGGCGTTGCGCGGCGGGGCCGACATCGTGGTGGCCACGCCGGGGCGCCTGCTGGACCTGATCGACCACAACGCGCTGAAGATTTCGCGCGCCGCCATGCTGGTGCTGGACGAGGCCGACCGTCTGCTGGACCTGGGCTTTAGCGAGGAATTGGCGCGCATCCTGGAACTGCTGCCGGTGCAGCGCCAGAACCTGTTCTTCTCGGCCACCTTCCCGCCGGAAGTGCAGGCGCTGGCCGACCGCATGCTACACCAGCCGGCCCGCATCGAAGTGCTGTCCGAGCCGGTCAGCAAGCCCGATATCGCCCAGCGCGCCATACTGGTCGATGCGCCACGCCGCACGCAGCTGCTCAAGCACCTGATCGTGGAGCACAAATGGCCGCGCGTGCTGGTGTTCGTGGCCACCAAGTACGCCGCCGAGCATGTGGCGGACAAGCTGCAGCGCAACGGCATCCGGGCCGGCGCCTTCCACGGCGAATTCAGCCAGGGCGCGCGTACGGAAGTGCTGGCCGACTTCAAGGCCAGCCGCCTGCAGGTGCTGGTGGCGACTGATGTGGCGGCGCGCGGCATCGACATCGCACGCCTGCCGGCCGTGGTCAACTACGATCTGCCCCGTTCGGCCGTCGATTACACGCACCGCATCGGCCGCACCGGCCGCGCGGGCGAGAGCGGGGTGGCCGTCAGCTTCGTCAGCGCCGACACGGAGGCGCATTTCCGCCTGATCGAAAAGCGCAACGATATCGTGCTGCCGCGCGAGCAGATCGCCGGCTTTGAGCCGAAGGAGACGGCGCCGCCCGCGCCGCTGGTGTCGGTCACCGATACCGTCAACGGCGGCATCAAGGGCAAGCGCAAGAGTAAAAAGGACAAGCTGCGCGAAGCGGCGGCGCGCGCCGCGGCGGAATAGGCGACACAGCCTTACGGCTTCTCTGATATCAGTTCTATGCGGCGCTGTATGCGTTGCTGTTCCCCCGTGTCGCCCGCCTGCTGCGCGCGCATGGCCTGCACGCCCAGCCACGCCAGCAGGGGCCGGCGCCAGCCTTGGGCCGATGCCGTATCGACGGCACCGGCCAGTACCGGCGGGGTAGCGCGTCCAGTCCGCAGCAGCACGCCCGACGCCACCAGCCTGGCCAGCGGATCGGCAATGGCCTGCGCGGCCGCCGTCGCCGCCGCATCGGTCTGCGCGGTGGCAACGGCGCGGTGCTGCTCCGGCAGTAGGGCTGCGTCCTGCGGGCGCAGCGTGCCTGCCAGGTAGGCCGCGTAAGCCAGGTTGGCCG
>JAZJZQ010000220.1:0-10370 GCA_040389625.1 Pseudomonadota bacterium | reverse complement strand
GCGTCCTGCGGGCGCAGCGTGCCTGCCAGGTAGGCCGCGTAAGCCAGGTTGGCCGGGCCGGCATCCTGGCGCAGCTTGTCGAATCCCCCGCAATTTTCGAACACCAGCGCCGCCACCCGGGCGGCGCAGTGCACCAGTTCCGCCCGTATCACCAGTTCCGGCTTGCCGGTGCTGGCCAGCTGTTCGCGCGCGCGCTTGAATTCCGCCGTTTCCACCAGCGCGTTGCCTTCCATGTAGGCCGCCACGCCGCGGTCGATGGCGTTGTGCGCGTTCATTTGCCATTCCGGCTGCGGCGGCTTGTTGCCGCATGCGGCCAGCAGCGCCATGGCGCCGGCCAGTGCTGCGAGGTGGGCTCTCATGGCAGCTTGATCTCCGTATCCTGTTTGAACGGCCATTTGCGGTTGATTTCGTTGACCAGCTGCTCCACCCGCCGCAAGCTCGTTTCCACTTCGGCGCGCAGCGTGCCCAGGTCGGCCGAGGCGATGCGGGCGTTGCCGCTGATGACCTGGGCGTCGGCCAGCACGGCATCGGCCTTTTTCAGGCTGTTGCGCGCGTCCGCCAGCAGCGCGTTGAGCTGCTGCACCGTGACTTGGGCCTGGCTCACCATGCCGTTCTTGTCGAACAGGCGGCTGTCGGCGTGGGCCATCAGGTTGTCGGCCTTGCGCGTGGCCGCGTCCACCGTCACCAGCAGGTTGCTGGCCCGTTGCAGCAGCAGCTGTGCGTTCTTGTCGTCGCCCGCCACCAGGCCCATGGCGCCACCCGGGCCATTGAGCTTGTCGGTCATGCCCTTCACGTTGCGCAGGCTCGCCTCCAGCGCCGAGCCTTCGCCGGTCAGCTGGTTCAGGTTTTGCAGCACATCCTTCACCGCCGACAGGATGCGTGGAATCTCGGCCGTCGCGTCGCCCACCAGCAGCGGACGTTCGGCGCCGTCCGGCAGCGGCGGATCGGTGGGCACGCCGCTGTAGGCGCGCAGCTTGGCGCCGCCCACCACGGCCCGCTCCAGCGTGAAGATGCTGGAGCTGCGCAGCCAGTGCGCGTCCTTCTGCGGCACGTCGAGCACGACACGGGCCTTGCCGTCCGGCGCCAGTTCGATGCGGCGCACCCGGCCGATGGGGAAGCCGGCATAGGTCAGGTCCATGCCGACCACCACGCCTTCCGAATCGTCGGCTTGCAGCAGCAGGCGCTGGGTCGCTTCGAAGGCGCCGCGCGCATACATCAGGTACAGGGCGGTGGCGCCGACCAGCAGCACCATCAGTGCCAGCAGCAGGGCCGCCTTCAGTTCGGCGTTGCGGACCGGCGCGGCGTCGGGCGGCGGCGGATTGGGGGTGTCGGTCATGACCTATCTTTCAGTAGTAGTTGCCCATCAGCGAGGCGATTTCGACCAGCAGCAGCACTGCGAACAGGCGCACCATGTCGGACAGGCCGTGCGTCAGCTTGCCGCGGTAGCTCTCATCGTAGAACGACGACGCCATCGGGATCAGGCCCACCGCGAAGCTGAAAAAGACGATCTTGAGCACCAGGATCAGCGACACGGCGGGGGTGAAGATCTGCCCCACCACGCGGGTATAGCCGGGCAGGGCCCAGGGCGTGAAGCCGTAGATGGACAGGTAGGCCAGGGCCAGCGTCAGCACGCAGCTCATGGCCGCCAGCAGCCACACGGCGAATATGCCGGCGGCCACGCGGGGGAAGAATTCCGTGCGCAGCTGGGCCGGGTCTGGCGCGTTGGCCTGGGCATGCAGGCGGCGCTGGGAAAATTCCAGCCCGGACGGCAGGGTGGCGCGCAGGGCGACAAAGCCGGCCGCCGTCAGCGGGATCAGTTCCAGCACCAGCACCCGCACCACCAGCGCCAGCGCGTAGCGCGTGAGGCCGTAGCTTTGCGAGGTGACGACGACGATGCGTATCAACACCACGCTCACCAGGGCCGACAGCACCGTAAACCACAGCAGGTTGGGCGCGGCGGCCTGCACCACCTGGCGCGCCAGCACGGCGCGGTTGGCGCTGCCGTAGCTGGACGGCGTGAGCGACAGGGCCAGCATGCGTACGGCGAAATGGAGCAGACGCCACCAGCTGGCCAGCCATGCATGGGCGGCCGCTTCCAGGCGCCGCAAGGCGGCCAAGGTGGATGTGGATGGGTTCATCTTGTCATCTTAGCATTTCCGATTCCACTCTGGCGCACGCCGTCGCCGCAAACCCGGCCCTTTATTCGGCGGCGAAACTGGCGATGATGGCGTCGGCCACGGCGCGCACGCGGGCGCTGCGATTGAGGTCGCTGTGCATGACCAGCCACACGTCGTAATGGTCCGCCCGCTCCGGCCACAGGCGCACCAGGCGCGGATCGGCGTCGGCCATGTGGCAGGGCAGCTCGGCGATGCCCAGGCCCGCGCTGGCCGCCTCCAGCAGCATCAGGCCGCTGTTCACTTCCATCGTCACGCGCGCGTTGGCCACCGGTTCGCCGCAGATGCGCTCGCGGTGGCGGGGCGCCACGTTGCGCTGGTAGATCACGATGTCGTGGCCGGCCAGCGCCGTGCCCCGTTGCGGCTCGCCCCGTTGCTGCAGATAGGCGGGCGTGGCGTACAGGCCCAAGCTGCGCTTGATCAGGTGGCGCGAGATCAGGTCCGGATCGGTGGGCCGCAAGGTGCGCACGGCCAGGTCGGCTTCGCGCCGCGTCAGGCTGGTGATTTCCATGCTGGTGGACAGCACGACGCGGATCGCCGGGTGCGCCGCATGCAGCTGCTGCATGGCGGCGATCACGGAATGGCTGGCCAGCATGTCCGAGGTGCTCAGGCGGACCACCCCGCACAGGCGGTTGTCTATGCCCAGCAGCTCGCGCTGGAACTGGTCGGCCGCCTGCTCCATCAGCTCGGCCGCGCGCACGGCCAGTTCGCCGGCCGGCGTGGCCAGGTAGCCCGATGGGGTGCGCAGGAACAGGCGCGCCCCCAGCGACTTTTCCAGCGCGGCCAGGCGGCGGCCCACGGTGGCCTGGTCGATCTGCAGCTGGCCGGCGGCGGCCCGCAGCGTGCCGGCGCGGTAAATGGCAAGGAAGATGCGGGCGTTGTCCCAGTCCATGGTTGGTGCTCCGTTGAATGCGTGATGCATTTTTGCATCACGGCGCCGATCTTATGCGTATTTACTGCATGTGGCAAGCGGTCTACCATGGCTGACAATGTTTTCCAAAAGTAAAGGAACTTCCATGGCGACTAGCCCACTTTCGAACAGCGTCGCGGCCGGGCAGCGGCCCGTGCCGGCCATGCTGGTGCTGCTGACGCTGGCCATCGGTTTTGTGATGGCCATGATCGACGTCACGGCCGTCAACACGGCCCTATCCGATATCGCCGTCAGCCTGGGCGTGCCGTTGAGCGGCCTGGTGTGGGTGGTCGACGGCTATACGCTGACCTTCGCCGCGCTGCTGCTGGCCGGCGGCGCGCTGGCCGACCGCTACGGCGCACGCACCGTGTACCAGAGCGGGCTGACCTTGTTCATCCTCAGCTCCGCGCTGTGCGCGCTGGCCGCCAGCGGTCCGGCCCTGGTCGCGGCCCGCCTGTTGCAAGGGGCCGGCGCGGCCCTGTTCATGCCCAGCTCCCTGAGCCTGCTGACCCATTCGTTCGACGACGACCGTACCCGCAGCCGCATGCTGGGCAGCTGGACGGCCATCGTCGGCTGCTCGTCCTCGGTCGGGCCGCTGGTGGGCGGGGTGCTGGTCCATGCGTTCGGCTGGCGCAGCGTGTTCTGGGTCAACGTGCCCATCGGCTTGCTGGGCATCGTGCTGACGCAGGCCCTGGTGCCGGCCATGCCGCGCCATACGCGGGCACTGCCGTTGCTGAGCCACGGCCTGGGCGTGGCGGCGCTGGTTGCCCTCAGTTTCGTGCTGATCGAAGGACCGGTACTGGGCTGGACGTCCGTGCCGGTAGCGTTGGCGGGACTGTGCGCGCTACTCACTGCCACCGTACTGGTACAGCGCGAACGCCATGGCGAGCTGCCCATGCTGCCGCGTGCCCTGTTTGCCAAGGCCGCGTTCGTGGCGGCCAGCGGGGTCGGTTTCCTGAACAACCTGGCCGTGTACGGGCAGCTGTTCCTGTTGAGTTTGTTCCTGCAACAGGCCGGCCGGGCGGATGCCTTGCACACGGGGCTGCAATTGCTGCCGATGATGGCTTGCTACGCCGTCGGCAATACGGTGTCCGGCCGCATCATGGCGCGCGTGGGCACCCGTCTGCCCATGCTGTACGGGCTGGCCGTGGGCACGGCGGCCGCGCTGGCGCTGATGAACCTGGGGCCGGCCACGCCATACTGGTTGTTGACGGCCGGCGCCATGGTGATGAATGTGGCGATCGGCATCGTCATCCCCGGCATGACGACCACCGTGATGCTGGTGGCCGGCCGCAGCCACGCCAACAGCGCGGCCGCCGCGCTGAACGCCAATCGCCAGATCGGCGCCCTGGTGGGCGTGGCGTTGATGGGGAGTGTGCTGCACATGGTGCCCGAGTGGCGCTGGCGCCTGCCGCTCGCGTTCGGCCTGATCACGCTGGCCTATGCGGGCGCCTGGCTGCTGGTGTACCGGTACGTGCGGCTGGGGCGTCCGTCCGGCGCGGGGGAGTGAACTGGCACGGGGGAGTGGCAGCGTGCAGTGTGGTTCAACCGGGCCGGTACAATTCGGTGTACTGTACGGCTCTCGTTAATCAAATTGCATTCAAGATGAGTCCACGCCCCTTGCGTACCGTTGTCGCCGCCATGTTGCTGGCCTGTTTCCTGCAGGCCCATGCCGGCGGCGCCCCCCTGGCGCTGGCCGATCCGCTGCCCATCGGGCCGCAGGTCAAGGTGGGCCGGCTGGCCAACGGCCTGACCTACTACATCCAGAAGAACAGCCGGCCGGAACAAAAGCTGGAACTGCGGCTGGTGGTCAAGGCCGGCTCCATCCTGGAAGACGAGGACCAGCAGGGCCTGGCCCACTTCACCGAACACATGGCGTTCAACGGCTCTACCCATTTCAAGCGCAACGAGCTGGTGTCCTACCTGCAGGGCATAGGCGTGAAGTTCGGCGCCGACCTGAATGCCTACACCAGCTTCGACGAGACCGTCTATATGCTGCCCATCCCCACCGACCGGCCCGAAACGCTGGAGCAGGGCTTCCAGGTGCTGGAGGACTGGGCCCACGGCCTGTCGTTCAACGATGCCGACATCGACAGCGAACGCGGTATCGTGCTGGAGGAGCTGCGCCTGGGCAAAGGGGTGGAAGACCGCATGAACAAGGTGTTGATGCCCAAGCTGATGAACGGTTCCCGTTATGCGCAGCGTATGCCGATCGGCAAGGAGGACATCCTTAAGACCTTCGCGCCCGACGCCATCCGCCGTTTCTACCGCGACTGGTACCGGCCCGACCTGATGGCCGTGGTGGTGGTGGGCGACGTCGACCCGGGTACAGCGCAGCAGCTGGTGGAGCGCCATTTCAGCGCGCTGGTCAACCCGGCCCGCGAGCGCGCCCGCGAGTATGCCGTCATTCCGCAGCGCCAGGCGTCCGAAGGCGTGGTGGTAACGGACAAGGAAGCGAACGCCAACGGAGTCTACATCCGTTATGGCATCGAGCCCAAGCCGGCCAACGGCACGGTGGGCGACTACCGCGCCAGCCTGGTCGAGGGCCTGTACGGCGCCATGCTGGGCCAGCGCATGTATGAACTGACGCAGCAGGCCAACCCGCCGTTCATCCAGGGCGGCAGCAGCATGACCAAGGTGGCGCGCGGCTACCGCTCGTTCCGCGCCGGGGCCGTGCTGGGCAAGGGCGGCGCGGCGCCGGCCATCGCCGCGCTGGTGCAGGAAGACGAACGGGCGCGCCAGTACGGCTTTACCGCCTCCGAGCTGGAACGGGCCAAGAAGAATATGCTGCGCGGTTTCGAGCGCGGCTACAACGAGCGCGACAAGTCCGATTCGGCCGGCTACGCCGCCGAGTACATCCGCCACTTCCTGGAGCAGGAGCCTATCCCCGGCATCGCCAACGAATACGACTATGCACGTCAGCTGGTGCCCGGCATTACGCTGGCCGAAGTCAACGCGATGGCACGGGCCGAGATTCCGTCCGGCGGCAACAAGCTGGTGATCTACGGCGGCAGCGACCAGGCCGAGACGCCCATCCCTGCCTCGGCCGACCTGCTGGCGGCGGTGGAAGCGGCCGAGCGCAAGCCGGTCCAGGCCCAGGCCGAAAAAGTGTATGCCAGCGCGCTGATGGCCCATCCGCCCAAGCCCGGCACCATCGTCAGCCAGAGCGTGGACCCGGCATTAGGCCTGACCCGGCTCACGCTGAGCAACGGCGTCAAGGTCGTGCTCAAGCCGACCGATTTCAACAACGACCAGGTGCTGCTGTCGGCGCTGCGCTTTGGCGGCCAGTCGCTGTTCGGCGAACAGGATATCGTCAACGCGCGCTATGCCAGCGCCATCGTGGGCCAAATGGGGCTGCACGACTATTCGCCGGCGGACCTGGGCAAGGTACTGGCGGGGAAGGCCGCGCAGACCAGCGCCACCGTCAGCAACCTCAGTGAGATGCTGGGCGGGCAATCGGGCCGGGACGACGTGGAGACCATGCTGCAGCTGGCCTATTTGCAGATGACGGAGCCGCGCCGCGACCGCGCCATCTTTGAATCGTTCATCGGCAAACAGAAGGAGCTGGCCCGCAACAGCCTGTCGCGCCCGGAAGCCGTATTCGGCGACACCATCGTCGGCACCCTGTACAACAACAATGCGCGGGTGGCGCGGGCGCCGCGGCCGGAGGACTTCGACCGCATCGACCTGGACCGGGTGTTCGACATCTACCGCAGCCGCCTGTCCAGCGCCAGGGACTTCACCTTCTTCCTGGTCGGCAGTTTCGACGTGGAGCAGATCAAGCCGCTGCTGGCCACTTACCTGGGCGGCCTGCCCACGCCCGACGTGCCGGTACAGTACAAGGATTGGGGCGTGCGGCCGGTCAAGGGCGTGGTGAGGAAGGAAGTGCGCATGGGGTCCGAGCCCAAGAGCACCATCTCGATCACGTTCACGGGCGAGGCGCCTTATTCGGACGACGAGCAGCTGCGCCTGCAGGCCCTGATCGAAGCGCTCAACATCAAGCTGGTGGAAGTGCTGCGCGAGAAGCTGGGCCTGATTTATGGCGGCGGCATGGCCGGCTCGCTGACCAAGATTCCCTATGGCGGCTACGCCATCAACATCAACTTGCCGTGCGGACCGGAGAACGTGGACAAGGTGATCGCCGCCACCTTCGCGGAAATCGCCCGGGTCAAGGAGCAGGGCGTGGTGCCGGCGGACCTCGACAAGGTGCGCGCCAACTGGTCCAAGAATTACCGTAAGGGTTTGCGCGAGAACGGCTACTGGCTCGGACAGTTGCAGCACGCTTTTGTCAACGGTACCGATCCGGCGGCCCTGCTCACTTACGAACAGCGGGCCGGCGCCATCCGCGCGGCGGACCTGAAACAGACGGCGCGCCGCTATTTCGACATGGATAACTACCTGCAGGTGGTGCTGTATCCCGCCCGGTGACGGGCAGGATGGTGTTTTTTGCCACATTGCCTTGCCGATTGGAGGAAAAGCTCTATTCGCTGGGGCGGTGCGGCGGAACTGCTACACTGTGGGCTGATACTCACCCCGAACGTGCAAGAGGCAAGACCATGGCGAAGAAAAAAGAAGAGCTGGACCCGGAAACGATGGCACTGATCCAGTGGTGCATCGAAGTGGAAGGTTTCCTGGTGGCCGGCGGCGCCACGCAGGAGCAGGCCCAGGAGCACATCGAGGACGAAGTGGAGTGGTTCACCGACCTGTTCTATGACGGCCTGACCCCGGAGGAAGCGGCCAAGGAAGCGCTGGCCTGATCCTGGGCCGGCCCCGGCGGCCGCGGCGGCCCGCGCGGCGGCCTGACGTACAATAGCGGCCATCTCCCAAAGCGCCCCCTGGCGCCGATCGGCATTCGTCGTGCGCTCCAGCGCATCGACGGCATACGCCGGTGCGGCGCCCTGGCGCCCATTTTCATGAAGTCCGACCCGCACGACAATCTGGCTGTACCGGCATTCCGCCCGGACCTGGTCCGCTGGCGCCAGCTCGTCACGCCCGCCTGGCTGGCCGCCGCGCTGGCCGGCGAGCCGGTGGCGGCGGCCCCGCCGCCGGACTGGCGCCTGTTCGAAGTCGGTTGCGGCGGCGATGCCCAATTCGCCCAGGCCCACATTCCCGGCGCCGGCTACATCGATACCAACCAGCTGGAACAGGCGCCCCTGTGGAACAAGGTGTGCGACCAGGCCTTGCTGCGCCTGCTGCTCGATTGCGGCATCCGGCACGACAGCACGGTGGTGCTCTACGGGCGCAACAACCTGGCCGCCGCCCGCGCGGCCCACCTGATGCTATATGCGGGCGTGCGCGACGTGCGCCTGCTCGACGGCGGTTACGGCTTGTGGCAGGCGGGCGGTCATCCATCCGAGCCGGGCGCGCCGCGGCGCTACCCCGGCGTGGCCAACTTCGGCGTGCCGTTCCCGGCCCGCCCCGATTACCTGATCGGCATCGACCAGGCGCGCGCCCTGTTGCAGCAGCCGGACGGCGCGCTGGTCAGCATCCGTACCTGGAATGAGTATATTGGCAAGATTTCGGGTTATAGTTATATCGCCGCGCGCGGCGACATTCCGGGCGCGCGCTGGGGCCGGGCCGGCAACGACGACGATGTGAACAGCATGAGCGAGTTCCACCGTGCCGACGGCAGCATGAAACCGGCCGGCGAAATCGGCCGGCTGTGGCGGGAAGCGGGCATAGACCCGCGCCAACGCATGGCGTTCTATTGCGGCACCGGCTGGCGCGCTTCGCTGGCCTTCTTTTACGCCTGGCTGATGGATTGGCAGCACATCAGCGTGTACGACGGTGGCTGGTGCGAATGGAGCGGCGATCCGGCCAATCCCGTCGTCTGCCGCACGGGAACAAGCTAGGGCGCCGGCCGTTACCATGCCGGCGCGTATGTCATCTTGGGGAGACATGATGGACAAGGGCAGCATGGGTATCACGCAGGGCATGGCCGCACTGGCGCCGCCGCCGGCGCCGCAGCGGCGCATCGCCGACCTGCCGGGGCCGAAGGGACGCCCTTTCACGGGCAGCATCGCGGCCATCAACGAGCGGCCGTTTCACCAGGTGCTGGAAGACTGGGGTCGTCAGTACGGCACGCTGTACCGCTTCCGCATCATGCGCAAGAACTTCCTGGTCACCTCCGACCGCAACGTCATCGCCGGCCTGCTGCGCGACCGGCCCGACGTCATGCGCCGTTCCTCGCGCACGGCGCAGATGCTGGAGGAGGTGGGC
This sequence comes from Pseudomonadota bacterium, assembly GCA_040389625.1. GTDB lineage: Bacteria > Pseudomonadota > Gammaproteobacteria > Burkholderiales > Burkholderiaceae_D > Rugamonas. Next base: position 1,067 of record JAZJZQ010000220.1, on the reverse strand, counting down.
ACGCGCGGCCTGTTCACGGCCGAGGGTGAAGACTGGCGCCGCCAGCGCAAGCTGGTGATGCGGGCCCTGACGCCGGAAGTGATCCACGGCTTTTTCCCCACCCTGGGCATGATGACCGAACGGCTGCAGCGGCGCTGGAGCGCGGCCATCGCGGCGGGCCGTCCGGTGGACGTGCTGCGCGACCTGAAGGCCTACACGCTGGACGTGACGATAGGGCTGGCCATGGGCCAGGACATCAACACCCTGGAGCTGGAAGACAATCCGCTGCAGCGCGACATCGAGTTCCTGTTCAACCGGGTGGCGCGGCGCCTGACGACGGCGCTGCCGTACTGGCGCGTGTCGCTGTTTAAGCGCGCGCCCGACCGCGAGGCCGACGCCGCCGCCGCCCGCGTCCAGCAAGCCGTCACCGGCTTCATCGCGCAGACCCGGCAACGCCTGGCGGACAATCCGGCCTTGCGCCAGAAGCCGTCCAACATGCTCGAAGCGCTGGTGGCCGCCTGCGACGAACCCGGTTCCGGTTTCACCGATGCGGGCGTGGTGGGTAACGCCATCACCATGGTGTTCGCCGGCGAGGACACCACCTCCAACACGACGGCCTGGCTGATCGACTTCCTGGCGCGCGATCGGGCCGCCGGCGCCGCGCTGGCGGCCGAGGCCGACCGCGTGCTGGGCGAGCAGCCCGTATTGCGCGACTATCGCCTGCTGGACCAGCTCACTTACCTGGACGCGGCCACCCGCGAATCGATGCGGCTCAAGCCGGTGGCGCCGTTCCTGGCCGTGGAACCGACGCGCGACGTGATGCTGGGCGATGTGGCCGTGCCGGCCGGCACCGTCATCTTCACCATGACGCGGCTGGCGGCCCAGCGCGACTGCGACCTGGTGCAGCCGGACGCCTTCCTGCCCCAGCGCTGGCTGGAGGCGACGGCGGAGCGGGGCGACGATCCGGGCCGCAAGCTGTTCCCGTTCGGTGGCGGGCCCCGCTTCTGCCCGGGGCGCTATCTGGCCATGGCCGAGATCAAGATGGTGATGGCGATGCTGGCGCGCCATTTCACCATCGTGCCCGTGCC
>JAZJZQ010000219.1:2831-7108 GCA_040389625.1 Pseudomonadota bacterium | reverse complement strand
CCCTGCCAATCCGTATCCTGGTATTCCAGCTTGACGAAGTTGTTGACGGCCGGGGAGAACCACAGCGTCTCATTGAGCTGTCCGCTGCCGCCGTTCGAGCCGATTTCCTCACCGTGGTAAAAGGCGACCACCTCGACCTTCAGCGCGTCGAATTCGCCGGCCTGCACCTTGATCTTTTCCCAGCCCACCGCCTTGCCCTTGATGCGGTAGCGCCAGCGCTTGCCCGCTGCCGGGTTTTCGCCCGTGGCGTCGCTGCTCCACTCCTTGCCCGGCTCCAGCGGGAAGGCGTAGCGTCCGAACGCGGGGTCGAAGTGCATGCGGCCCCGGACGATCGGATTGAGTTCCCGGCTGAAGCGCTGCTTGATGACCAGCGCACCGCTGGCGGCACGCTTGATGTCGACATGGATGCCGCTGTCGTCGACGGCCGTCACTTCCATCCGGTTCAGATTGCCCTGCGCATGCTTCCAGACGTCGGTGTACTGGTAGGTCCAGCTGTCGCCGACGGCCACCTGGGGCGCGGCGATGGGCGCGTGCTCGTCCGCCGCCGCCGCGGTCAATGCGCCAAGCGTCAGGAAAAGCCCCAGCGCCGCGCCGCTCATTTGACGTTTCATGATGATCTCCTTGCTGGTGGGGACAGGTCAGCGGGTGCCGAAGAAGGCGGCGGAACTGGTGCGGCCCTGATTCAGGCCGGCAATGAGCAGCTGGCGTTTGCCGTTGGCGAGCATGAAGTCGATACCGATGCCGGCCAGCGTCTGTCCGGCTAGAATGCAGGGCGCGGGGCCGAACGTCATGGCGACGTCGAACACATTCTTGCCCGAACTGCGCGGCGTGAAGGTGCCGCTGAACGAGCAGGCGCCCGACGTGGCCGTAAATGCGCCCGATGCGGCGATGTTGAACGTGTTGGCGTAGCCCCGCAGCGAGGTCATGTTCCACGCGCCGGCGATGTCGGCCAGGCTGGCGGACTTGTTGTAGTCATAAACCGAACTGGCAACCGTGGTGCCGCTGAAATTGACGGTGTTGCTGCCCTCCGTCAGCGTCCCGTTCAGGCTGCCGTTGGCCGCGTAGGTGGCGCTGAGCGATCCGCTCAGCAGCTGGCCGTCGACGGTCGCGTCCTTGACGTCCGTCGCCGTCAGATTGCCGCCGCTGGCGTTCCCGTTCCCTTGCAGAAAGCCGCTGACGGTGAATACGCCGGCCACCGTGCTGCCGTAGAGCGTGTAGAACTGGTCATTTTCCAGTATCAGCGTGTTGTGTGTGCCGCCATTGGAGAACCCGCCCTGGTAGACCCCTTGCGGACTGGCGACGGTGGTCGTGGCCGCCACCGTGGTGCCGCCACCGCCGCCGCCGCAGCCCTCCAGTGCCGCCACCAATAAGATTGCGAGTGTCGAAACTACGGGCTTGCTGATCTTCATCTTTCCTCCACACGTGATTGCATCGGGGACCCGGTTATAGCTTTGAAATTATCAATAAAATATCAGATTTATTTTGCGAAGGAAACTTTTTTCCCATTTTTACCGCGTCAGCTCGATGGGCGCCGGCGCGCGGCGCCCAGCCGCCAGACCGGCGCTAGCTGAGCAGGCTGGCGATCACCGCGCCCAGCTGGCGCGCCAGCGGCACGATGTCCTCGACCGTCGTAGCGGCATACGACAGCACCAGGCCGCTGCGCCGCGTGCCGAGGCAATAGCCCGACAGCGGCATGACGCTGATACCGGCGTCGGCCGCCGCCTGGGCCACGGCCTGGTCGTCCACCGCGTCGGGCAGGCGCAGCGTGCAGTGCACGCCCACGTCCTCGCCCGCGAAGCCGACGGCGCCCGATGCGAACCAGGGCGCCAGCGCCGCCTGGAGCGTGTCGGTCAGCACCTGGCGCCGTTCGGCGTACACCAGGCGGGTGCGGCGCAAATGGCTGTCGTAATGGCCTTCGCGGATGAAGGCGGCCAGCACGGCCTGGCCCACTTGCTCGCCTTCGCGGTACAGGTCGGCCGAGGCGTGGGCGAAGTCCCTGGCCAGCGCCGGCGGCACCACGAAATAGGCGAGCCGGATGCCGACGAACAGCGTCTTGCTGAAGGTGCCCAGGTAGATTACGCGGTGCTGGCTGTCGAGCCCCTGCAGCGATTGCAGCGGGGCCGCACCGAAGCGGTATTCGCTGTCGTAGTCGTCTTCCAGCAGCACGCTGTCGTGGCGGCGGGCGAACTCCAGCCACTGCTGCCGGCGCTGCAGCGGCATCACGCCGCCCAGCGGGAACTGGTGCGACGGCGTCAGGTACACCAGGCGCGGCGGCGTGTCGCTGCCGTCCGGGCAGGGCATGCCCTGGTCGTCCACGTCGATCGGGCGCAGGCGCAGGCCGTTACCGTCGAATACCTTGCTGGCGGCCCAGTGGCCGGGATTTTCAAACCATACTTCGTCGCCCGTATCGGCCAGCAGGCGCGCGATCAGGTCCAGCGACTGGCTGGTGCCGTCGGTGATGATGACCTGGTCCGTCTCGCAGCGCACCCCGCGCGACACCCGCAGGTGTTCGGCAATGGCCTGGCGCAGCGCAGGCAGGCCGCCCGGCTCGCCCTCCACCAGCGAGGAAGCCTCGGCCTGCTTCCAGTGCCGTTGCTGCAGCTGGTTCCAGATCTTGAGCGGGAACAGCGTCAGGTCGTGCACCCCGGGACAGAACGGGCGCTTGATGTAGTAGCGGTTCAGCGGATGGGACACGATACCCCGGCCGCGCGCGGAAAAGGACGGTCCGTCCGGCGTGGCCGCTTCTCGCAGCGCGCCTGTCACCACGTCCGGTTCGACCCGGCACACATAGGTGCCCGAGCCGTGGCCGATGACGACAAAGCCTTCGTCCTGCAGCGTCTCGTAGATGCTGACGACGGTGTTGCGGGCGATGCCCAGTTCCGCCGCCAGCATGCGGGTGGACGGCAGTTGCACGGCGGCCGGCAGCGTGCCGTCCAGGATGGCGTTCTGGATCAGGCGGATGATCAGGTGCTTGCGCGACAGGGCCGGCCAGGCAGCCTGCCCGCCGGGCAGCTGCTGGTTCAGCCACTCATGCAGCGGCAGGGAGAACATGGGCTCTGGCGGATTGCGGTACGGCGTAGGGCATGGCGGGAGGCGGTGTCGGTTGCGTTGTCAGCAGCCAGCGTGACGCCGGCGGGGCCATCCTGTCAAGTGCGGCGCGGTTGAACCGGGCCGTAACTGGTCCAGGCGAACGGGGGCCGAGTGGTTCTTGTGCGCCGCAGCGGGCCACCCTATGCTGGCGCTGTCGTGCATCGATTCTCCTTCCACCAGCCCAGAAAGCCCGCCGTGTCAGCCTATCCCGTCATTGCCGTAGCCGATCCCTTCCCCGCGTCGCACACCGGGCAGACCGAACACGAGGCGCTGCGCCTGTGCCAGTTACGCGACATCCGCACGGTCGAATGCGCGCTGTCGGACCTGGCGTCGGTGGCGCGGGGCAAGATCCAGACCGCGGCCGAATTCTCCGCGCAACGTGGTACCCGGCTGCCGTCCATCATCTTCGGCACCACTGTGGTGGGCGGCGAGCCGCGCTCCGTGTACGAGAACCTGATCCCCGCTACCTATCCGGACGTGGCCCTCAAGCCGGACTGGTCGACCTTCGCGCCCGACCCGCTGATCGCCCAGCGCGCCACGGTCCTGTGCGACGTCAGCGGCAGTTTTGTCACGCCCAAGGGTGTGCAGGTGGAGGCGGCCTCGCTGTCGCCGCGCAGCATCCTCAAGCGCGTGCTGCAACGGCTGGAGGCGCGCGGCCTGGCGGCGCAGGTGGCGCCGGAGCTGGAATTCTTCCTGGTCGCCATCCCCGGCGCGCGCCAGGGCGCGGACCTGCCGCCGGCGGCCAGCCCGTACCATCCGGGCATACGGGAAAGCTTCATCGACATCTTTTCGCTGGAGCGCACGTCTGCCTTCGACCCCTTCTTCTCCACCCTGTTTGCGGGCTGCCGCGCGCAGCACATTCCCGTCACCGGCTTCTCGCACGAGGCGGCAGCGTCCCAGTACGAGGTCAACTTCACGCCCGCCGCGCCGCTGGCGCAGGCCGACGCCGTGTTCCGCTTCAAGCGCCTGGCGCGCGACGTGGCCCTGCGCTACGGCTTTGCCGCCACCTTCCTGGCCAAGCCCTACACGGAAGGCCCGGGGTCGGGGATGCACTGGCACATGAGCATGCAGCAGAGGGACAGCGGGCGCAATGTGTTCAGCGGCGCCGACGGCGAAGCGTCGCCGGAACTGCTGGCGTTTGTGGCCGGCATGCAGCGCCATGCGCTGGCCACGACGGCGCTGATCGC
>JAZJZQ010000219.1:0-2731 GCA_040389625.1 Pseudomonadota bacterium | reverse complement strand
TCGACACTTACGATGCGCTCAAGCGCCACGAGCTGGCGCAGCGCGAGCAAGCGCCGTCCGGGCTGGAGTGGGACATCGCCAACCTGCTGCACCACGCCTGAGCCGGATACGCCGTCGGTGCCGCGCCAGCCGCGCGGCACTTCCCTTGATATTGGCTCACTTGTGCCAGAACCCCGCATGCGACAGGCGCGCCTCGTCTTCGCGCATGGGGCCGATCACTTCCGTGGGGCGCTGGCCGCGCGCGAACACTTCGCGGCAGGGCAGCGACAGGGTGGGGTTTTCCGGGTCGCTGCCCGTCAGTTCCAGCAGGCTCGCTTCCGACATGGCGTACACCACCCGCCCCACGCCGCTCCAATAGGTGCCCCCGGCGCACATGGCGCACGGCTCCGCATTGGAATAGAGCGTGGCGCCGGCCAGTTGGGCCGGGCTGTAGCGCGACGAAGCCTGGCGCAGTGCGTTCATTTCCGCATGGGCCGTGCGGTCGCTGCTGGAGGCGTTCATCGCCTCGGCAATGACTGTGCCGTCGGCGCCCACCACCATGGCCGCGAACGGATGGTGGCCTTCGTCGCGCGAGCGCTGGGCCAGGGCCAACACTTGGGTCAGGAATTGCTGGTCTTGCGGGGTGGCTGTGCTCATGCGTTCTCCTTGATGCGGTGATGGGGGATGGTGACGCGGCCGCGCGTTGCGGCGCGGGGCCGTATCGCGGCTGGAGCCGGCGGGACGGGCTGGCCGCCCCGCCGGTTGCAACTGGCCGCTGCCTGCATGTTATGCCAACCATGCGGACAGTGACATACGGTATAAACGATATATACCGTATGCTCAGGCCATCATTTCGGAATGCTGCCTTCCACGCCTTGCACGTAGAAGTTCATCGACATCAGTTCCTTGAACGGCATGACGGCGCCGGCCGCTACCTTGATGGCGCCCGACTGGTCCTTGATCGGACCCTGGAACGGCGTGAACTTGCCGCTGGCCATCAGGGCTTTCTTTTCCTCGAAGGCCTTGGCCGCATCAGGCTTGACGGCGGCATTCAGGGGCGACATCTTGATCATGCCTTCCTTCAGGCCACCGTGGACGTCGGTCGGCTTCCAGGTGCCCGCGATCACGGCCTTGGCCGTGTCGGTGTAGTAGCCGCCCCAGCTGTTGACGGACGCCGTCAGGTGCGCCTTCGGTGCGAACTTGACCATGTCCGAATCCCAGCCAAAGGCATAGATGCCCTTTTCCTGGGCCGCCTGCAGCGTGGCCGGCGAGTCCGTGTTCTGGGTCAGCACGTCGGCGCCTTGGGCGATCATGGTTTCGGCGGCCTGGCGTTCCTTGGCCGGGTCGTACCATGAACTGACCCAGATCACCTTGGTCTTGATGGCCGGATTCACGCTCTGCGCGCCCAGGGTGAAGGCGTTGACGTTGCGTATCACTTCCGGAATCGGGAACGAGGCCACCATGCCCAGGATGTTGGACTTGGTCATCTTGCCCGCCACCACACCCAGCAGGTAGGCGCCTTCGTAGGTCTTGGTCTCGTAGGTGCCCAGGTTCTTGCCCGTCTTGAAGCCGGTGGCATGTTCGAACACGACGTTGGGGTAGGCCTTGGCCACTTTTTCCGTCGGATTCATGAAGCCGAACGAGGTGGTGAAGATCAGCTTGTTGCCGTCGGCGGCCAGCTTGCGGATCACGCGCTCGGCGTCCGCGCCTTCGGGCACGTTTTCCACATAGGTGGTCTTGACCTTGTCGCCCAGTTCCTTTTCCATGGCCAGGCGGCCCTGTTCGTGGGCGTAGGTCCAGCCGGCGTCGCCGACCGGGCCCACATAGACAAAGCCGACCTTGAGCGGTTCGGCCGCCTGCGCGGGCGCGGCGGCGGCCAGGCCCAGGGTGGCCGCCAGGGAGGCATAGGCCAGCAGAGTACGACGTTTCATCATGACGTTTCCTGTTCTAGAGTGGGAGCGGCGGGATCAGAAATGGTATTCGGCGCGTATCATCGGGGTCTTGGCCGTGGCGCCCGGATTGTTGTGGTCCGAGTTGCCGAACTTGTTCTTCCAGTACTGGTACTCGACGCCGACCTTGAACACGTTCTTGCCCGAACCGATGGCCGCGCCCACGTCGTACATGATCTGCATGTCGATGTTGGTTTCCGTGGCCGTGTCGCCGCCGAATTCATCCTTGCCCTTGGTGCCGATGAAGTTGGCGAAACCTTCGAACGACAGCGGGATGCCGGCGCCGATCGGGATGCCCCAGGCGGCCGTCAGCATGGGGTGGGTCTTGTAGCGATAACGGTCGACGGCCGTATTGGTATAGCCGTTGTAGGGCGCGTTGCTTTCCCACAGGGCCAGCAGGCTGACGTTGAGGAAGCCGGGCACGTCGAACATCAGGGTGGGGCCGGCCACCAGCATGCGCTTCTTGGAGTTGTAGCCGGCGTCGGTCTTGCTGTTGAAGTCAAAACCGGCCGTCGCGCCCACGCCGCGCACGGGGCCGAAGGCGAAGTTGTTGCCGGTGACCTTGCCCAGGTCCAGCGTGTGGCGGTACAGGGCATACGCTTCGTGCGCGCCGCTCTTGGCGCCCACCGATGACGGGTCCTTGTCGTCCGACATCAGGAAGTCCACGCTGAAGAAGTTGGTGCCGTATTTGTAGCCGCTCACGCCGCTCAGGTTGACGATGCTCTTGCTGATGTCCTGGTTGTTGAACGGCTCGGCGAACTTGGTGCCGTAGCGGTAGCTGAGCGAGGTGTCGCTCCAGTCGG
>JAZJZQ010000218.1:0-1594 GCA_040389625.1 Pseudomonadota bacterium | reverse complement strand
GGACGTCAACCTGGCGGTGGCCTCGAAAGCGGTCATCATCGGCTTCAACGCCCGGGCCGATGCCCAGGCCCGCAAGCTGGCCGAGTCGAACGGCGTGGACATTCGCTACTACAACATCATTTACGACGCGATCGACGAGGTCAAGTCGGCTCTGTCGGGCATGCTGGCGCCGGAGAAGCGGGAAACCGTCATCGGCCAGGTCGAGATCCGTCAGGTCATCCTGGTGTCGAAAGTGGGCGCGATTGCCGGCTGTCTGGTCACCGACGGCGTGGTCAAGCGCAACTCCTCGGTACGCCTGCTGCGCAACAACATCGTCGTGTGGTCGGGCGAGATCGACTCGCTCAAGCGCTTCAAGGACGATGCCAAGGAAGTGCGCGCCGGCCTCGAGTGCGGCCTGTCGCTGAAGAACTACAACGACATCCAGGTGGGCGATTCGCTGGAAGTGTTTGAAGTACAGGAAATCGCTCGTACGCTGTAATCCTTACAGATAAGAGTCGTTTCACCAGGTGGACGGGCGCATAATGGCTCCCGTCCACTTGTTATTTTAAGAAAAGCAATTTCGAATCATGGCTAAACATAGCAAAAACATCCCGGCGCGCGGCCTGCGCGTGGCGGACCAGATCCAGCGCGACCTGTCCGAAATCATCGCGTTCGAGTTGAAAGACCCGCGCGTGGGGATGATCACCATCACCGAAGTGCAGGTTACGCCGGACTACGCGCACGCCAAGGTGTTCTTCACCATGCTCAAAGACAGCAAGGAACAAGTGAAGAACACGGTCGAAGGCTTGAGCAAGGCGGCCGGCTTCATGCGCGGCCAGCTGGGCAAGCGCCTGCACATCCACACCTTGCCCCAGCTGCACTTCGTGCACGACTCGTCGACGGCGCGCGGCATGGAACTGTCGGCCCTGATCGACCAGGCCAACGCCACCCGTTCGCTGGACGACGAAGCAGCAGGCCAGGACAAGGACGCGGAGTAAGCGCGGAAGGGACGATGCGTCCCCTCCCGCCGCCATCAAGATGAAGCAAAACCACCCGAAAAAAGTCCGCGACCTGGTCGACGGCGTGCTGCTGCTCGACAAGCCGGTCGGCTTTTCCAGCAATGACGCACTGATCAAGGCCAAGCGCGTACTCAACGCCAAGAAGGCCGGCCATACCGGCACCCTGGACCCGTTCGCCACCGGCTTGCTGCCGCTGTGCTTCGGCGAAGCGACCAAGTTCTCGCAGGACTTGCTGGAAGCGGACAAGACCTACGAAACCGTGGTCCACCTGGGCCAGACGACGGATACCGGCGACACCGAAGGCGAAGTGATAGCCACGCGCGACGTCAACGTCACGCTGGAACAGATCGAAGCCGTGCTGGAGCGCTTCCGCGGTCCCATCGCCCAGGTGCCGCCCATGTACTCGGCCCTCAAGCGCGACGGCAAGCCCTTGTACGAATACGCGCGGGCCGGCATCACGCTCGAGCGCGAAGCGCGCAACGTCGTCATCCACAAGCTCGAGCTGCTCGGTTACGAGGCGCCGTTCCTCAAGCTGGCCGTGACCTGCAGCAAGGGCACCTACATCCGCGTGCTGGGCCAGGACATCGGCGAAGCGC
>JAZJZQ010000217.1:8407-12207 GCA_040389625.1 Pseudomonadota bacterium | reverse complement strand
GCCTGTGCATCGCGCGCCTGACGGCGGCCGGCTACGTCTACATCGGCATGGACCACTTCGCGCTGCCGGAGGACGACCTGGCGCGCAGCCAGGTCGACGGTGAGCTGCACCGCAACTTCCAGGGCTATTCCACCCATGCCGACGCCGACATGGTGGCGCTGGGCGTATCGGCCATCAGCGACGTGGGCGGCAGCTACAGCCAGAACGAAAAGGTGCTGTCGGCCTACTACGAGCGGCTGGACGCGGGCCAGCTGCCGATCGCGCGCGGCATAGCTCTGAACGAAGACGACCTGCTGCGCCGGCGCGTGATCGGCAAGTTGATGTGCGACTTCGAACTCGATTACGCCGACCTGGCCATCCCCGGCGGCCAGGCCCCGGCCGACTACTTCGCGGCCGACATCGAACGCCTGCGGCCGTTGCAGGAACAAGGCCTGTTGCGCATGGACGCCAACGGCCTGAAGGTGGAGATGCGGGGCCGCCTGCTGATCCGCAACATCTGCATGGCGTTCGACCGCTACCTGCACGCGCCGCGCGAGGAGGGCCCCAGCCCGATGCGCTATTCACGCACGATTTGAGGACATGATGGACAAGACCAAGATCAAAGTACAAACCTTCCTGTCGCGGGTGCCGCTGTTTAACTCGATGCGCCAGGAGGAACTGGACCGCATCGCCCTGGGCACGACGGAAGTGCGGGTCGAGCGGGGCGAAATCATCTTCCAGCGCGGCGACCCCTGCGTCGGCTTCCACGTGGTGCTGTACGGCCAGGTCAAGCTGTCGTTCACGTCCGCCCAGGGCGCCGAGAAGGTGATCGAACTGGTGGGCCCTGGCCACAGCTTCGGCGAAGCCCTGATGTTCATGGGCAGCCCCTACATCGTATCGTCCCAGGCCATGGCGGACTCGCTGCTGCTGCACGTGTCCAAGCAGGCCATCTTCCGCGAGATCGAAAGCGATCCTGCGTTCGCCTGCAAGATGCTGGCGGGCCTGAGCCAGCGCATGCACAGCCTGATGTGCGACATGGAGTCGTATTCGCTGCGCTCGGGTACCCAGCGCGTGGTGTCCTACCTGCTCAAGGACCACAGCGCCGACACGGGCGCCGAACTGACGCTGCCGGTGGCCAAGGCCGTGCTGGCGTCGCGCCTGAACCTGACGCCGGAGCACTTCTCGCGCATCATGGCCGACCTGAGCACGCAACAGCTGATCGCATTCAAGGGCCGCAAGGTCACCATCCTCAACGAAGAAAAGCTGCGCGCCTGCGCCGGTTGATCCGGTGCCGGGCGCCAGCCTGGAGTCCCCATGTTCAAGAACCTCACCATCCGGTTGCGACTTACGTTCGTGATCGGGTTTTTGTCCGTGCTGCTGGTGCTGGGCGGCGTGATCGGCCTGGTCAGCCTGGCCGGCGCCAACGACACGCTGCGCAACAACTACGAGCAGCGCATGCTGCCCATGTCGCAGCTGGACCAGATCGTGCGCCTGATCGACGCCAACCAGCTGACGGTGGCCCAGTCGCTTAACGAAACGCCGGACCTCGTGCAGCGCGAGATGGCCGAAGTCGAACAGCGCAGCGCCACCATCGCCCGCATGTGGGAAACCTACGTCCAGAGCGGCCTGCGCCCCGAGGAGGCGGAGCTGGCGCGTGCCTTTTCCGCCGCCCGCCGTGAATTCGTCGCGCAAGGCTTGCGGCCGGCCGTCGAAGCACTGCGCAATGACGACCATGGCGCCGCGCGCACCCTCATGCGCGGCCCGATGGCCCGGCTGTTCGCCCCGGTGCGCAAGGATATCGATGCGCTGATGGCGCTGCAGCTGTCGGGCGCGCGCGCCGAATTCGAACACAGCCAGCAGATCTACCAGCGCGTGCGCCTGGCCTGCCTGACGGGCATCGCCTTCGGCCTGGTGCTGTCGGCCGTGATCGGCGTGCTGCTGCAGCGGGCCATCGTGCGGCCGCTGGAACAGGCGGTGCGGGTGGCCGGCAGCGTGGCGGCGGGCGACCTGACCCAGCGCATCGTGGTCGGGACACGCGATGAAACGGGCCAGCTGCTGCAATCGCTGGCCGACATGAACGACAGCCTGACCCGGATCGTGAGCGACGTTCGGGGCGGCACGGCCGCCATCAACGGCGCCGCCCACAGTATCGCCGCCGGCAATGTGGAACTGGCCGCGCGCACCGAGCAGCAGGCCAGCGCGCTGCAGCAGACGGCCGCCTCGATGGAGCAGCTGACGGTGGCCGTACGCGAGAACGGCGCCAGCGCCCAGGAGGCCAACCAGCTGGCCCAGTCGGCCGCGCAGGTGGCCAACCAGGGCGAGGCCGTGGTGGCCAAGGTGGTGAGCACCATGGGCGCCATCAACAGCTCGGCGGGCCGGATCGGCGACATCATCGGCGTGATCGACCGGCTGGCATTCCAGACCAACCTGCTGGCGCTGAACGCGGCTGTGGAAGCGGCGCGTGCCGGCAACCATGGCAAGGGCTTTGCCGTGGTGGCGACGGAAGTGCACCAGCTGGCGCAGCAATCGGCCGCCGCCGCGCGCCAGATCAAGCAGCTGGTGCAGGAATCGCAGGAACAGGTGGCCGAAGGGGCGCAGCTGGTCGACCAGGCTGGCGCCACCATGCACGAAATCCTGAGCAGCATCGGCCAGGTGACGGCCATCATCGCCGACATCAGCCGTGCCGGCGCCGAGCAGAGCGCGGGCATCGAACAGATCAACCATGCCGTCAGCCAGATGGACGAAGGCACGCGCAGCAACGCGGTGCGGGTGGAGGAGGTGGCTGCGGCCGCCCAGGCGCTGCAGGCGCAGGCGGATGGCTTGTCCGAGCTGGTGGCCGTGTTCAAGGTCGATGCGCCGCGCGCCACCGTGCTGCCGTTCGAGCGGCCGGCCCGCAAGGCGCTGGCCGTGCCGCGTGGCGCGCCCGCGGTGCGTGGGCCCCGTGGCGGCTTGGTATGAGGGCGGGAGCATAAATGGAAGCTATCGAAAAATTCGTGCGCGGCTTCAGCCGCTTCCAGCAGCAGTATTTCGCCGAATCGCAGACACTGTATGACAGCCTGCGTGCCGGCCAGCGGCCGGCCACCCTGTTGATCGGCTGCTGCGACTCGCGGGTCGATCCCATGCTGCTGACCGGCAGCGACCCGGGCGACCTGTTCGTGATACGCAATATCGCCAACCTGGTGCCGCCGTGCACGCCGGACGCGCCGCCGGGGGTGAGTTCGGCCATCGAGTTCGCCATCTGCAATCTCGAAGTGGCGCGCGTGATCGTGCTGGGGCACGCCCGCTGCGGCGGCATCCGCGCCCTGATGGGACCGCGCAAGAAGCTGGCCGACACGGATTTCGTGGGGCGCTGGATGAAGATCGCCGAGCCGGTCGCCAACCAGGTCAAGCGCAACCTGGCGCACCGCAGCGACGAGCACCAGCACAAGGCGTGCGAGCTTGCCAGCATCCTGCATTCGCTGGACAACCTGCTCACCTATCCGTGGCTGAAGGAGCGGGTGGAGCGGGGGCTGGTCAAGCTGCACGGCTGGTATTTCGACATAGAGAGCGGTGCGCTGATGGCCTATTCGGCCCGCCAGCAGCAATTCCTGCCGCTGGTTTGTCCGCTGGAGCGGCGCGGATAAGAAGTGAAAAGGAGTCAGGCGTGGCCAAGGTATTCCCCATCAACCCCAAGCATCCCGAGCGCATCTGCTGGGGCTGTGACAAATACTGCCCGGTCGACTCGCTCGCCTGCGGCAACGGTTCCGAGCGCACCCAGCACCCGATCGAGTTGTGGGGCGAAGGCTGGCAGGACTTCGGCCTGAACGCCCCGGCCCAGCCCG
>JAZJZQ010000217.1:3415-8307 GCA_040389625.1 Pseudomonadota bacterium | reverse complement strand
GAGTTGTGGGGCGAAGGCTGGCAGGACTTCGGCCTGAACGCCCCGGCCCAGCCCGGCGGCGCACCGCAAGGCGAAGACGCCAAGGACGAGCCCGCAAGTCCGGAAAACCCGGGACGTAACACAGTTTAAAGAGGGGGACGTAAGAAAACCGGGGACGTAACACAGTTTAAAAAGTGGGACGTAACACAATTCGGGAAATCAACCGTAACTCGTAATTGTGTTACGTCCCCCTTTATTTCCCCCGTTATTTTAATTGTGTTACGTCCCCCTTTATTCTTGTTTCCATTTATTGCGTGCTTGATGCCGTTGCTATCGCCTTGGGCTGGCCGGTGGTACAACGGCGGCCTGGCACTTTCTCTTTTCTCTGGTATCGCATGCACACTTTACACCTCGCCGATTTCACGCTTGAGCATTTCCTTCAACACTATTGGCAGCGCCAGCCGTTGTTGATACGCCAGGGCTTCCGCCAGTTCGACGATCCGATCAGCCCCGATGAACTGGCCGGCCTGGCCTGCGAGGAGCAGGTCGAGTCGCGCCTGGTCTATCGCCGCGACGGCGCCTGGCAGGCGGAAACGGGGCCCTTCGATAGCTACGAGCATCTGGGCGAACGGGAATGGTGCCTGATCGTGCAAGCGGCCAATCACTGGTCGTCCGAGGTGCAGGCGCTGGTCGAGCCGTTCGCTTTCCTGCCCAAATGGCGGCTGGACGATGTGATGATCAGCTATTCCACCCCGGGCGGCGGCGTCGGTCCCCACATCGACCGTTACGACGTCTTCATCTGCCAGGGTTCGGGCCGGCGCCGCTGGCGCGTGGGGGCGCGCGGCAATCACCGCGAGTTCGCGGCCCACGAAGCCTTGCTCCACACGGATCCGTTTGAAGCGATCATCGACGAGGAACTGCTGCCCGGCGATATCCTCTACATCCCGCCCGGCTTCCCGCATGACGGCGTGACGCTGGAACATGCGATGAGCTTCTCCGTCGGCTACCGCGCCAAGTCGGCCTGCGACATGTTCAGCGCCCTGGCCGACCACCTGATCGACAAGGAACTGGGCAACGGCCTGCTGGAAGACGCGGGCCGGCCGCGGCATCGCCAGCAGGGCCGTATCGACGGCGCCGACTTCGCCCGCATCCGCGCCCAGCTGCAGGCCGTGCTGGACGACGAGGCCCTGGTGGCCGACATGGCCGGCGGCTACCTGTCGCGCACCAAGTGCGCGCTCGACCTGCAAGCGATCGAGTCGCCCTATGAAGAACAGGAACTGGCCGATGCCCTGCAGGCCGGCGCCACCTTGGTGCGTACGGGCGGCCTGCGCTGCTTCTATGTGGATGCGACGGTGGAGCAGGGCGTGTGCTACGTGGACGGCGAGCGGATGGACTTCGGCCCCGACGCCAGCGGCTTCGTGCCCGTGTTGTGCGACCACGAGCGGCTCGACGGGGCGCAGCTGGCGCCGTGGCTGCGCCAGCCCGCCATCCTGGCTGCGCTGACGCGGTGGGTGAATGCCGGCTACTGGTATTTCGACGAGTGACTACAGCCCACGGCCGCAGACGCGACCAGGAGTTTGGCGATATCCAGTCCGATTCCACGGCTTCCGCCGGTGACGATAGCTTGCATTGAGATGGCTCCGCTTGCGGCCGGCGGCAACGGTGATGGACACGCTGGGCCGGCCCGCATCCATCCCCTGTGCTGAGTTGCCAGCACTTGTTGACAATAGATAAGATTGTCATGTCATTAATTTCTTTGCCAGCGGCATAAGTTGTCCTATGGTCATTCTAGTGTGGCAATTGCAGCATGGCCGCGCGAGGAAACTTGACGATCTGAAACAACTTCGCTAGGCTGAATATTGAACTGCTAGCCGGTAATTGCCACGTTTTGCGGGATGGAAACGCCATGACCGAATCGGAAGTGTGGGCCCAAACCGCCCAAGGAAACGAGGTATTGAAGCAGCTCAGGCTGGCCGATACCTATTTCCAGCACAGTGTCAGCAGCCTGGTCATTCTCGACCGCCATTTCAACTTCATCCGGGTCAACCAGACCTACGCTACGGCCTGCCGGCGCGACATCAACGATTTTGTCGGCCATAACCATTTCGACCTGTATCCATCGGACGCGCGGCAGATTTTCGAGGAAGTGGTGCGCAGCAAGCGCCGCTTCGTCACCTTCACCCGGGCGTTCGAGTTTGCCGACCAGCCCGAGCGGGGCGTTACCTATTGGGACTGGACCCTGGTGCCCGTGCTGGACGCGGCCAGCGAAGTGGAATACCTGGTGTTCTCGCTGGTTGAGGTCACGGAGCGCAAACGGGCCGAGGAGGCGCTGCGGCTGGCATCCCTGGTCTACCAGCACAGTTCCGAGGCGATGATGGTGACCAATGGCGAGAACCACATCGTGGCCGTCAACCCGGCGTTCAGCCGCTTGACGGGCTACAGTGCCGACGAGGTGATGGGACGCAATCCGAGCCTGTTGCAGTCGGGGCGGCAAGATGCCCAGTTCTACCGTCAGATGTGGCAGCAGCTGGACAGCTGCGGCCACTGGAGCGGCGAGCTGTGGGACCGCGACCGCCATGGCCGCGAACTGGCCCTGCGCCTGTCCATCAACACGGTCTACGATGAACACGGCGCGCCATGCCAGCGGGTGGCGCTGTTTTCCGACGTCACCGAACGCAAGCGCACGGAGTGCCTGATCTGGCGCCAGGCCAATATTGATGCGCTTACCGGCGCGCCGAACCGCTACCTGTTCAAGGAAAGGCTGCAGCAGCAGCTGGCGCAGGCCCCGGCGGCGCCGCTGGCGCTGCTGCTGATCGACCTCGATCACTTCAAGGAAGTCAACGACACGCTGGGCCACGACAAGGGCGACGAATTGCTGATCGAAGCGGTGCGCCGCATCGATGCCTGCCTCGGCGGCTCGGACCTGGCGGCCCGCCTGGGCGGGGACGAATTCGCCGCGGTGGTCACGGACAGCGCCCAGCTGGCCGGCCTCGATGCGCTTGCCGGGCAGCTGGTGGCCAGCGTGGCGGCCCCGTACCGGCTGGGGACCGAACGCGCTTTCGTATCGGCCAGCATAGGCATCGCCCACTATCCGGAGGACGCCGCTACCATCGCCGATCTGCTACGGCACGCCGACCAGGCCATGTATGCGGCCAAGGGGGCAGGGCGCAACCGCTACAGCCGCTTCTGCCACGCGCTGCAGGACGCGATGCAGCACCGCATAGGCCTGAGCAACGACCTGCACGATGCCTTGGCGGCCGGGCAGCTGGACGTGCATTATCAGCCCATCGTCGAGCTGGCGACGGGGCGCATTTGCAAGGCCGAGGCCTTGCTGCGCTGGCAGCATCCGCGACACGGGCCGGTGGCGCCGTCGGACTTTGTGCCGCTGGCCGAAACGGGCGGCATGATCCTCGAGATCGGCGACTGGGTGTTCCGGCGCGCCGCCGACGAGGTGCTGCGGCTGCGGGCGCTCGATTTTCCCGCGTTCCAGATCGCGGTCAACGTCTCGCCGCTGCAGTTCCGTAACGACGACGGGCTGCAGCAGCGCTGGCTGGCCCACCTGGCGGGGCTGGCACTGCCGGCCGGCAGTGTCGGCATCGAGATCACGGAAGGGTTGTTGCTGGACGTGAGCACGGAACTGACGGACACGCTGCGCGGCTTCAGCGCGGCCGGCATCCAGATCTCGCTCGATGACTTTGGCACCGGCTACTCGTCGTTGGCCTACCTGACCCGCTTCGACATCGACGTGCTGAAGATCGACCGCGCCTTCGTGCACCGCATGGAGAGCCAGGCGCAGGACCTGGCCTTGTGCGAAGCCATCGTGGCGATGGCGCACAAGCTGGGCCTGAAGGTGGTGGCGGAAGGGGTGGAGACGGAGGGCCAGCGCGCACTGCTGGCGGCGGCGGGCTGCGACTATGGCCAGGGCTACCTGTTCGCGCGGCCCATGCCGGCGCCGGACCTGGAGGCCTGGCTGGCGCGCAGCCGTCATTGACGGGCAGTGCCGGTTGCGCTTGGGCCAGCCGGCGGTAATTACGGTGTCTGCGAGATGGTGGCGGCCCAGGTGCCGGCCGGTTTTCCGGCGCAGCTATAGTTGCCTTCCGCGCCGCCGGGACGTATGGTGCCGACATAGGTGCAGCCGCCCGCGTCGGAGCCGCCCTTGCGGGTGATGGTGACGCTGTTGCCATGGATGGAAATCTGTATATCGTCCTCGGGGAGGCGCTGGCCGTTCTTGTTTTGGAACACGCCACGGAAGATGGGACCGTTGACCTGCGTCCAGTCCCAGCTCCAGTTGCAGCACTCGTTGCCGTGCCAGTGCCGGCCGCGCAGCCCCTCCATGCCGGCGGGCAGGTTCTCAAGCTGCTGGGACAGCACGTCGGTGGCCAGGCCGGCAAGCAAGATCGCGCCGCTGGCGGCCGATAGTATCGTCCATCGTTTCATGTTGCTCTCCTGTCGAGTGAATGATCGTGTATGGGATCGCGCATCGACGCCGCGTCAGCGGGCGCCGGAGACGCAGCAGCTGTCGGCGCTGGCGGGCCGTACCGTCCCTTTGAGCCAGCAACGGCCCACGGGGCCCTGGACGCCCGGCTTGACCCAGGTGAAGCTGTGGCAGCGTCCATCCTGCTCGCAACGGGCGCGGCACGTGGCCGGGTCGGGGGTGGCCGGCTCGTTCCATGGATTGTTGTAGTCGCCGCCGCCGCGGTTGGTGTCGTACTCGAGCGGCCCCATGGCACCCGTGACGGGCGCCGGATGGCCGGCCAGGAAGGCGGCGCACGTGTTGTTGCCCGGGATCGCCCGGCTGCAGCCGCATTGGACGCGGGTGTAATCCTGGCAGCTGGTGAAGCCGCGGTCGTCGCGCAGCCGGTAAGTTTTGATCAGGTCGCAGGCCTGGCCGACCCAGGTGCTGCTGTCACCTT
>JAZJZQ010000217.1:0-3315 GCA_040389625.1 Pseudomonadota bacterium | reverse complement strand
CGGTAAGTTTTGATCAGGTCGCAGGCCTGGCCGACCCAGGTGCTGCTGTCACCTTGCAGCTTGATGAAGTTGCTTGGCGTGACAAACCAGGGACCGTCGGGATGCTCCAGGTCATGGACAAAGGTCGGTTGCCAGAAATTGCTGTCGCAGGGGGCAGCCCGCAGTCCGGCCATGGTCAATAGCAGCATGGCAGCCAGTAGAAAAGCGCGCATCGTGGTTCTCCTCAGTGGGTTTGGAGCAATCGAAGGGCAGGAAAATTATAGAGAACATCGCGCCGGATGTTTGTTGTATTTCGGGCCGGCCAGCGCGGTGCGGCCCGCGCATGACGGCGCAGCCGATAGCGGTGGCCGTAGCAGTTCGTGCGCCATGGCCCGCACCGTGCCCCGCTCGTGACGCTCGCTGTCGGCCAGCCGGCGCCGGAACCGTTCATGATCCATCCAGTCCAGTGCCTCGCTGACTGCGTATGTCTGCAATTTGATCTCGTAAGCGGCATGGTCGTGGCCCAGCCGGCGCCAGCGTGCGATCAGGTCTGCGTACAGCTGGTCGAAGCTCAAGGCCTGCGGCGCTGGCGTGATCGGGGCGGGCAGGGATACCGGGACGGCAGGCAGGCATTGTTGGCATATCGCCTGCGCCAGCGCCATCACGGCCATTCCCGGCGCAGGAGCGGCGATGGCGTACAAGCTGGCGCCGTTGCTGACGTTCCAGGGCAGCTTGTGGGCGCAGGAGGCGTCCGAACGCAAGCGGAGCGGCCGGTGGCCGGCCACCAGCACGGTGAGTTCGGCCGCCAGGTAGAGGGGCGCGCTGGCCGCCGCTTCGTCGTTGCCGCAACTGTGCATACCTGACGATGGCAGCATGCTGGCCATGGCGACGCCCGCGGCCTGTACCTGCGCCTC
Source organism: Pseudomonadota bacterium (assembly GCA_040389625.1). GTDB lineage: Bacteria > Pseudomonadota > Gammaproteobacteria > Burkholderiales > Burkholderiaceae_D > Rugamonas. The sequence goes on along the minus strand of JAZJZQ010000217.1, from coordinate 2,422 downwards.
CAGAATGGTGGCCGGGAACGCCGCGCCGGCGTCGCGCCATGCGGTATAGACTTCGGTGCGCTCATCGGCGCTGTCTGGTAGCTGCCGCAAGACGGTCAGCCGCAGCGCGACGACGGCCCGGGCGGGAAAGGCGCCGTCCACCGGCGGCAGCTGCGCCATGTCGTTTGCCAGCCGGGAGAAACTGGTGACGGCTTCGGCGGGCGTGGAGGAGGGCGGGGCGATGTGCAGATCCTGCGCAGCGGCCACGTGGGCCAGCAAATACGACAGTAGAATGCCCCAAGCTTTCATCGCCGCAGCCCCCTCGTGGTCCCTTCAAGGCTGACCACCCGGTCAGCCTCTGCCAGCTTAACGCGTGGCCGCGGGGCGCGGCTGACAACGGGCGCAAGTATTTTGCGGCGGCGCGCCGTACCCGGCGGCCTGCCTGGCACGATGCTAGCTGAATTGGAGCAGCTCGCCCTCGCCGTCGAACGCGAGGAAGCGCTCCATGCGGCCTTCCTGGATGGCCTGTACCATCTCCTTGAGCGCGGCCTCGGTCTTGCGCGCGTCCGGCAGCTGGCCGGCGCTGCCCGACAGGCTGGTGACGAGCACCACGTCCCACGGCGCTCCCATGGCGCGCGACTCGGCCGCCAGGTTGGCGAAGGTGTCGAGCTCCCCCACCTGCTTGTCGACGCACATGACGGGCGCCAGCGTGCTGCGCCGCGGCGCATCGGCGTTGGCCGGGTCCACGGCCTCGTATTCGGCGCGGGTGAACGTAAACAGCAGGCGCTGGGGTTCCGCCTGCATGGCGGCGGCCGACAGCAGGTCGGTAAAACTGGCGATATTCACAGGTGTTTCCTTTCGTTGTACTGGCGCCATGATGCGACACGAAAATAGGCCGCGCGCGCCAGCCTCATGTATAACCCGGCGCGGCCGCCGTGGCCATCGGCGCGAGTGGCTAGCGGGGCTAGTCCTTTTGGCGGAGGGCTGTCACGGAAATCCTTGAGCCACATCATATTATTTGCCGGCCCCGATCCGGACAATGGTGTGATGGGCGGCGCGGCCGCTGTGTGCAAGGAAAGGTTTTACCATGTTGTCGAAAAAGCGCCACTATCTGAGCGTGGCCACCCAGGCGGTGGCGCTGGCGGGCTTGCTGCGGGTGCTGCTGCTGGCGCCGTCGCTGCAGCCGTCGGACGCGGACGCCCGCCCGGCGCCGCCACCGACGGCCCAGGCGGCCGATTGCCCGTCGGCGCCGGCCGGCCAGATCCAGTACGACCAGGGTCGCCCCGTATTCTATTGCTCGCTGTCGGCCATGTTCGCCATGCTGGCCTCGGTCGAACAGCCCGGCTTCGTGCGCGCCACCTTCGTGCAGGACGCGGCCCCGGCAGATAAGGCGGCGCCGGCCTGGGTGGCCGCCAGCCATGCCACATATGTATTGCGCGGCGCGCGCGAGCAAGCGGTGCTGGCCGCCTTCGCTTCGCCCGGCCACGCGCGCGCCTATGCGCAGGCCGGCGGCGGCCGCCTGCTGTCGTACCAGCAGTTGCTCACGGCCGCCAGTGCGCCCGCTGTCACGGATCGCATCGGCGGCCTAGTCACAAATATCTAGCGTCACTACTCCTTCTCGCGCCGCCCCCAAGACTTCTTGCCGATTCACACTAAACATCGCCCTGCGTAGACTGGCTCTATCGACGGCCTCACGCATGTTGCGTGGGGAGGTGTTTATTTCCTGGTACCGGGCAAGGTGCAAGTGAGGAGGCAGCATGAGTCATTTTCTGGATCGCCTGAAGTTCTTCAGCAAACCAAAATCAACGTTTTCCAATGGTCACGGGGCAGTCGTGCACGAGGACCGCACGTGGGAAAACGCCTACCGCCAGCGCTGGCAGCACGACAAGATCGTGCGTTCCACGCACGGCGTGAACTGCACCGGCTCCTGCAGCTGGAAGGTGTATGTGAAGAACGGGCTGATCACGTGGGAAACCCAGCAGACGGACTATCCGCGCACGCGGCCCGACCTGCCCAACCACGAGCCGCGCGGCTGCCCGCGCGGCGCCAGCTATTCCTGGTACGTCTATTCGGCCCAGCGCGTCAAGTACCCGATGGTGCGCGGCCGCCTGATGGAAATGTGGCGCGAGGCGCGCCTGACCATGGACCCGGTCACGGCCTGGGACTACATCAGCCAGAACCCGGAACGGGCCCAGCGCTATAAATCGGTGCGGGGCCTGGGCGGCTTTGTGCGCGCCGACTGGGACACCTGCAACGAGATGATCGCGGCCGCCAATGCGCTGACGATCAAGAAATACGGCCCGGACCGCATCGCCGGCTTCTCGCCGATTCCCGCCATGTCCATGGTCAGCTACGCGGCCGGTACCCGCTACCTGTCGCTGATCGGCGGCGTGGCCCTGAGCTTCTACGACTGGTATTGCGACCTGCCGCCAAGCAGCCCGCA
>JAZJZQ010000216.1:0-1528 GCA_040389625.1 Pseudomonadota bacterium | reverse complement strand
GCTTCGATCTGGCGGATGCGCTCGCGCGTCACGTCGAACTGCTTGCCCACTTCTTCCAGCGTGTGGTCGTTCGACATTTCCACGCCGTAGCGCATGCGCAGCACCTTCGCTTCGCGCGGGGTCAGCGAGTCCAGCACTTCCTTGATGACGTTGCGCATCGAGGCGTGCAGCGCGGCGTCCAGCGGCGCCAGCGTGGTGTTGTCTTCGATGAAGTCGCCCAGCTGCGAATCGCCGTCCTCGCCCATCGGCGTTTCCATCGAGATCGGCTCCTTGGCGATCTTCATGATTTCGCGCACCTTGTTCTCGGGCATTTCCATCTTGACGGCCAAGGTCGCCAGGTCCGGCTCGCTGCCCGTTTCCTGCATGATCTGGCGCGAGATGCGGTTCATCTTGTTGATGGTCTCGATCATGTGCACCGGCACCCGGATGGTGCGCGCCATGTCGGCGATGGAGCGGGTGATGGCCTGGCGGATCCACCACGTGGCGTAGGTCGAGAACTTGTAGCCGCGACGGTATTCGAACTTGTCCACCGCCTTCAGCAGGCCGATGTTACCTTCCTGGATCAGGTCGAGGAACTGCAGGCCGCGGTTGATGTACTTCTTGGCGATCGAGATCACGAGGCGCAGGTTGGCCACCGTCATTTCACGCTTGGCCTGGCGGGCGCGCTTCTCGCCGGCCGCCATCTGCTTGTTGATCTTGCGCAGGTCGGCCAGCGGCAGCGCCACGCGCGCCTGCAGGTCGATCATCTTCTTCTGCAGCTCTTTCACGGCCGGCACGTTACGGCCCAGCACCGCGCTGTACGGATAGGCGCAATCGACTTCCAGGTCGACCCAGTCCAAATCGCACTCGTTGCCGGGGAAGACCTTGATGAAGTGGGCGCGCGGCATGCCGCACTTGTTGACGCACAGTTCCAGCACGGCGCGCTCGATGTGGCGCACTTCTTCCATCTGGCCGCGCAGCGTGTCGCACAGCTTTTCCACCACCTTGGCCGTGAAGCGGATGCCCAGCAGCTCGTTGGAGATGGCTTCCTGCGCCGCCACGTAGCCCTTGGAGCCGTAGCCGCCGGCGGCCTTGCGCATCTTGTCGTACTGGGACGAGATGACGGCGAACTTTTCCAGCGCCGCCTTCTTCAGCTGCACCAGCTGTTCGGTCGAGAAGCCGGCCGCGCCGCCATTGGCGTCGCCGTCCTCTTCCTCGACTTCTTCTTCCTCTTCCTCGTCCTCGTCCGCCACGGTGGCGGCGGCCGTGCTGACGGCCGGCGTGTTGTTCGCTTCATTGAGGTCGACGAAGCCGTCCACCACTTCGTCCACCTTCATCTCGTCGGCTTCGATCTTCTTGGCCAGCGCGACGATCTCGGCGATCGTGGTCGGGCAGGCCGAGATGGCCTGGATCATGTCCTTCAAACCGCCTTCGATGCGCTTGGCGATTTCGATCTCGCCTTCGCGTGTCAGCAGCGCCACGGCGCCCATTTCACGCATGTACATGCGCACCGGGTCGGTGGTGCGGCCGAAGTCGGAGTCGACCGTCG
>JAZJZQ010000215.1:0-16836 GCA_040389625.1 Pseudomonadota bacterium | reverse complement strand
TTGGTAGAAGTCTGCGAAAGTCATGTCGTTTCCAGTACGGTATGAAGATGGGTGAAGATCAAGGGAAAGTATTTGCAACTCAGTGATGGGGATTCAGGGGGATGCGGGCCAGTTGGCCGGGCCGGCGCAGGCGGCCGGCATGTCGTTCAGCCTGGCAATGTGCCGGATGGGCAAGCGGGGCCTGGCAGCGAGGAAATAGGACGCGAAACGGGCGCGCCTGGCTGGCGCAGCGTGGTTCGCATGGAGCGCGCCCGGCAAAGAGGACGCCTGTCGCAGCGCCTTGTCACTGGCGGCGCCGGTGGAAAAGTGACTCATGTCGTCTCCTGACTTTTCTTTGCCCTTTCATGCAGATAGCTGCACCGGGCTTTAAAGTCGCTGGAGCAATCACCGTGCCAAGCGGCGAGCGGGGGCAGCGCGGATCAGGAGGCGGCCGCTATCGTCTTTTATAATCAATCACTTAGGAATAGCATCGCCCTGGAATATTGTCGTTTTCAATATCCCGGCCATGCATTTTTCCATGTTGCATTTGTTTCACACCATGTTGCATGAAATTGCCGCAACGCCAGATTGAAACAGAATGAACCATGGGTGAAACCAGGGCGATGGCGAATGGGAGCAGGCGACGCTGACCTGGGCGCACGCAACGACGTGGAGACGCTTTCGGCGGCTTGGCTGTTGATTTGCAGCGAAATCTGACCCACTTTGCCGCATAATTTGCAAACGAATCTGACCCACGTTTAAGACACAATCCTGCTCATGACATTGAGCGGGGAATTGGAGTGATCGACGTGGCATTACTAGGCATTATTCGACGCTGGCACATTCGCGAGCAGATCCCATTGAGAGAGATCGCCAGGCGGTTGGGCATCTCCAGAAATACCGTCCGGCGCTACCTGCGCTCGGAAACCATAGAGCCAGCCTACGCTGAGCGGCGCTCCACCCGCGCCATCGACAAATACGCGTTCCAGCTTTCAGCGCTCCTCAAGACCGAGGCGGCCAAGTCGCGTAAGCAGCGGCGCACGCTGAAACAGATCCATGAGGACCTAAAAGAATTGGGGTTCGAGGGGTCTTACGACAGGGTCGCGGCGTTCGCGAGGACTTGGAGAGAGGGTCAATCTGAGAGGGTCAATCCGGCCAGCAAACGAACACAACATCAACATGATCGAGCGCGGCGTCATCGACGGCCAGTTCCAGGTCGGGATCATCCCCGCCCACCGCAGTTCGGACAGCCTCAGTTACGACACGCTGTTTGACGAAACCATGCAGTTGTACGGCGGTTCGGCGCACCCGCTGTTCGATGGCGACGACGCGGCGCTGGACTGGAACAGCATCCGCGCCTGGCAGTTCGCCGGCCTGGGGTACCACTCGCCCAAACTGGAAATCAGCCAGCAAGTGCGGCTGCCGCGCAAGGCCAGGTGGCCCACCAGCTTGTCCAGCCCATTGTGCCGGCCCACATCCTCAAACACCGCCTGCACGGCGCCATCGTGGCCGCACCAGGCGGCGGCACGCCGCCCGTCGCCTGCATCAGGACCTGCTGCGCGGCCTGCCCGCGCGCGGCGCCGCTGCTTGAGCTGCAGGAAGGCGCCCTGGCCGATGGTGAGCTGCACTTCGGCCACCTGGTCCGTCACGCGGGCGGGCGCCGGGCCGCGATGGCGCATGACCGTCCGTTGCTGGAAGCCGCGGGATTTGGGGGGAAGATCGGGTCGCATACGCACCTCGGGTAATGGATTCAGGCAGCTTGCATGGTCAGCACGGCGCGCGCCGCGCAGGTGCACAGTCAGGCGGCTGGCGCCGGGGTACAGACGGCCGCGCATGACGGCTTGCTATCTGCAAGTTAACATTAAAATAAAAATAATCTTGACAATTTTGATGGCTATGTTTGATAATTCTTTCCGCTTTGCAGTGCACAATACCCAACCCGTATTGGCACTGGTAGCCGGACGCAAACGCTGCGTCAGGCCACATCCGCCGCAGACGATCCCCTGTGGCCTCCCCTCTCTCGGCACATTCCGCCGATGAACGAATAAGTTCCCGCTTTGTTTCCGCTCCACCTGCCGTGTTCCGTTGCGGCCAGGCGGCAGTTCGTACCGTTCACTGATATCTTGGCCCGCGCTTGCGCGTGCCCTGCGCGCGCCCATCGCTGCCGGGCGCGTCAGCACCGGCTTATTGGTTCTTTATTGACTTTTTATGCGCATCTTGAAACACGTACTGATGGCGACGTTGCCTGTGCTCGTCTGTATGGCCCCGCCGGCCAGCGCGCAGACACCGGCGTCGCCCGAACCGCTGTCCTGCACGGCTGAACGGACCGAGGCCGCATGCCTGCTGGCGGCGGCCGGCCCGGCCTCGGCGGCCCAAGCGGCCACCCACGACGTGGGGGCCAGCATCGGGCGGCTGCAACCGGTCCCCGCCGACGCGCCGCTGCCGCCGTCCGGCGGGACGAGCCCGCTGCTGCGTGACAGCCAATTGACGCTGTTGTTCCGCAATTTCCTCGGCAAGGAATGGATCGCGGACGAGGTGGACCGGCGCGCCTGGGTCCAGACGCTGCAAGCCAACTACGTCTCGGGTTACACGGCGGGGCCGCTCGGCCTGGGCTTCAGCGTGTCGCCGTTCGTGGCGCTGCCGCTGGACCAGCGCGGCGACGCGGGCAATTTCGTGTACGGCCACCGCCTCGGCGGCGACGGCCCCACCGTGTTCCTCGGCGCTTACACGCTCAACGCGCGTATCGGCCAGGCCGTGCTCAAATACGGACTACAACGGCTCGGCAATCCCATGCTGGTAAGCCGCGACATCCTCGCGCTGCCGCCCACCTTCCAGGGACTGACGGCCGAGCTGCCGCTGTCGGACCAGCTCACACTGGCCGCCGGCCATCTGACCGCCGTCAAGGCGCGCGGCCACACGTCGCTGCAGGCGCTCAGCACCGGCTATGGCGGCACCCGCATCGGCGAGGTCGACCTCGCCGGCGCCGACTGGGCCTGGTCCGGCGACGGCAAGGCTTCCGTCTACCTCAACCGCGCCAGCGATGTCTGGCGCCAGCTCTACCTCGCGCTCACGCGCGGCGCCGGCAACCCCAAGGTCCTGCGCCTCACCGGCAAGGCCGACCTGTACGCCACCCGCAACCAGGGCGGCAGCCGCCAGGGCGACATCGGCAATCAGGCCTACAGCCTGGCCGTGACGGCTGAACGCGGCCCGCACGCCGTGACGGCCGGCTACCAGCGCGTGATGGGCGACCAGTTCTTCGACTATCTGGGCGAAACCTGGGGCGATGCGCTGCTGAACGCGATGGACGTGGACTACAACGCGCCGCACGAAAAGTCCGCCCAGCTGCGCTACACGTTCAACGGCGCCAGCGCCGGCCTGCCCGGCTTCAATGTGATGCTGTGGCGCGTGCAGGGCTGGGGCGCCGATGCCCGCGCCGGCGCCGCCGCGCAAGCCACTCCGGCCAGCCCGCTGTACGCGCTGTACTGGAAAAACGGCGAACCGGTGCATGGCAGCCACGGTGAATACGGTATCTACCCCAGCTACGTGGTCCAGAGCGGCCGCTGGAAGCACGCCAAAGTGACCTTGCTGGCCGTGCAGCACCACAGCGGCCGCTATTACGCCGACAGCAGCAACCGGGAATTCAAGCTGCGCGTCGAAGTCCCCTTCAAGGTGTTTTGAGCGGCGCAGCGGTCGCGCCACCTTTCCCCATTTTTCCAACGCCCAGCCCACCCATGACCTCCTCCACCTCCACCTGCCCATACGTCGACACCCCCCTGCCCCATGACGGCTGGTTGCCACGCGCAGCCTTCCCGCCGCTGGCCGCCGATGCCGCTGCCGAAGCCTGGACCACCCTGTCGGGTGCCAGCCAGCAGCGTTTGCGCGAACTGGAAAGCCGCCACCATCTGGTCCCCGGCCACGGCCTACTGGCGGCCTGGTTCGCACTGCTGCACCAGCTCACCGACCAGGCGCAACTGGCCGTGTTCGCGCTGCGCGCCGGCGGCTGGTCCGGCATCGCCTCGGCCATCGAAGCATCGACCACGTACACCGGCCTGTTGCGCGACCTGGACCGGATGCTGGGCGCGGGCCGCCCGCAGCAACTGGACGCGCTCGACGATCGGGCCGGACCGCAATGCCGCGTGGGCTACTATCTGGACGATGGCGCGTCGGCGCCGCCCTCGGCCTGCCCGGATCAACTGGACCTGCTGCTGATCCTGCCCGCCGACGGCCACGGCGCCGTGCGCTGGCGCGCGCGGCTGACCGACGCCTGCGTCCAGCGCCACCTGCAGCTGTTGCTGGTCCTGCTCGACAAACTGCTGGCCCGTCCGGACGAAGCACTCAGCCGCTTCGATCCGCTGAGCCCCGCCGAACGGGCGCGCCTGCTGCACACCTTCCAGGACACGGCCACCGCCTACCCGCGCGACAGCACCCTGGTCGACCTGCTGCGCGACAGCGCCGCCCGCGACGCCACCCGCCTGGCCGTCACCGATGGCCGGCGCACGCTCACGCGCGGCCAGTTGCTGCAACAGGCCGGCGCACTAGCAGCGCGGCTGCAACGGCATGGCGTCACCCTGGCCACGCCCGTGGCGCTGCTGATGCCGCGCGATTGCGCGATGGTGGTGGCCACCGTGGCCAGCCTGGTCGCGGGCGCCTGCTACTGCCCGCTCGACCCCGACTACCCGCCCGAACGGATCGCCTACTGCCTGGCCGACAGCGGCGCGCGCTGCCTGCTGGTGTCGGATGCGGCCACGTTGGCGATGGCGCAGGCGTTGCAGGCTGCGGGCCAGTTCAGCGGCGCCGTGCTCGTGGTAGATCCGACCGGCCAGGACGATGGGGCGGGCCTCGCAGCGCCCGTTGCCACGCCCGTACGGGCCAGCGATACGGCCTACCTGATGTACACCTCGGGCACCACCGGCCAGCCCAAAGGCGTGCTGGTGAGCCATCGCGGCGTGGTCCGCCTGGTGCGTGACACCAACTACATCCGCTTCGACGAGGACAGCCGCGTGTTGCAGGCCGGCGCGATCGGTTTCGACGCAGCCACCTTCGAGTTGTGGGGCGCGCTGCTGAACGGCGGCGAGCTGCACATAGTCGGGCGCGACACCCTGCTCAGCGCGCGCCTGCTGGGCCAGTTCCTGGCCGCCGGCCGCATCAACATGGCGTTGATCACCTCCTCGCTGTTCGCCCAGCTGGCCAACGAGAACGCGGCCCTGTTCCAGCCGCTGCGCACGCTCGTCATCGGCGGCGACGTGGTGCCGGCGCGCCAAGTGCAGGCGGTGCGACTGGCCTGCCCTGGCCTGACCGTGGTCAACGCCTACGGCCCCACGGAGAACGCCGTCATCTCCACCGCCCATGTCGTCAGCGACGCGGACGGTCTCGATATTCCGATCGGCCGCCCGATCGGCAACAGCAGCGCCTACGTACTGGGCCGCCTGGGCCAGTTGCAGCCGGTCGGCGTACCCGGCGAGCTGTACGTGGGCGGCGACGGCCTGGGCAACGGCTACCTGGGCCGCCCACAACTGACGCAGGCGGCCTTCGTCCCCAGCCCGTTCGGACCGGGCGCCACCCTGTACCGCACCGGCGACATGGCGCGCTGGCGCGACGACGGCACGCTCGACTTCCTGGGACGGCGCGACCAGCAGATAAAGGTGCGCGGCTTCCGCGTCGAGCTGGGCGAAGTGGAAAACCAGTTGCTGGCGATCGCGGATGTGACGGCCGCCATCGTCATCGCGCGGTGCTCGGCGGCGACGGGAGAAAGCCAGCTGCATGCGTGGTTCACCGCGCGCGCGCCGCTCGACCCGGCCCGCGTGCGCGCGCAACTGGCCCACACCCTGCCGGCCCACATGGTGCCGCATCTGCTGCGCCAGCTCGATGCACTGCCGCTGACGGCGAACGGCAAGATCGACCGCCAGGCGCTGCAAGCGGCGCAGGTGCTGCGACCGGTGCCCGCCGCCGAAACGCCGGCGCCGGCGCCGGCCACGCCGCTCGAACAAGCCGTGCTGCAGCTGCTCAGCGCACTGCTGGAAGGCGACGCCGTCACCCTCGACGACAACGCACTGGCGCTCGGCGCCAGTTCGCTCACGGCCGCCATGCTGGCGGCCCGGATCGAGACCCAATTACATAAGCCCTGCACGGCCGCGAGGGTGCTGGCCAGCGCCACGCTGCGCGAGTTGTGCCGCACCCTGGCGCAGTCGCCCGATCTGGCGCCGGACGCCAGGCTGGCCATCCCCGCGCTGACGCGGCGCACCACCTATCGCGCCGCGCCACAGCAACAGCAGCTATACGTGGCGTGGCTGAAAGAGCCGGCCTCGCGCGCCTATCACCTGCCGATCGAGATCGCATGGGATGGCCAGGCCGACCTGGCGCGGCTGGAGTTCGCGCTCCATGAACTGGCATGCCGGCACGACATTCTGCGCACCTGCTTCCACCATGACGGCGCCGCGTTGCAGCAGCAGGTGCAGGCCAAGCTGGCGGTGCGCATCGAACAGCGCGACGCGGGCGGCGACTTGGCCGCCGCCATCGACGCATGGGCCCGTCCGTTCGACCTGGAACAGGCGCCGGTCTGGCGCGTGGCCCTGTTCCGCGGTGCCGGCCAGGCCCGCCTGGTGCTCGACCTGCACCACATCCTGGCCGACGCCATCTCCATCGCCATCCTGCTCGAACAATGGCAGGCGCTGTACCTGGACCAGCCCGTGCCCCTTCCCAGCCACCAGTTCGGCGACTATGCCGAATGGCGCCACGCGCCGGCGGCACAGCAGTGGCAAAACAGCCTGGCCCCGTTCTGGCACGCCACCCTGCAAGGCTGGCAGCGCGCACCGGAACTGCCGCTGGACCGCGCGCGCGCCGCGCTGCGCTCGGAACGCGGCGCCATGCTGGCCATCGACCTGGGCGCACCACGCTCGGCGGCGCTACGCCGCTGCGCGCAAACGCAGCGGCTCACGCCATACCACGTGCTGCTGGCGTCGTACGCGCTGTGGCTGGCCGGCACGCTGGGACAAGCCGACGTCACCATAGGCACCCCGGCCGCCGGGCGCCAGGCGGCCGGCACCGAGTCGCTGGTCGGCATGCTGGTCAACACGGTCTGCCTGCGCATCGACGTGGCCGGCGGCGACACCACGGCCGACTGGTTGCGGCGCACGGCCCGCCATATTGATGCCAGCTTCGAGCACCAGGCCTATCCGTTCGCCAGCCTTGCCGACGCCGTCGACGCGGCGCGCGACTACCGCCGCCACCCCGTGTTCGACACCATGTTCGCGTTGCAGAACACGGCGCTGGGACGCCAGACCTTCCTCGGCCAGCCGGTGCGCTGGGCGCCTGTTCGACGCCGTCACCGTCCAGACCTTCCGCGACGACTGGCTGGCCGTGCTCGATCGCCTGCTGGCCCGACCGGACGCGCCGCTGGCCAGCCTGCTGGCCGCGCCGGCCGCGCCAGCGCCGGCGCCCGTGCTGGCCCCGATTTCCTTCACCCTGTAGTTCCCACCAACCCGACTCCTTAGGTCCCTATGCAATCCATCGAATCCCTCGGACAATTGAAAGTGCTGGCGGCGCGCCGTCCGCGCGAAGCCAGTTTCTGGAAAGCGCAGATCGCCGCGCTGCCCGGCAAGAGCCGCTTCCCGGCCGACCACAGCTGCGGCGGCGCCCAACTGTCGCAGCAATACCGCGCCGCGCTGGCGCCCGCCACCGGCGACGCGCTGGACCGGGCCACCTCGGCCCAGCCTCTGAGTCAGCAGGTGTTGCTGAACGCCGTCGTGGCGGCGCTGCTGGAACGCTATACCGGCGTGGCCGGCGTGGCCATCGGCCAGCCGGCTCTGCGCACCGGCGCGGACCAGCCACTGCTGGCCGACTGGCTGCCGCTGGCACTGACCCTGGCCCCGGGCGCCAGCCTGCGCGACCTGCTGGCCGCCAGCCAGCAGCAAACCCAGGCCACGCTGGAACACCAGGACTTCCCGCTGCAATTGCTGGCCCACGGCGACGCCGACGACACGCTCCATCCTTTCTTCGACATCGGCGTGCGCGTACTGCATGCCTGCACACCCGCCGGCGCCCCCCCGGACGGCGTGTCGCTGCTGGTGACGCTGCTGCGCGGCGACGATGGATTCACCTGGCAGCTCGACTACGACGGCCGCCAGTATCTGGAGCAGACCGTGGAACGCCTGGCCCGCCACCTCGGCCTGCTGCTGCAGGCGGCGCTGCAAGCGCCCGATGCCGCGCTGGGCACGCTGTCGCTGCTGACCGGCGAGGATGACCGGATCCTGGCCGAGGCCAACGCCACCGCCTTCCCCTATGAAGACCAGCTGCGCCTGGACCAGGTGCTGGCGCGCCAGGTGGCGCAAACACCGGACGCCGTCGCCGTCACCTTCGGCGAGCGCAGCCTGACCTACCGAGAGTTCGACGCCCGCGCCAACCAGCTGGCCCACACGCTGCGCCGCCACGGCGTGGGCCGCGAGCAGATCGTGGCCGTGCTGGCCGACCGCTCGATCGAAATGCTGGTGGCCATCCACGCCGTGCTCAAGGCCGGCGCCGCCTACCTGCCGATCGACCCCGGCTATCCTCAGGCCCGCGTCGAATACGTGCTGGGCGACAGCGGCGCGCCCGTCATCCTGGCCCACGCGCGGCTGGTGCCCGAGCTGGCCACGCAACCGGTCATCATCGACCTCGACGACCCGGCCTCGTACGACGCCGACGACACTGCGCCGGACCACGGCGGCAGCGCGCGCGACGTCGCCTACGTGATCTACACCTCCGGCTCGACCGGCAATCCCAAGGGCGTGCTGGTGGAGCACCACTCGGCCATCAACCGCATCGCGTGGATGCAGCGCGCCTACCCGATCGCCGCCAACGACGTGATCCTGCAAAAGACCCCGATCGCGTTTGACGTCTCCGTGTGGGAACTGTTCTGGTGGTCGTTCGTGGGCGCCAGCGTGTGCCTGCTGGCGCCGCGCGGCGAACGCGACCCCGACACCATCATCGACACGGTGGAGCGGCAACGGGTGACGGTGATGCACTTCGTGCCATCGATGCTGAACGCCTTCCTCGATTACGTGGACGCGCTCGGTTGCGGTCCGCGCCTGCGCGGGCTGCGCCTAGTGTTCGCCAGCGGCGAAGCACTGGGCACGCACCAGGTGGAGAAATTCCACGCCGCGCTGACTCCGGCCCAACTGATCAACCTGTACGGTCCGACCGAGGCGACGGTCGACGTCTCGCATCACCTGTGCCGGTCCGACGCCGGCGCCACCAGCGTCCCGATCGGCAAGCCGATCGACAACCTGCGCCTGTACGTGCTGGACGCGCGCATGCAGATACAGGCCGTGGGCGTGCCGGGTGAACTGTGCATCGCCGGCGTCGGCCTGGCGCGCGGCTATCACCGCCGTCCCGAGCTGACGGCCGAACGCTTCGTCGAACAGCCGTTCCCCGGCGAGGTGCGCATCTACCGCACCGGCGACCTGGCGCGCTGGAACAGCCGCGGCGAGATCGAATACCTGGGCCGGATCGACAACCAGGTCAAGATCCGCGGCTACCGCATCGAACTGGGCGAGATCGAAGCGCGCCTGCGCGAATATCCGGACGTGGCCGACGCGGTGGCGATGGCGCAAAAGGATGCCGACCAGGTGGCCGAATTGTGCGCCTACGTGGTCGCGCCGGCCGGCACGGACGTGGGGGCGCTCAAGCGCCACCTGGCCAGCGGCATGCCCGAGTACATGGTGCCGGCCCACATCATCTGCATGGCCAGTTTCCCGCTCTCGCCCAACGGCAAACTGGACCGCGCCGCGCTGCCCAGGCCGAGCCTGGCCACCGGCCCGGCCAGCGACTTCGTCGCGCCGCGCAACGCGACCGAACAGGCGCTGGCCGACATCTGGAGCGAAGTGCTGTCCCAGCCGCGCGTGGGCGTGCACGACAACTTCTTCGCACTGGGTGGCAATTCCATCCATTTCGTGGCCGTGCTGGCCAAGGCCCGCCAGCGCGGCCTACCGTTCACGTTCCAGCAATTGTTCGCCCACCCCACCATCGCCGGACTGGCCGATTCGATCAGCACCACCCCGGCCCCGGCGGCCGAAGCGGCGGTGGCGCCATTTGACCTGGTCAGCGAGGCCGACCGCGCCCGCCTGCCGGCGTCGGCCGAAGACGCCTATCCGCTGTCGCTGCTTCAGATCGGCCTGGTGTTCCAGAATGAACTGACGTTCGGCACCTCGCAGTACCACGACATCCTCAGCTACATGATCCAGAGCCGGCTGGACGTGGCCGCGTTCGAACAGGCGGCCGCCATCGTGGTGGCGCGCAACCCCATCTTCCGCACCAGCTACCACCTGAGCGGCTTCGACGACCCGCTGCAGATCGTGCACCGCGACGCCAGGGTGCCGCCCGTGATCGTCGACCTGCGCGACCTGGACGGCGAAGGCCAGGAAGCGTGGTACCAGGACTGGACCGAGACGGAAAAGCAACGCCGCTTCGTATGGGAGGAGCCGGGCCTGGTGCGGCTGCATGTGCACATCCTTGCCGACGATCTGTATCGCTACACGCTGATCCAGCACAATTCCGCGCTCGATGGCTGGAGCATCACGCTGGTCCACACCCAATTGTTCGAGACCTATCATGCGATCGTGGCCGGCACCTGGCAGGAGCGCGCACCGGTCGCGAACTTCCTGCACCATTACGTGGCGCTGGAACGCCAATCGCTGGCCACGCCGGCCGACCGCGATTTCTGGCGGGCCGAGATCACGGGCGCCACCTACACCGAGTTACCTCGTTGCGGCGCGGTGCAGACGGGAATCGCCCACCCGACCGTAGTGTTCCACGACGTCGACATTTCGCGCCGCCTGTCCGAGCGTATCGTCGCCCTGTCGGACCGGCTCGGCGTGCCGGTTAAAACGCTGCTGATGGCGGCCCACCTGAAAGTGCTGAGCGCGTTGTGCGGCACCGAGTACGCGATGACCGGCTATGAGCAAAGCGGTCGGCCCGAACACGAGGACGCGACCGAGGCGCTCGGCCTGTTCCTCAACACCGTGCCGTTCGGCCTGCACGTGAGCCCCGGCTCGTGGGAACAGTTGATCCGCCACGTGTTCGACGCCGAACGCCGCCTGCTGCCCCATCGCCGCTACCCGATGGCGCAGATGATGCAGGATCTCGACATCCGCGGTATGCTGTTCGAGACGGCCTTCAATTACACCCACTTCTACCGCCTCAAGGAACTGCGCGCACTGCCCGAGTTCTCGCTGCTCGACGTGCGCGCCAATTCCGAGACGGAGTTCGTGATCCGCGCCGAGTTCTCGCGCCATTTCTACAGCGACGAGGTGCGTCTGAGCCTGCACTACCACGACCACGTGTTCACCATCGACCAGATGGAAATGATGGGCGGCTACTACCGGCGCGCATTCGAACTGATGACGGCCGACCCCGCCCAGCCGCACGATCTGCAAAGCCTGCTGTTGCCGGCCGAGACGGCCCGCCTGGCCGAAGCCGGCCGGCGGGCGGCGCCGGCCGGCGTGGAGGCCGGCGTGGCCGTGTGCGTGCTCGACGTCTCGGGCATGCCCGCCCCCACCGGCGCCTGGGGCCAGCTGCACCTGGCCGGCGCCACGCCGGTGCCGACCGGGCGCAGCGCGCGCTGGCTGCCCGACCTGCGCCTCGAATGCGCCGACGGAGCGCCGCTGCCGCGCATCTTCGGCGCCAACACGGCCAAGGCGGCACGCGCGCCGCTAGCGGCCAGCGCCCAGCCGGCCCAGCTGACGCCGTGGGAACAGCGTATCGCCACCGTCTGGGCGCAAGTGCTCCGGGTGGACGGCGCCGGCCTGCGGCCCGAACATGATTTCTTCGCGCTGGGCGGCAACTCGCTGAGCGCGATCCGCGCCGTGTTCATGCTCGAAGGGGCGATCCGGCTGGCCGACATCATGCAGCATCCGACGCTGGCGGAACTGGCGGTGCTCGCCGCCGGCGGCGCAAGCCGCGCGGCCCGCATGCTCGTCAAGCTCACCGGCGCCGGCGCCGACCGCGCCACCCTGATCTGCCTGCCTTACGCCGGCGGCGGTAGCGCCAGCTTCCGTCCGCTGGGCATGGCCCTGCGCGAAGCCGGCTGCCCGGTCAGCGTATATGGCGTGGAACTGCCCGGCCATGAACTATCGTCGCCGGCGTCGGAACTGGTCGACATCCCGGCGGCGGCCCATCGCCTGCACCAGGAGATCGGCGCCACGCTCACCACCCCCGTCATCCTGTGGGGCCACTGCATCGGCGCGGCGCTGGCGCTGGCGCTGGCACAGCTGATGGAGCAGGCCGGCCAGCCGCCGCTGCACGTGTTCATCGGCGGCAAACTGCTGCATCCGGCCGAACAGATGCATGCCGGGATCGCCGCCATCGCCGACATGTCCGACCGCGCCGTGGTGGACTGGATGGTGCGCGAAACGGGGCACACGGAACTGGCCGATTTCAGCAACGAGCATGCGGCGCAGCTGGTGGCCCTGTTCCGCCACGACGCCGCCGTCGCCAACCGCTACCTGGCCGAACGGGCCGACGACGACGCCGACGCAGCGGGCCAGCCCCTGCAAGGCGCCTTGTCCGTGGTGGTGGCGCCCGACGATCCGCTCACCCGCAATTACACCCACACCTGGCGCAACTGGAGCGTGTTCAGTCATCAGCTCCAGCTGCATGAACTCGATGGCGGCGGCCATTATTTCTGCCGCACCCGGCCGACCGACCTGGCCGTGCTGATCGCGGCCGTGGTGACCGGCGTCCAGCGTGGCTTGCCGGCCGATTCCGAAGGAGATCTCGATGTCGCAAACTGACACCCCGCGCGGCCAACTGGCCGCGGGCCTGCGTACCGCCCTGCCGTTCCTCGCCTCCGCGTTCCCGCTGGGCGTGATCGGCGGCATGCTCGGCATGGCAAGCGGCCTGAGTGCCGGCCACACCTTCGCGCTGTCGGCCATCCTCAACTCGGGCACCGCCCAGTTCCTGGCCACCCGGCTGCTGCAGGAGCACGCCAGCACCACGGTAATCCTGCTCACGATCCTGGTACTGAGCCTGCGCATGGTAGTGTACGGTCTGGCGCTGCGTCCGCACGCGCGGGGTTTCTCGGCCGGCTGGCGCCTGGTGCTGGGCTTCGGCCTGATCGACGCCGTGTTCTTCGCCGTGATCGAGCGCCTCAAGCAACCGGCAAACGCGCGGCACTGGCGCTGGTTCTTTGTCGGCGTGTCGGGCGCGATGTATGCGGGCTGGCTACTGGCGACGGCGGTCGGCATTGGGCTGGGCTCAGCCCTGCCCGAGACGATGCTCAAGGGCCTGGACTTCCCGCTGGTGGCCATGTTCGGCGCCATGCTGGCATCAACGCTGGGTGACCGCAAGACCTACGCGGTGATGGCCGTGACGGCCGTACTGGCCGTGCTCACCAACGGCATGCCCTACCACGTCGGCCTGCTGGCGGCCGCCCTGGCCGGCGCCAGCTTTGGCGCCGTATTGGACTGGCTGCAGCAAGGCCAGACTGTCGCAGCGAACGTGGAGGGCTAAGCATGGAACTGTTCTGGATCTTCGCCGTGCTCGGCCTGGGCACCTTCCTGCCGCGCTACCTGCCGCTGGCCTTGTGGGGTGAACGCGAGCTGCCGCTGGTGATCAGGAAAATACTGGTGTACGTGCCGGTCGCCATCCTGACCGCCATCTTCGTGCCCGAAGTGCTGATGCCCGAAGGCCGCTTGTTCCTCCATTGGAGCAATGCCTACCTGGTGGGCGGCTTGATCACGGTGGCTGTGATGCTGCTGTCCAAGCGCTTGCTGCTCTCCAGCGCGCTGGGCATCGTCGCGTTCGCGCTGATGCGCCACTTCAGCTAATTAGCCGGCATGGTCGCAGGCGCTACCTGCGGCCATGCCGCGCCAACTGGCCATACGTTACTTTAACGAGAAAGGATTACCAATGTCCACCTACACCATGCTGACCCTGCCCGGCCTGTACAACTCGGGCGACAAACACTGGCAGACCCACTGGGAGCGCGCGTTCGACGATTTCCGCCGCGTGGAACAGCAAGACTGGGATACGCCCGTCTGCGACGACTGGGTCGAGACGCTGGAACGGGCCGTCGCCGCCGCGCCGGGTGAAGTGGTGCTGGTCGCCCACAGCCTGGCCTGCACGCTGGTGGCCAAGTGGGCGGAAAAATACCCGCGCCGTATCAGGGGCGCCTTCCTGGTCGCGCCCAGCGATACGGAGGCCGACAGCTATCCGGCGGGGACCACCGGCTTCACCCCGGTGCCCCTGTTGCCGCTGCCGTTCCCTTCGCACGTGGTGGTAAGCCGGGGCGACCATTACGTGACGCTGGCGCGCGCCACCGCCTTCGCCGAAGCCTGGGGCAGCCAGTTGACGGTGCTCGATGGCCTCGGCCACATCGGCTCCGACAGCGACCTCAATATTTGGCAACAAGGCCTGACCCTGCTCAATGCATTCGCCGCAACCAACTACGGCTGACACGGGCTGGCAGGCGTCGCCGCCGGTGCCCGATGCGCTGCCGCTGCAGCCATTCCGGCTGGCGCCGGGCGCGACCCAGTTGCTGGTGCGCCTGCCGCCGCCCGGCCCGGAGGCGGCGCCCCAACAGCGCGGCGCGCAACGCCGCCAGGCCGAACACCATCTGGGACGCCGCTGCGCCGCGCAGTTGCTGGCGCAATTGGGCGCCGCCGATACGACGGTCGGCATCAACGCCGACCGTTCACCGCGCTGGCCCCGGCATGTGGTCGGCTCGATCACCCACAGCCGCACGCTGGTGGCCGTGGCGCTGGCCCGCCAGTCGCAGGTGCGGGCGATCGGCATCGATGCCGAGCCGGTCGTGGCCGCGGCCGACCTGGAGGCGATCGAACATCTGTGCCTGACGCCGCAGGAACGGCAGGCGCTGGACCAACAAGGACAACTGCCGCGCCACGTGGCAGTCACCGCGATTTTCTCCGCCAAGGAAGCGCTATACAAATGCCTGTTTCCGCTGGTGCAGCGCTATTTCGATTTCCAATGCGCGCTGATCGACCTGACCGGTATGACCGATGGTGTAATCCATGGCCGCCTGCTGCACACGCTTTCGCCCGAGTTTTATGCCGGCTACACGATCACGGGCAGCTACCATGGACAACTAGACCACGCCTTCACGGCGTTCTGCCTGCCGCCCCCTGTCGTCAATCGCTTCGGGCCATACGCGATCGTTCGAGCTTGATTTCGCTCGGCGTCGTTCCGAACAAGCGCAGGCAAGCATTCCTGCGCGCGCTGGTGCCCCGCGACGATGAGCCGCACGCCAACTGCTGTGGTCTAATTTGCCCGGACACCTCAATAGGTGGAAAATTCACCATCTGAGGAGTTAAAGCGTGACTATAAGAAAACGTAGAACATTCGATTCGAGCTTGAAACTGGAAGTGGTTCGGATGATCAAGGAACAGGGCCTGAGCGTCCAGAACGTCAGCGAGAGCATGAGCATTGGCCAAAGCGCGATCCGGCGCTGGTTGACGCAGTACGGTGCCGAGCAGAACGGCCAGCCTGGCATCGGCAAGCCGCTCACCGCCGAGCAGCAACGCATTTGGCAATTGGAGCTGGAAAACCAGCAACTGAAGCAGGATGTGACCATTTTAAAAAAGGCCTTGGCCTTCTTTGCCCGCGAAATGAAATGACCTATCGGCTCATTGTTCAACTGCAAAAGGAGGCCATCCCGGTCCAGCAGAGTTGCCGCGTCTTGGCCGTGAGCCGGTCCGGCTATTACGAGGCGCAGCGACGTTGCGCCAAGCCGGTAGTGTGTAAGGTCAGTACCCACCTGAAAGCGGCGTTCCTGGCAAGCCAGCAGAGCTACGGTAGTCGGCGGCTGGTCACGGCAATGGCCAACGCCGGGTTTCACATCGGACGCTACAAGGTGCGCCGTTTGATGCGTCAGGCGGCCTTAAAGCCGGTCTGGAAGCGTAAATTCGTTCACACGACAGACAGCAAGCACGACTTGCCGATTGCCGCCAATGTGCTAAATCGGCAGTTCAACCCACCCGCAGCCAACAGGCGTACGTGTCCGACATCACGTACATCCGCACTGGCGCCGGATGGCTTTACCTTGCCATTGTGCTGGACCTTTATGCGCGTAAGGTAGTCGGCTGGGCCATGGCGCCGAGCATGCCCGCCAAGCTGGTCTGCGATGCGTTGAGCATGGCCATCCAACAACGGCAGCCGGCACCCGGATTGGTCGTCCATTCGGACCGGGGCAGTCAATACGCCAGCGAAATGTACCAAGACCTGCTGTCGCGGCATGGCTTCGTTTGCAGTATAAGCCGCAAAGGCAACTGCTGGGATAATGCCGTGGCCGAACGCTTCTTCCTGAACCTCAAGATGGAGCGCGTCTGGCAGCGCCAGTACGCCAATCACGCCGAGGCGAAGGCCGACATCACCGACTACATCGTCGGCTTCTATAACTGCTGGCGCATCAATTCAGCACTGGGCAATCTGCCGCCCGCCGTCTATGAACGGAAAATGGCAGAACTCGAACCTATCGTTGTGTCCGAAATTACTTGACCACCGCACCGGAGGGGGGTCTTCTTGATCGATGCCATAGACCCATCGTAGTAATGGGGCATCTGAATGTCAACGGCATGTAGGCCGTCTATTGGCAGGCTCACCTCCTTTTTCAGGAGGTGCACAACACATACACACCAGCTAAAAATTCGCTAAGTGCTTGATTTTATGGAGGCGAGGATCGGAATCGAACCGACCTAGACGGCTTTGCAGGCCGCTGCATAACCTCTTTGCTACCTCGCCAGAGGGTCTTGCTGGGCACCACCGCACAGCTGCGGTCGTGCTTTCTTGCCGCATCAAGCGCGATGCTTGCTGCGAGAATTCTGGAGCGGGAGAAGAGTCTCGAACTCTCGACCTCAACCTTGGCAAGGT
>JAZJZQ010000214.1:0-15049 GCA_040389625.1 Pseudomonadota bacterium | reverse complement strand
TGGCCCATGACGTCGTTGACGTGCTTGAAGCGGTCCAGGTCCATCATCAGCACGAACACGGTGCCGTCCAGCTTGCGCGCTTCGGCCAGCGCTTCCTCCAGCATGCGCAGGAACTGGGCCCGGTTGGGCAGGTTGGTCAGCGTGTCGCGGTAAGCCAGCCGGCTGATTTCCTGTTCGCGGCGGGCGATCCCGTCGCGCATGCTGTCGAAGGCGTGGGCCAGGGCGCCGATCTCGTCCTGGCGGCTGACGTCGATCTGGCCCTGGTAGTCGCCCTGCTCCAGCCGCTTGGCCGTGACGGCCAGCGCGCTCAGGGGCTGGGCGATGCGCTTGGCCGTCAGCACGCTGGCGAGGGCCGAGACGGCGATGCCGGCCAGGGTCAGGCCGATCAGCCAGCGCTCCAGCCGCTGGTAGTCTTCCGTCGCCTCGTCGATGGAACGGGCCAGCATCACGCTGGCCGTTTGCGGCCCGTCCTGGCCGATCAGCAGCAAGCGGGCGCTGTATTTGTTGGCCTCCACCGTCAGGTCGAAGGGGCCGGCGGGCGTTTGGGGCAAAGCTTGCAACTGGGCCACGGCGGCGCTCGCCGATGGCGCGAGGAAGGTCGAGCCGACGGCCTGCCAGCCGCCCTTGGGGTCGTGGGTCAGGATGGTGGTGTGCAGCGAGGACACTTCGCGCATGTCGGTGGCCAGCTGGCGGTCGATGGGGAAGGTCATCACGATCCAACCGATGGTGATGGGCGCCTTGACCGGCATGACGACGATCTGGTACGGGCGCCGTTCAACGATGGCGATGCCGTTGGCGCCGTCGCCCTGCTCGGCCTGGTCGAGCATGCTCAGCACGAGCTTTTCCAGTGCCGCCGCCTGGGCGTTGTTGGTCGATACGCTGATGTGGCGTTCGGCGCTGATCAGCATGGTCAGCGTGGCCTTGATGCGGCGCCCGCTGTTGACCAGGGCCGACTCGATAGTGGCGCGGTCGCTTTCATCATTGTTGCCGATGGCGGCCACGAAGGCCGTGTCGCGCGCCAGCAGCCGGGCGCCGAACCGCAGGCTTTGCGCGTTCTGGTCCAGCAGACGGCTGAACACCTTGGTGCCGTTATTGAGTTCGCTGCTGATGGACTGGCGGGCATTGCTGTCGATGCCGCGCTGGATCACCAGCAGGCCGATCACCTGCACCGCCACGATCAGGGCCAGGAACAGGGTGACGATCCGGCTTTCCAGGCTGCGAAAGTGCATTTGGCTGGCCTCCGGCTAGGGATAGGGACGGCCGGCCGCGTCGGGGTCGACACTGCCCTGCTTCATGGTCAGCTGGAACTCCAGCGGCGCCGGGCCGTCGCCCGCCTTGAACTGCACGGGCTGCTCCGGGGTCAGGCCGCCGACCGTGTTGTAGTGCCATGCCTTGACCGTGTATTTACCCGCCGGCAGCTCAAGGCGCGCGCCGCCGCCGCCATCCGTCTTGGCGAAATAGGGGGTATCGACCACTTTCACAAAGGCCAGCATCTTGTCGTGGATATTACAGCCGAGCACCACGGTGCCGGCCTTGTCGAACAGTTGCGGCGCCGCCGCTTCGCCCGAATAGAGTTTCTGGTCGAACTTGTGGGCCGGCGAATAGGAATAGATGTGGTGCCTGACCTTGTCGTTGTTGGGGAAAAAAATCTTGCTGCCGGTCTGCACCACCGTCACCAGCGGGATGAATTTCAAACCCTTTTGCGCGATCTCGCCGGACGCCATGGTCCGGGGCGCCTGGCCCCCTTCCGGCTCGGCGTAGATGACGGTGTCCGCCAGGGCGGCGCCGTTGCCATCCTGGACATGGACCGTCAACGCGGCGGCCGCAACGTCTGCCGCGCAACAGCAAGCGGCGGCCAGCGCGGCAAAGGACAAGGCGGATTTCAGCGACATCGGTAAGCCTGGTGAGGACGGGGAACTTACATTGTAGCGCCTGCCAAAATAATCCCGCTAACGATTTCAGCAATAAGTCGCTGCATATAGGCAACAAATGCTGCTCTTAATGTTTCGGCCATTTCATACCGCTGTCACAATTGCCGGTTAGCATGGCAAGCAATCTCCCGTCCATGGTCAGCATCGTGAATCCCCTAGTCCAGGCGCTCCCCGCCAGCCGTCCCGTACCACCGTCCGCCACCGTCACCTATCTCAAACCGCTGTCGCCGGCAGCCGAGGCCGCAATGGAAGAAGAGGAAATGTTGCGGCTCCACCTCAACGACATCATCACCCATCGCCAGTTGAGCGCCCTGTTCCAGCCCATCGTGCAGATGCAGACGGGCGAGATCATCGCCTACGAAGGCTTGATACGGGGGCCGTCGGACAGTCCGCTGCACGCGCCCATGAACCTGTTCAAGGTGGCGCGCGCCAACAACCTGACCGTGCAAGTGGAACACCTGTGCCGCAAGGTGGTGCTGGAACGCTTTGCGGAACTGGACCTGCCGGGCAAGCTGTTCCTCAACGTCAGCCCGGAATGCCTGCTCCAGCGCGACGCGCCCCACGGCGAGACGCTGGAATACATCCAACGGGTCGGCATCCAGCCTGATCGCGTCATCATCGAGCTGACGGAAAACCAGCCCACCTACGACTACGAACTGATGCGGGAAGCCGTGCTGCATTATCGCAACATGGGCTTCCAGATCGCCATCGACGACCTGGGCGAAGGATTTTCCAGCCTGCGCCTGTGGTCCGAACTGCGGCCCGAGTTCGTCAAGATCGACATGCACTTCATCCAGGGCATCAACAACGATCCCGTCAAGCTGCAATTCGTCCGCTCCATCCAGGAAATCGCCGACAAGTCCGACACCCTCGTCATCGCCGAAGGCATCGAGACCCAGGCCGAACTGCTGGTGCTGCGCGACTTGGGGGTGGCATACGGCCAGGGCTACCACCTGGGCCGCCCGCACGGCCAGCCGGCCAAGGCGGTACCTGCCGAGGTGGCCAAGGCGCTGGCCCGCAACGGCGTGGCAGTCTATCCCCAGCGCGGCAACGAGAAAAACAGCGCCAGCATCCTCAAGCTGCTGAACCAGGTGGCCGCCGTGCCGCCCGCCATGAGCAACAATGAAGTGTATGAACTCTTCATGCGCGAACCGAAGCTGCTGATCATTCCCGTGGTGGAGGATGGGCAGCCGCTGGGCCTGATCAGCCGCTTCGACATGATCGACCACTTCGCCCGTCCTTACCAGCGCGAGCTGTATGGCAAGAAGTCGTGCCGCATCTTCATGGACAGCAAGCCCTTGATCGCCGACAAGGACACCAGCCTGCAGGACTTGAGCTTTACCATGGTGCAGGCCGACGCCCACCACCTGTTCAACGGCTTCATCATCACGGAGCACGGCAAATACCTGGGCATGGGCACGGGTCACGACCTGATGCGCGAAATCACCCAGATGCAGATCAATGCGGCGCGCTACGCCAATCCCCTGACCCAGCTGCCCGGCAACGTGCCCATCAACGAGCACATCGACCGGTTGCTCGAGAGCGGCACACGGTTCTGGGTCTGCTATTGCGACCTGGATCATTTCAAGCCGTTCAACGATGTGTATGGCTACCGCCGCGGCGATGACGTGATCCAGCGCACGGGCAAGATCCTCAGCGAGCACAGCGACCCCAACCGCGACTTCGTCGGCCATATCGGCGGCGACGACTTCATGATCCTGTTCCAGAGCGAGGACTGGGAACTGCGCTGCCAGGCCATCCTGGCCGAGTTCGAACTGAGCGTGCGCGACTATTACAGCCTGGAAGACTGGGACCGGGGCGGCTACCTGAGTGAGGACCGCCAGGGCAAGAAAGTGTTTTATTCGCTGATGAGCTTGTCGCTGGGCGCGATCAAGGTCGAACCGCACCAGTATTATTCCCACCACCAGATCGCCACGGCGGCGGCCGAGGCGAAGAAGCAGGCCAAGAAAATACACGGCAACAGCCTGTTCCTGGACCGCCGGCAGCAGGCCAACCGCTAGCGGCGGACTCAGGATAGGCTCAACCAACCCCGGCCGCCGCTCACGCCCGGTGTTCGGCCCGCCACCGCCGGCGCAACTCATGGGAAGACGCCAGCTCGGCCGGCGACATGCCACGGGCGATCAGCTTGCGGTTGCTGTCGGCCGTTTCGTCGCCCGATTCGGCCGACAGCGATACCCACATATGAGCCCGCACCAGGTCGCGCGGCACGCCCCGTCCGCTGTTGTACATGCCGCCCAGGTTGTACTGTGCCAACGGATGGCCCTGGTCGGCCGCCTTGCGGTACCACAGCACGGCTTGCACGTCGTCCTGTGCCACGCCGTGGCCATTGGCGTACATGACGCCGAGGTTGTTCTGGGCGCTGGCGTCGCCCTGCTCGGCCGCCGTGCGATACCAGACGACGGCCTGTTCCTCATCCTTGGGCACGCCATGGCCATTGGCGTAGATCACCCCGACATTGAACTGGGCATTCGGCGCGCCCTGCTCGGCGGCCAGCTTGTACCATTCCAGCGCCCGCGCCGGGTCGCGCTCCACGCCGCGCCCATGCGCGTACATCCCGCCCAGGTTGTACTGGGCCAGCACATGGCCGGCGCCGGCCGCCCGCTCATACCAGGAACAGGCGCGCGCTTCATCCTGATCAACACCCTTGCCGGTGGCCAGCATGATGCCCAGGTTGAACTGGGCGTCCGCATCGTCCTGCTCCGCCGCCCGCGACAGCCAGGCATAGGCCCGCAGCGGGTCCTGGGCCACGCCCCGCCCCTCTGCATAGGCCACACCCACTTGCCGCTGTGCCACGGCATCGCCTTGCGACGCGGCTTGGCGGAACCAGGCCAGGGCCAGCGCGTCGCTCGGCACCACGCCCTGGCCGCGCTTGTACATCAGACCCAGATTGAGCTGGGCCGTGGAATCGCCCTGCAAGGCGGCCTTACGAAACCAGGCCAGCGCCATGGGATAGTTGCGGCGCGTGCCCCAGCCCTGGGCGTAGGCTTCGCCCAGCAGCGTCTGGGCACTGGCCACGCCCTGTTCGGATGCCCGGTAGAACCAGGCGAATGCGGCCTCGTCGCTGCGAGGCACGCCACGGCCTTTCTTGTAGAGCATGCCCAGGTTCTGCTGGGCCGAGGCGTCGCCCTGGTTAGCCGCGCGCCGGAACCAGCGCACCGCTTCCAGGTCGCTGGCCGCCGTGCCCCTGCCGTTGTAATACATGGCGCCCAGATGGTTCTGCGCAAATGCCAGGCCCTGCAGGGCGGCCTGCTGCATCCACCGGAAGGCGCTGGCATCGTCGCGCGCCACGCCCTGCCCTTTCTTGTACATCAGGGCCAGGTTGAATTGCCCGTACGGATTTCCTTGCTCGGCCGCGTCGCGAAACCAGACGTAGCTGTCATAGCTGTCCTTGGCTGAGTTCTGGTTCTTCATACGGTCCCTCCAGCTGCCTCGTCTGGCTTGTTGCCGCCGACGCACGCTACGCAGACGTCCACCGGCAAAACGCAACAATGTTGTCTAAATTGTAAAATGGCGGAGGCGGAAGGCTTTGAGCAGGCTCAAACTACATGGCAAATTGTTATCGTTTGCTGTTCCAGAGGAAATCTTTAGGCGTAAAAAAACCGGACATGCCGCCTGCGTCTGCGCGGCGGGATGTCCGGTGCGGCCGAGGCCGGTTCGGGCGATCAGCCGTGCCGGCTGCGCGCGGCGCCGTGGCGCTTGGGGCCGGCGGCATAGACGGCCATGGCCAGCACTGTCAGGCACCAGACGATCAGCGCGCCGGACGGCAGGTCGAACAGGGTCGAGAGCACCAGGCCGCTCGCGTAGCCCGCCGCGCCGATCAGATAGGCCAGCGCCATGCGTTTCTTGCCCACATAATGGCGCACGGCCAGGCCGGGCACGATCAGGCTGGTGAACACGAGATAGACCCCGACCAGCTGCACGGACGCCGTCACGGCCAGGGCGAAGATCAGGTAGAAGCCCAGCCGGCTGAGGCGGTTCTGGAACAGGAATAACAGGACGCTGATGACGGCCGTGCCGATGGCCGGGACCAGCAACTGGTCGTAGCGCACCCACAGGATCTGGCCGGCCAGCAAGTCTTGCAGATGCTCGCCGCCGTGCGGGTTATGCGCCACCAGCAGCAGGCCGGCCGTGGCGGCCAGGATGAACATGACGCCGATCTGGGCTTCCTGCACTTCCGGCCAGCGCTTTTCCGTCCACGTCAGCAGCACGGCGCCCAGCACGGCGGCCAGCGCGGCGGCGCCCTGCACAGCCCAGCCCTGCGGATCAAGGTCGGCCACCCCGGCTACGATTACGCCCAGCGCAGCGATCTGGGCGATGGCCAGGTCGATGAACACGATGCCGCGCTTGAGCACCTGGGCGCCCAGCGGAATGTGGGTCACAAGCACCAGCAGTCCCGCCAGCAAGGCTGGCAGGATAATCATCAAGTCAAACGATGCGGCCGTCATTTGTTAGCATCCAGCAAGCGTTGGACGGTGGAATCGAACAGCCCGAACAGATCCTTGCTGCGCTCGTCCCCACCGACCGTGAACGGCACCACGACAGCGGGAATCTTCGCGTGCTCGGACAACCATTGCGAGGCGCGGCCATCCTGGTAGGCTGCGCGCAGCACCATGCGGGCCGGCTTTTGCTGCAACTGGCTCAGCAAGCCGGACAGGTGCGCCGCGCTGGGCTCAACGCCGGGCTTGGGTTCCAGCGTACCGACCTGGCGCAGGCCCAGCCAGTTCATCAGGTATTCCATGTTCTTGTGGTGCTCGACCACGGCGACGCCTTTCAGCGGTGCGGCCTGCTTTTCCCATTTCTGCATGGCGACGTCCCAGCGCGCAGCGAAATCCTTCTGGCGTGCCTGGTAGTAGCCGGCGTTGGCCGGGTCCAGCTCGGCCAGCCGCTTGGACAGGGCCACGGCAACCAGCGCGATGTTGTGCGGATTCTGCTGGATGTGCGGATTGCCGGCCGCGTGCACGTCCCCTTCGCTGCGGTCGACCTTGTTCGGCACGTCCAGCCGCGGCACGTAGGCGCCGGCCTCAAAGTTGCCGGGCTGGCCAGCCGTGATCTTGCTGTTGCCCGACTGCTGCACCAGCACGGGCAGCCAGCCCACTTCCAGCTCCAATCCCGTGCATACCAGCAGGTTGGCGTTGCGGGTGCGGGCGATCAGGCTGGGGCGCGCTTCGATGCGGTGCGGGTCCTGCAGCGCATTGGTGGCGCTGGATACCTTGACCTTGTCGCCGCCCAGTTCGGTGGTCAGCGCTTCCCATTCGGGCTCGCAGGCCAGCACGTTGACAGTGGCGTGGGACGGCAGGCAGAACACGGCGCTCGCGCACGCGAAAGCGGCCCGCAGCAGATATTGACGTTGTTTAAACATGACAGCTCCTTAGAAAGCATGGGCAGCGTGCGTACCCAGGCTCATGATGTATTGCAGGAAAATCTGGTTATCGGTGACGCCGGGGCGCGAGCGGTCGCGCGCCACCTGCAGCCGCAGGCGGGAGAATTCCGACGGGCTGTAATCGACCATCACGCTGCTGCGCGCCGGATTGTAGTTCTCCAGCACGGGGAAATTGGCCAGTGCCAGCGCACCGCTGTCAACCAGGCCGACGCAGGGCGTGCCGGACGACAGGCGGTCGTAGCGCGCGCCCACGCGCCAGTAAGGCATGAACTGGTAGACGCCCTGTACATACCAGCCGGACTGCACGTTGCGGTAGCTGCCGCTGGCCGCGTCGGCCGTTCCGGTCGCGTAGGCCAGGCTGCCATCTTCCTTGCGGCGGAAGTATTCACCGAGCAGCTTGAAGTTGGTGTGGGTGGGGTTGCCGTTGGGCGCCCATTTGTAGACGGCGTCCGCGATCCAGGTGGCGGACTTGCCGCTGAACGCGTTGCTCAGGCCGCCATCCTCATAGCTGCGCTGCTGCGCGCCCGTATGCAGGTAGGACACGCCGGCCCGGTAGCTGGCCGAGTCGCCGATGTCGTCGCCCAGGTGGGCGAACACGCTCCATGCCCCGGCGCCGTTCTTGTTGCGGTCGTTGCCGGGATAGGCGGCGCCGTCGCCCGCTTCCACGCCGAGCTCCAGGAACTGGTCTAGCGGGGCCAGCCATTTGGCTTGCACGCCGTCCGGCTTGTACTGGCCGCCCAGGAAAGCCTGGTAGGCCAGCGGCGCATCGACGAAGTCCCAGGTGTGGGCGTGCTGGCCGTTCAGGTAGCCGATCGAAGACAGGAATCGGCCCGCCTTGAGGTTCACGCCGTTGGGCATGTCGCGCGTCTGCACGAAGGCCTCCTCCACGCTGACCGTGTTGTCGCCGGCCAGGGAGAACGTCAGTTGGCCCGCGAACTGGGGATCGATGTTGGCCGCCATGGTCAGCTCGGATTCGCCCAGGCTGAAGCCGCGCTTGCCCGGTCCGACTTCGCCGCCGCTGGGGATGAAGCCTTGCAGCCGGTATTGGGTCGGGTCCTGCGACAGGTTTTGCAGGGTGCCGCCCAGGATCATGGAGATGTTTGGATTGAACAGGTTAGCCGGTGGCGCGGCACCGCCGGCCGGCGCCGCGGGTGAAGGCTCGGCATAGGGCGCGGGCGCCGCTGCCTGCGAACTGGTTCCCTGCTGGGCGAGCGCGGATGGGGTGCCGTTGTCGGTGCCGGCGGTGGCGCCGGAAACGCCGCCGGAACCGGTCATGGCGGCGGCCGGCGCCCCGCCCGCCAACGTCGTCAATTGCGCCTGGGCCGCCGCAGTAGCGGCCTGCGCCTGCTGCAGCCGCTGTTCCAGCGATTGCAGGCGGGCTTCGTAATCGGTTTGCATCTGGCGGATCTGGGCGCGGATCGCCGCCAGTTCCTTCTTGTCCGTCTTGTCGGCGGCATGGGCCATGGGTGCGGCCACGGCGGCGCCCACGGCGAGCGCCAATACGCTGTGCTTCAGCATGATTGTCCTTTTTGAATGAGTGACGCACCGCTGCCTGCCATGCAGGACAACGGGACGATGAGGGTTCAATCAAGCCAGGACGGGTGGCGCGCGGGAATGGAAGACGCAGACGGTGCGCCGGCAGCAGGACTGCTCGGCACCACCAAAGACTGCCACGGCATCGCTGCGCATGGCGGGAAAGGAATGGACGGGAGTATCGAGGGCGGACCCGATCTGGGCAAACGCCAGACACTGGTCGCAACTCTGGTCCAGCGCCAGCGACTTCGATGCGCTGGCCTGCCGTTCACCGGCCCGTGCCGTCTGCGTCGCGCCGCCACCGGCGCCGCTGGCGGACCAGTGCGACAGCGCATGCGATATCCCCATCTGCTGGGATAGCACCAGCAGAAGCGACAACATCACATAGGCAAGGGAGCGGCGTACGTTCACAAATAAGCAACAAGCGGAAAACAATGGCCGTATTGTAATGCGATCCGCATGGCTGTTGCGTGTTTTTTTGTATCGGATGCCACGTCAGGAGGTCAGCCCCTGCTTCTGCAGGAAACCATGCACCTTGGCCGCGGCCAGCTTGTTGACCGAGACCAGCAGGGCCGGATCGACCGGGCCCAAGCCGTAGTTGCGCCCGAGGTGGCGGCCAATGTGCAGCAGCACTTCGGCCGCCACTTCCGCGTCGGACTCGGCCCGGTGAGCCGCGCTCTTGAAGCGTATGCCCAGCTGTTCGGACAGATTGCCCAGCTTGTAGCTGGCCAGTTGCGGAAACACGCGGCGCGACAGCTTGAGCGAGCACACCAGCCCCTGGTGCGCGGGCGCCAGGCCCAGGCGCGCGCTTTCCGCCTTGAGGAATTTCTCGTCGAAGCTGGCATTGTGGGCCGACAGGGTGTCGCCGCCGATAAAGGCCAGCAACTCCGGCAGCACCTGTTCGACCGGCGGCGCGCTGTCCACCATGGCTTGGGTGATGCCCGTCAGGCCCGTGATGAAGGACGGGATGCGCGCCCGGCAATTGATCAGCGATACATAGCGTTCCACCACCCGGCCACCGGCGATGCGCAGGGCCGCCACTTCCGTGATGCGGTCGCCCATGTCGGGCGACAGGCCCGTCGTCTCGAAGTCGATCATGACGATCGGTTTGTCAAACACTTGCATCGTGCCATCCCTTACGGTTGCCCAACGTTTAGAAAGTATCAGCCGAACTTGCGTACGGCGTCCAGCGCCAGGCCGGCGCCGATGCTGCCGAAGCGGTCGCCCTCGACCTTGCGGGCGGACGGCAGCAGCGCCGCGATCCGCTCGCGCAGCAAGCGCACGCCGCTGGAGCCGCCCGTGAAGAACACGGTGTCGACGGCATCAGGCTGCACGCCGGCGTCGGCCAGCAGCTTGAGCACGGTCTGCTCGACGGAGCTCACCAGGTGGCCGATGGCGTCGTCGAACTGCTGGCGCTCCAGCTGCAAGGTGACGGCCGGCGACAGGCGGTCCAGCTCCAGCGCCACGGTAGCGGCGTCGGACAGGGCGATCTTACCCTCTTCCACCCTCATGGCCAGCCAGTGGCCGGCGCGGTGGTCGATCAGTTTCTGCAACCGGCCCAGCTTGTCCGGCTCGGCCGCGTCGCGGCTGATGTCGGCCAGCTGCACCCACATCTTCTTGGTGTAGGCCTGGTTGATGGTATGCCAGGTGGCCAGGTTGAAGAAGTAACTGGATGGCACTTCGCTGTTGTTGCGCAGGCGGCTGCCATAGCCCAGCAGCGGCATCACGGACGACAGGCTCAGGTATTTGTCGAAGTCGGTGCCGCCGATGTGGACGCCGCCATTGGCCAAGATGTCGTCGCGCCGCTCGGCCAGCTTGGCCCGCTCGGGCGACAGCCGCACCAGCGAGAAGTCGGACGTGCCACCGCCGATGTCGGCGATCAGCACCAGTTCTTCGCGTGTAATCTGGGATTCGTAGTCGAAGGCGGCAGCGATCGGTTCGAACTGGAAGGAAATGTCCTTGAAGCCGACGGAATGGGCCACTTCGGCCAGCGTGTCCTGGGCCAGCTGGTCGTTGGCGGCGCTGTCGTCGATGAAGAACACGGGGCGGCCCAGTACGGCCGACGTGAATTCGCGCCCGGCCGCCAGTTCGGCGCGGCGCTTGAGTTCGCCGATGAACTGGGCCAGCAGCATGCGGAACGGCAAGGCGCGGCCGCCCACCTCCGTCTGGCCGTCGATCAGGCTGGTGCCCAGCAGGCTCTTGAGCGAGCGCATCAAACGTCCTTCGTAGCCAGCCAGGTATTGACTCAGCGCGGCACGGCCGAAGGCGACGTCCTCGTCCTCGGCGTTGAAGAACACGACGGACGGCAGGGTTTCCTTGCCATCCTCCAGCCCCAGCATGACGGGGTGGCCGGGCCGCACCCAGCCCACAGTGGAATTTGACGTGCCAAAATCGACACCGCAAGCATTGGCCATGTCGACCCTTCACGCAATTAAAGGGGCGCTATGTTACCAGAAAAATCGTTACCAGAAAAGTCGGCGCCAGGCAAATCTTGCCGGAAGAAATATCCGCCGCCCGCATCACGCCATTCTTTCCATGGCGCCAGATATTGCCCCGGATCAAATCCCGCTCACGCCGCCGGCGCTAACCTGCCTGTTCGGCCGCCTTGCGCGCGCCCATTTCGACAGACGGAGGCTAACGTGGACATCCAACACCGCACAACGCTGGGCAGCCTGGCCCTGGCATGCATGCTGTTCCTGGCCGCCTGTGGTGGCGGTGGCGGTGGTGGCAGCAGCTGCGCCCTGGGCAGTTCGGCCGGCTGCGGCGGCACCCTGCCCGTGCCGCCCACCACCTCGCCCGTCACGCCGCCCGCCACGCCGCCCGTCATCACGCCGGCCCCGCCCACCGCCGACCCGGCCGCCAACGCCGCCTCGCTCAGCCTGGTATTCAGCAGTAACGAACTCAAGTCCGCCGGCGGCACGCCAGTCACGATCACGGCCCTGGTCAAGAATGCCGGCAACGCAGCGCTGGCCAACGCCGCCATCGCCTTCGCGGCCGACTCCGGGCTGCTGAGCGGGATGCAGGTCAGCACCGATGCCTCCGGCCGGGCCAAGGCCGTGCTCGATACGGGCGGCTTGCGCAGCAACCGCAACATCACTGTCAGCGCCAAGGTGGGAACGCAGACGGCCAGCGGCGTCGTCACCGTGGTGGGCACCAGCCTGCTGCTCGACGGCCCGCCCGTGCTGCCCCTAGGCAAGAGCGGCGAACTGACATTGACCCTGCGCGACGCCGGCGGCCAGCCCATCGCCGGCGCGCAGTTCACCGTCAGTGCAGCCCATGGCAATGCGGTCGCTCCCAAGGCCGGCGCCCAGACGGACAGCCAGGGCCGGGCCATCATCGTCGTGCAGGCGAGCACCGTCGGCGGCGAGACGGTCACGGTCACGGCGGCCGGCGCCAGCGCTGCCCATGCCCTTGCCATCGCCGATGGCGAACTGACGCTGACCCCGGCCGTGACGGTGGACGCCGCCGGCGCCGAAGTGGTGCAGCAGGTCGCCACGGGCAATTGCCAGCCCATCGACGGGCACTACACGGGGCTGGCCACGGGAGGGGCCGCCACCGTCCTGCTCAGCACATCGCGTGGCGGCGTGTACGCCGACAGTGCCTGCCGCACGCCGCTGGCGGCGCCCCTGCCCGTGACGGGGGGCGCCATGCAACGGGCCTACGTGGCGTCGGCCTACGCCGGCGTCGCCACGCTGACAGCGACCATGCCGGGCGGGCCCGGTGCCGTCAGCAAGGTGGAGTTCGTCGCGCCGCTCACGCCGTCCGCTACCCTCACCTTGCAGGCCGACCATCCCACCCTGACCAGCAACAGCGCCGGCCAGCAGTCCCAGCGCAGCACGCTGCAGGCCGTGGTGCGGGACGGCACGGCCGCCAACAACCTGGTCAAGAACGCCGTCGTCGTGTTCTCCATCGCGGCCGACGCCAGTGGCGGCACGCTGCTGCAGCCGGCCACGGTCACCACCGGCAGCGACGGCCTGGCCGTGGCAACCTATGTGGCCGGCAGCGCCGACAGCGGACGCGACGGGGTGACGATACAGGCCACCATCGCCGGCCAGAGCGGCGCCCGCACCAGCGCCAGCACCCGCCTCACCGTCAGCCGGCAAGCGCTGTCGATACAGTTCGGTACCGGCAACCGCCTCACGGAATATTCGGCCAGCCTGCTGCAACAGCAGTTTTCCGTCCTGCTGGCCGACGCGGCCGGCAATGCCGTCGCCGGCCAGCAGGTCAGCGCCACGGCCTGGGCCAGTGCCTTCCGCAAGGGCTACTATGCATGGCGGGCGCCCAGCACGGCCGACGGCACGGTCGGCGTGTGGGTGCCCGTGGTGAACTACACCTGCCCGAACGAGGACAGCTTGCGCAAGGGCCTGTATGACCCGGCGCTCGATACCAATGCCAATGGCGTGCTGGACCCGGGGATACCCGTCACCGTCACCGTCCAGGGTCCGACCGACGGGCTGGGCCTGACCACGTTTACTGTCAGCTATCCGCGTGACCGCGGCAACTGGCTGGTGCTGGAACTGACGGCCCGCGCCATCGTCAGCGGCACTGAAGCGGTGGCCACGGCGAATTATCTGCTGCCGGCCCTGAGCGCGGACCTGGACAAAAGCGATGTATCGCCGCCGGGCCAGCCCAGTCCGTATGGAATGAACGCATGCAACCAGCCCGACTGATCGCGCCCAGACTTGATCAATGTCCGATATTTGCCGTCAGCCGTATTGCCACAAGGTAAGATCTTAAGTTATGCTTAATGGAAATATCCGGCCGGCAGCGGCCCCGACCAGCGCCAGCTGCGCGGTCATAACGAGACTATGGCAAAAACCCACCCGCCCGCCGGCGCTGAACCGGCCCCGTATTCCGCCGCCCTGGTGCACGAGCCGCGCCGCGTCACCTCCTATGACGTGGCGTTGCTGGCCGGCGTGTCGCAGTCGGCTGTGTCGCGCTGCTTCAAGCCAGGGGCCAGCGTTTCCAAGGCCACCTACGCGCGGGTGATGAAGGCGGCCGCCAGTCTCGACTACATTCCCAACGCGGCCGCCCGCAGCCTGATTACACGGCGCAGCAACATGGTCGCCGTGTTGATCAGCGATACCTCCAATCTGCACTATCCGGAAGTGCTGTCGGCCCTGAGCCAGCAGATTGCCCGCCATGGCAAACGCGTGCTGCTGTTTTCGCTGGTGCGGGAGACGGACGTCGGGCGTGTCCTGGCCGACGTGTGGCAGTACCAGGTGGACGGCGCCATTTCCGTGGCCAGCCTGTCGGACGGGCAAATCGCGGAATTTCGCCGCCGCGGCGTGCCACTGGTGCTGCTCAACCGCAGCGCCGGCGGACAACAGGCCCACACGGTCAGCTGCGACCAGGTCGAGGCGGCGCGCACCCTGGTGTCGCGCCTGGCGGCGGCCGGCCACCGGCAGTTCGCCATCATCGAAGGGCCCACAGATTCATTCATTTCGCAGGAGCGGCGGCGCGGGGCCTGCCAGCGGCTGACGGAACTGGGCTTGCCAGCGCCCCTGGTGGTGACGGGTCAGTACGACTACGCCAGCGGTGGCAGTGGCCTGCGCGCCATCATCGGCCAGCTGGGCCGAGTGCCCGATGCCGTCATCTGCGCCAGCGACGTGATGGCCATCGGCTGCCTGGACTGCGCACGCCATGAGCTGGGCATCGAGGTGCCGGGCCAGCTATCGGTGGCCGGCTTCGATGCGGTGGAACCGTCGAACTGGCTCAGCTACAATCTGACCACGCTGCGCCAGCCCATGCAGCAAATGGCTGCCGCCGCCGCCGACTTGCTGGCGGCCCAGATCGACAGCCGTGCGATGGAAGCGGGAGACCGCGTCTTCAGCGCCCAGTTCATCGAGGGCGCCACGGCTCGCCTCGCCCCCCTGCCGCCCGACATGCTGGCAGCATAAAAAACGGGGGTCAGCCCAGCTTGGGGTTGGCCTTGGGACGGCGCTGGAAGACGATCAGGCCCAGCCCCAGCAGGAGCAGCGAGTAGGCGTCCGGTTCCGGCACCGGCGACACGTCCACGCTCAGCGTGCCCGAGTAATTGCCGCCGCGGTTGGCCAGCAGCGTACGCCCCTCGACGTCGAAGCCATAATGGCCGGCCGTGAGTGGTGCGAACAGGCCGAACGAGCCGCTGCCAAAGCTGCCGCCCAGGCTGGTTCGGGTGTGGTCGTCATTGATCTTGAACCAG
>JAZJZQ010000213.1:0-14001 GCA_040389625.1 Pseudomonadota bacterium | reverse complement strand
GGCAGGCCCAGGGCAGCGCCGGTCGAGATACCCATGTGGATTTCGTAGCCGCTCACGGTGGCGCAGCCGTCGCCGAAAGCGCACACGCCCTGTACTTGCACCAGCCGTTTTTCCGGCGTCATTTCCGTCTCCATCTCGAGCAGGCCGAGGGCGGGCGAGGTGCCTGGCGTGCCTTCGATGCCGTGCGGATCGCACACGCCGCGGCCCAGCATCTGGAAGCCGCCGCAGATGCCGATCACCTTGCCGCCGTAACGCAGGTGGCGGCCGATGTATTCCGGCCAGCCTTGCGCGCGCAGCCATTCCAGGTCGGCCCGCGTGTTCTTGCTGCCGGGGAGGATGACCAGGTCGGCCGGCGGTATCGCCTCGCCCTGGCGCACGAAGCGCAGGTCGACGTCGGGATGGGCGCGCAGGGCGTCGAAATCAGTGTGGTTGCTCATGCGCGGCAGGCTGGGGACCACCACGCGGAACGCGCCGCGCGAGGCCTGCACCGGCTGCACGGCATCCTCGGCGTCCAGGAACAGGCCGTGCAGATAGGGCAGCACGGCCAGTACCGGCTTGCCGGTCTGCTGCTCCAGCCATTCCAGCCCCGATTCCAGCAGGGAGATGTCGCCCCGGAAGCGATTGATGACGAAGCCGATGGTACGCTTGCGTTCACTTTCGGACAGGCAGGACAGCGTGCCGACGATGTGGGCGAACACGCCGCCGCGGTCGATGTCGGCCACCAGTATCACCGGGCAGTCCACGGCTTCGGCAAAGCCCATGTTGGCGATGTCGCGGTCGCGCAGGTTGATTTCGGCCGGGCTGCCGGCGCCTTCCACCACCACCGCCTCGTACTGTGCGGCCAGGCGACCGTGCGAGGCCAGCACCGCCTCCATGGCGATGGTCTTGTACTGGTGATAGTCGCGCGCGTTCATGTCGGCGCGCACGTGGCCGTGGATGATGACCTGGGCGCCCGTGTCGCTCGAGGGCTTGAGCAGAACCGGGTTCATGTCCGTGTGCGGCGCCAGGCCGGCGGCGATGGCTTGCAGCGCCTGGGCGCGGCCGATCTCGCCGCCGTCGGCAGTCACCGCGCTGTTGAGTGCCATGTTCTGCGGCTTGAACGGCGCCACGCGCACGCCGCGCTGCTTGAGCAGGCGGCACAGGGCGGCCACCACGGTGCTCTTGCCGGCATCCGACGTGGTGCCCTGCACCATCAGGGTAGGGAAGGGGAAGCTCATGCCGTCTGCGCCTCCTGCCAGCGGGCGACCATGTCGCTGATCTGGCGCAGGCCTTCCGTGATGGCGGAAGGGCCGGGCGACAGGATGTCGGGCGACTTGATCTCGAACAGCATGCCGTTGCGCAGGGCGGGGATGGTGTCCCAACCTTCGCGGGAACGCAGCGTATCGGGCTGGAACTTCTTGCCGCACCAGGAGCCGATGATGATGTCGGGCGCGCGCCGCACCACCGCCATCGGGTCGGCGATGATGCGCTCCTTCGCGCTTTGGTGGACGGACAGCCGGGGGAAGGCGTCCTCGCCGCCGGCAATACCGATCAGCTCCGCCGCCCAGCCTATGCCGCTCATCAGCGGATCGTTCCATTCCTCGAAGTAGATCACGGGGCGGCGCGTCCATTGCGCGGCGCGGGCGCGGGCCTGGTCGACGTGCTCCTGCAGCTGCGCCAGCAGTTCGCGGCCCGCGTCCTCGCGCTGCACCAGCGCGGCCAGTACGGACACCATGCGCAGGATGCCGGCCACGCTGCGCTGGTTGAACAGGTGGACTTCCACCCCGGCCTGCGCCAGGTCGCGGCAGATGTCGGCCTGCAGATTGGAAAAGCCGATCACCAGGTCCGGCTGCACGGCCAGGATGCGTTCCAGCTTGGACGACGAGAAGCCGCTGATCTTGGTCTTTTCCTCGCGCGCGCGGGGCGGGCGCACGGTAAAGCCGGAGATGCCGGCGATGTACTGTTCCGCGCCCAGCGCGTACAGGGTTTCCACCGACTCGGTGGACAGGCAGGCGATGCGTTGATAGTGACTCATGGTTGTTTCCTGTGCTGGCGTGCCAGCTCTAGTTTTTCGCACAAGGCGGCGGTGCCGGCGATCATGCGCGGGCCGGAGCGGTTGAGCAGTTCGCCGTTCAGCGTGAACAGGTTGCCGTTGCGGACCGCCTTCATGGTGGCATAGGGCCGCCACAGGTTGATGCCGCCGTAGTTTTTCTCGGCCGTGCCGAAGATGGCTTCCGGGTCTTCCTGCAGCACCGCTTCCACGTTGACCGTGGGCGCCACCGCTTTCAGCCCGGCGAAGATGTTTTCGCCGCCGCACAGGCGGATGCTGTCGCTGACGATGTGGTTGCCGTTGAGGGTGTACAGCGGCTTGTCCCACACCTGGTAGAACATGCGCACCGGAGGGCGTCCCGCGTATTTCGCGGCCAATGCGTCCAGCTGCTGGCGCAGGTCGGCGGCGGCCGGCCGGGCGACGGCTTCGGTGCCCATCAGCTGGCCCAGGCGCAGCAGGCTGTCGGGGATGGCTTCCAGCTTGTGCGGCTCGCTGTGGAACATGGGAATGCCCAACTGGCGCAGCGCGTCGATCTGGCGCGGGGAACTGCCGTGCAGCCAGACCACCAGCAGGTCGGGCTTCATGGCGATGATGCGTTCCAGGTCGACTTCGCGGTTGTCGCCCACGCGCGGGATGGCCTTGGCCGCTGGCGGGTAGTCGCTGTAGCTGACGGTGCCGATGATGCGGTCGCCGCCGCCGGCCGCGAACAGCAGTTCCGTCGCATGGGGCGCCAGCGACATGATGCGGCGGGCTGGCTGCTGCACCGTGACGGCCACGCCGTCGTCGTCACGCACGGTGATGGCGGCGCCGGCCTGGCCGGTGCACGCCAGCGCGAGCAAGGGCAGCAGCGGAAGCAACTGAGGCAGGGTGGGAGGAATCTTCATGAATTACGGGCCTTCCATTCGTTTAATGCATGATCGAGCCGGCACCAGCCTGCTTCGTCCGGCGGCAGGCCGAGGCGGATGCCGCGCGCGGCCTGGCGGAACAGGCGCACCCAGATGCCCTGTTCGGCCATGTGCTGCCAGAAGGTTTCCGCCTCCGGCTCCGGCCACCACTGGAACAGGGCGCTGCCGTAGGCGGCGATGCCGTGCGCGGCCAGCAGTGCCTGGAGGCGCCCGCCTTCCGCGCCCAGGCGGGTGCGCATGGCATCCTGCCAGGGACGGTCGCGCAGCGCGGACAGCGCGACCTGCTGGGCGGGGCCGCTGATGGTCCATGGCCCCAGCAGGTCGGCCAGGCTGTCCAGCAGCGCCGGTTGGGCCGCCACGAAGCCGAGCCGGATGCCGGCCAGGCCAAAGAATTTGCCCACGGAGCGCAGCACGATCAGTCCCGGCTGGCCGGTACGGCCGCAGACGCTGGTGCCGGCCGTCGTGTCGCCGAACGCTTCGTCCACCACCAGCCAGCCGCCGCGGGCCGCCAGCGCATCGGCCCAGCGCAGCAGCTGTTGCGGCGGGACGGTGGCGCCAGTCGGATTGTTGGGATTGCAGACCACCAGCACGTCGCAGCCATCGACTGCACCGTCCAGCTCCGGGTAGTCCACCTGCCGCAGCGTGTGGCCGTGGCCGGACCAGTGGTGCGCATGTTCGGCATAGGACGGCGCCGCCACCACCACCCGCGACGGTGGGCGCAGCCGGGGCAGGGCCTGGATGGCGGCCTGGGTGCCGGCCACCGGCAGCATCAGCGGCGCGCCGTAAAAGGCGGCAGCGGCGGCGGCCAGTGCGGGATCGGCCTCCGGCAGGCGGTGCCACGCATTGCCCGCCACGGCCGGCGCGGGATAGTAGTGCGGGTTGATGCCGGTGGAAAGATCGAGCCAGTCGTGCGCGCCGAAGCGCTGCGCCGCGTCGCGCAGGTTGCCGCCGTGTTTAAGCATGCCAGTGGCCTTTCAGGTACAGGGTGACGGCAACGGCGGCGGTACATGCCAGCCATAGCCAGGTGGTGCGGGCCACCAGTTGCCAGGCGCGCGCGATGTCCTGCGCGCCGGCCGGCTGGCCGCTGCCCAACGGTGGGCGGTGTTCGATTTCGCCGTCATAGATGGCCGGACCGCCCAGCGCCAGGCCCAGCGCCCCGGCGCCGCTGGCCATGACGGGGCCGGCATTGGGACTGCTCCACGCGGGCGCTTGCGCGCGCCAGCAGTGCCAGGCGCGCCGTTTGCCTTCCATGGTGGACGCCAGCAGCACGTAGGACAGGGCGGTCAGCCTGGCCGGCAGGTAGTTGAGCGCATCGTCGATGCGGGCGGCGGCGCAGCCGAAGCGCAGCAGGCGCGTGGTGCGATAGCCCCACATGGCGTCGAGCGTGTTGGCCAGCCGGAACAGCACGGCGCCGGGACCGCCCGCCACGACGAACCAGAACAGCGTACCGAAGACGGCGTCGTTGCCGTTTTCCAGCAGCGATTCGGCGCTGGCCTTGGCCAGGTCGGTGGCGCTGGCGCCGGCCGTGTCGCGGCTGACGATGCGCGCTGTCAGCTGGCGCGCCGTATCGAGGTCGCCGCTTTGCAGCGCCTGTGCGATGGGCAGGTTGTGGTCGCGCAGGCTGCGCAGGCCGATGCAGAAATAGAGCAGCAGCGCGTCCACGGCGGGGCCGCCGGCCACGCACAGCAGCGTTGCCGCCACCACGGGCGGCGTTACGGCCAGCAGCCAGGCCAGCAGGCCGCGCCAGTATCGGCGCTGGCCGCGATTGAGTTTGCGTTCCAGCGCGTAGGCCAGATTGCCGAAGCCGACCAGGGGATGCCAGCGTCTGGCCTCGCCCAGCAGCAGGTCGAGCAGCACGCCGGCCGCCAGCAACACGGCGATCGCGGGCAAGCCCAGGCCAGTCAGCACGGCGCACCCTTGAGGTACAGCGGCAGCCCGGCGGCGACGAACACGGCGCGGTCGCACAGGGCGGCCACGGCCTGGTTCAGGCGGCCCGCCTCGTCCATGAAGCAGCGCGACACGGCGCCCATGGGCACGATGCCCATGCCCACCTCGTTCGACACCAGCACCACGTCGCCCGGGCATTGTGCCAGCACCTGCAGCAGCGCGGCGCGCTCCGCATGGAAGCGGGGCGGCAGCACCACGTCGCCGACTTCCGGCCATGCGCCGCCGGCGCTGAAGAGCAGGTTGGACAGCCACAGCGTCAGGCAGTCCACCAGCACCATGCGCTGCGGCGCGCACCAGCGGGACAGGGCGTCGGCCAGTGCCAGTGGCTCCTCCACGGTGGTCCAGTGGGCGGGGCGCTGGCCGCGGTGGTGGGCAATGCGGCGGGCCATTTCATCGTCGCCCGCCTGCGCGGTGGCGATGTAGATGCCTTCCTTGCCGGACGCCGCCACCAATTGCTCGGCAAAGACGCTCTTGCCCGAGCGTGCGCCGCCCAGCACCAGGGTGCGTATCATGCCGCGTCCTTCGGCAGGAACAGCGCGGCCGTGGCCGCGGGGCTGGAGGCGAAGTAGGCGTGGAAGTAGGACGCCGTCAGCGAGCCAACGCGATACACGGCCTCGCCCTGCGCGTCGGACGGGTGCTTGATCGTATGCGCGACGGGCGCCAGGTCCGTCTGCAGCTGCGAGTAGTGGAAGGTATGGCCGCGCAGCAGGCCATATGGCGTGATGATCCCTTGCGGTCCCAGTCCCGCCAGGCGCGTCTGCATCTGCACGGCGCCCGGCAGCAGGCCGGCCATCGGCCACACGTTGCCCTGCTGGTCGGCCAGCGTTTCGGCCAGCGCCATCATGCCGCCGCATTCGGCCACGATGGGCATGCCGGCCACATGGGCGGCGCGGATGGAACTGCGCCAGTTGTGCGCCTGCGACAGGGCCTGCGCGTGCAGTTCCGGGTAGCCGCCCGGCAGGTAGACGGCGTCCGCCCCGGCCGGCACCGGCTGGTTGGCCAGCGGCGAGAAGTAGCGCAGCGTGGCGCCCAGCTGCTCGAGCGTGTCCAGGTTGGCCGGGTAGAGGAACATGAAGGCGGCGTCGCGCGCAACGGCCACGGTTTTCCCGGCCAGCAGCGGCGCCTGGGGGGCTGGCGCTGGCGGGATGGCGATTTGGACGGCCGGCAGGCTGTCCCATGCCGCCTGGTCGAAATTGAGCCCGTCGGCCAGCTGGTTGAGCAGGGTGTCGATGCCGCCCACTTCGTCCGGCAGGACCAGGCCGAGGTGGCGTTCCGGCAGCGACTTTTCCTGGCGCGGCAAGGTGCCGAACAGGGGAATGTCGCGCAGCGAGGCGGCGATCATGGCGGCGTGGCCGGGACTGGCCACGCGGTTGGCGATCACGCCGGCCATCTCGACCGGGCCGTAGTCGCGCAGGCCGTGCACCAGCGCGCCGGCCGTCTGTGCCATGGCCGAGGCGTCGATCACGGCCATCACCGGCACCTTGAATGCGCGCGCCAGGTCGGCGCTGGACGGCGTGCCGTCATACAGGCCCATCACGCCTTCGATCAGGATCACGTCCGCCTCGGCGGCGGCTTGCGCCAGCTGGGCGTGGCACTGCTCCGCGCCCACCATCCACAGGTCCAGCGAGCGGACCGGCGCGCCGCTGGCCCGTTCCAGCAGCATGGGATCGATGAAGTCGGGGCCGCACTTGAACACGCGCACGCGCTTGCCCATGCGGACCAGCTTGCGCGCCAGCGCGGCGGTGGTGGTGGTCTTGCCCTGGCCCGAGGCCACGGCGGCCACCAGCAGGGCTTTCACTGCGACCTGGCCATCCGTTACCATTCCGTCCCCTCCTGCGCACCGATACCGGCCTTGAAGGCGTGTTTTACTTCTGCCATTTCCGTGACCGTGTCGGCGATGGCAATCAGTTCCGGCAATGCGCCGCGGCCGGTGATGACGACGTGCTGCATGGCCGGGCGCTCCAGCAGGTCCGCGATCACGGTGTCGAGGTCGAGGTAGCGGTATTTCAGGGCGATGTTCAGTTCATCGAACAGGACCAGGCCGATGGCGGGATCGGACAGGAAGCGCTTGGCCTGCTCCCACGCCAGCCTGGCTTTTTCCATGTCCCGTTCGCGGTCCTGGGTGACCCAGGTATAGCCTTCGCCCATGGCGTGGAAGCTCACCTCGTCGGGAAAGCGGCGCAGGAATTTTTCCTCGCCGGTCGACATGGCACCCTTGATGAACTGGACGATGCCCACTTTCATGCCGTGCCCCATGGCGCGGATGGCCATGCCGAAGCCGC
Source organism: Pseudomonadota bacterium (assembly GCA_040389625.1). Lineage (GTDB taxonomy): Bacteria > Pseudomonadota > Gammaproteobacteria > Burkholderiales > Burkholderiaceae_D > Rugamonas. The sequence continues at coordinate 6,838 of JAZJZQ010000213.1, read as the reverse complement.
TCGAACTCTTGCCCTTGCCGTTGCCGGTGTTGACGATGATGATGCCGATCTGCTTGTCGGCGGCCAGGATCTTGGCGTCGATGAGGGCCTTCTTGCGCTCCATGCGCAGGCGGTGGCGTTGGTTGATGTCGTCGGTGGTCGGGTCGCTCATGCGTGGTCCTCGGTGGGAATGAAAATGCTGCGCTGGCCGTGCCGTATCGTCTCGATCGGGTGACCCAGGCAGGCGCTCAGGATGGATGGATGCATCACTTCGGCGGTGGTGCCGGCCTGCCAGCGGCCGTCGCCCATCAGCAGCAGGGCGTGGGTGGAGACGCTGTGGGCCAGGTTCAGGTCGTGGCCTATCATCACCACGGTCTTGTTCTGCTGCCGGCACAAGCCGGCCAGCAGCCGCATGACGCTGACCTGGTGCGCCAGGTCCAGCGCATTGGCCGGTTCGTCCAGCAGCAGCAACGGGGTGTCCTGCGCCAGCATGGCGGCAATCGCCACCCGCTGGCGTTCGCCGCCGGACAGGGTGCGCACGTCGCGCGCGGCCAGGTCGGACACTTCCATCGCCGCCAGCGCGTCGAGCGCCAGCTTGTGGTCGTCGCTGCCTTCCCAGTAGCGGTTGCCGTGGTAGGGGTGGCGCGCGGCCAGCACGGTTTCGAGTGCGGTGTAGGCAAAGGCGTCGCTGCGGGCCTGGGCCAGGAAGGCGCGGGTGCGGGCCAGTTCCTCCAGCGGCCATTCCTGCAGGGCGCGCTGGCCGATGCTGATGCTGCCCCCATCGGGCTGGCGCAAGCCGGCCAGGGTGCGCAGCAGCGTGCTCTTGCCGGCGCCATTGCGGCCGATCACGCTCCAGCATTGGCCGTCCTCGACGTGCCATGCCAGCTGGTCGACCAGCGTGCGCTCGCCGGCGCGCAGGGTGAGTTGGTGGGTGCGTATCATCTTATTTTCGCAAGCGGTGCAATTGATACAGGAAGATGGGCGCGCCGATCAGCGACGTGACCACGCCCACCGGCAGCTGCTGCGGCGCGAGCATGGTGCGTGCCAGCGTATCGGCCAGCACCAGGAAGCTGCCGCCGGCCAGCGCCGCCGCCGGGATCAGCACCCGGTGGTCGGGCCCGAAGGCGAAGCGGCAGGCGTGCGGCACGATCAGGCCGACAAAGCCGATGCTGCCGGCGCTGGTCACGGCGCTGGCCGTCAGCAGCCCGGAACAGAAGAACAGTCCCTTGCGCAGGGCGCCCACGCGGATGCCGAGCGTGGCGGCCGCCTCGGCGTGCAGCGCCATCACGTTCATGGCGCGCGCGCTGCGCAGGGCGAACCACAGGCCCGCGGCCAGTACGATCCACGGCAGCCACCGTTGCGGCGCGCCGGCCAGGTCGCCGATCAGCCAGAACACCATGCTGCGCAGGCGGCTCTCGGGCGCGATCGACAGCATGAGCGTGACGATGGCCATGGTGACCGACGACAGGATCACGCCCGTCAGCAGCAGCAGGGCGGTGCCGCCTTCGGCCGCCGTGCCGCCGCGCAGGTCGCGCCGGGCAAGGAAGTACAGCAAGAGCGAAACGGCGACGGCGCCGGCAAAGGCGGCGGCATCGATCATCCACGTGGCGCACATGAACAGCAGGGCGGCCAGCGCGCCGACCGAGGCGCCACCAGAGATGCCCAGCACATAGGGATCGGCCAGCGGATTGCGCAACAGCGCCTGCATCATCACACCCGCCAGCGACAGCGCGGCGCCGGTGACGAAGGCCGTGGTGGCCCGGCCGCCGCGCAACTCGAGCAGGGTGGCTGCCAACGAGTCGGCGCGGCCGTGCAGCAGCGCGTCGATTGCGCCCGGCAGGTCGGACAGCGGGATCGCCACCGATCCCATCATGCTGGCCAACAGCAGGCTGGCGACGGCACACAGCACCAGCGTCGCGATGATGACGCTGGTGCGCTGGCGCAGGTTGCGGAGGGAAGAATGCATGGACTACCTTTGCTCTGTGAATCTGCTGCCGCCGGACGGGGCAAGCCTCGCCCGGCAGGTTACACCAATTTCTTCGCTTACTTGTAGCCGTAGCGCAGGCCGGCAAACACCGTGGAACCGGCCGTGCTGTAGAGGCGCGCCAGCTCGTACTGCTTGTTGCCGACGTTATTCCAGCGCAGCAGCGCCGACCAATCCTGCGTGAGCTGCCAGGTGGCATACAGGTTGACCAGGCCATAGCCGCCCAGCCGGTTGCGGTTGGCCGCGTCGTCGTAGCGGGGGCCGGACAAGGTCAGTTCCACGCCGCCCTTCAGCGGGCCGGTCACGTAGTCCAGCGCCAGGTTGGCGTGACGCTGCGAACGGCGCGCCAGGCGCTTGCCGGTGGTTTCGTCCTTCGGATCCTGCAGGTCGAGCGTGCCGGCCAGCTCGAAGCTGCCCAGTTTGCGGCCGCCTTCCAGCGTCAGGCCTTCCAGCAGTGCGTGGTTGACGTTGTAGGCGCAGCCGCTGCTCTTCGAGGTGGCGTTGTACGGGCACGGCGTGACATAGACCAGCAGGTCGGTCAGGCGGCTGTGGTAGTAGCGCGCGGACAGCGTCGTGCTGCCATCGTCGTAGTGCAGGCCCGCTTCCACATTGCGGCCCAGTTCGGGCTTGTTGGTCGGCAGACCATAGCCAGGGTAGTACAACTCGTTGTAGGTCGGGGCGCGGAAGCTGGTACCGACGCTGGCGCTGGCGCGCAGCTGGCGGGTGAAGCTGTAGCCGTAGCCGGCGGCGCCCGTGGTCTTGTTGCCGTATTCCGTGTTGTCGCGGCGGACGCTGGCATTGAACGCGTTGGCGCCGCGCCGGGCGCTGTAGACGGCGGCATAGGCGTTGGTGCCGCGGTCGCGGTTGAGCGGGGAGACGCCATGGACGTCGACCGCTTCCTTGCGGTGTTCATACAGCAGTTGCAGCAGGTCGGCGCCGATCTGGATATCGTTCTGCCAGGAGTAGCCGGTCTGCGTGGTGTCGATCTGGCTTTGGCCCGTCGCGGCAGCGCTGGAGAAATCGCCCTGCTCGTCGCGGCTTTGGGAGACTTGCAGCACGCTGGTCCAATTTGGCAGTATACGGTTCTTGCTGTACACGGCCGCGCTTTCCACTTTTTGCAGGCTGTGGGTGTCGAAGCTGGACGCCCCGCTGTCGTACTGCGCGCGCAATTTGCTGTACATGAACATGGCGCCTAGCGCGTGGTCCTTGTGCAGTTGCAGGGCGATCTGGCCGGCGGCGCTGTCCTTGTCGTAGCCATCCCTGTCCGGATTGTAGGAGTAGTTGCCGGGCACGGTGGAGGAGAAGCCATCCGACTTTTCCTTGCCGGCGCTGAGCGCGTAGCTGAAGCTGTGTTCACCGCCCGTCGCGCCAGAAACGCCGGCGTCGGCGCTGCGGGTATTGTTGCTGCCATAGCCCGCGGCGGCGGTCAGTGCGGGAGCGCCCTGGCCTTGCTTGGTGAAGATCTGGACCACGCCGCCGATGGCGCCGGCGCCGTACAGGGTGCTGAGCGGGCCGTAGACGATCTCGATGCGGTCGATGGCCGACAGCGGGATGGCGCTCCAGTTGGCCGCGCCCGTGGTGGACGAGCCGATGCGCACGCCGTCCACCAGCACGATGTTCTGGTTGCTGTTGGCGCCGCGAATGAACACGCTGGCGCTGTTGCCCGGGCCGCCGTTGCGCGCCACTTCAATGCCGCGCTGGCGTTGCAGCAGCTCGATGATGGAGCCGGCGCCCGATTGCGCGATCTGCGCCGAATCGATGGTCAGCGTATCGCTCAGTACATCGGCGGCTTGCTGCGGTGCGCGTGCGGCGGTGATGAACACGGCGTTGCCGGCGATATCGCTCTGGGTGTCGGCAAAGGCGGAGGGCGCAATGAAAGCGAGCGCGATCGACGCCGCAACCGCGCGGCGGGAAACAGGAAAAGTCATGGCAAATCTTCTGTAAAGGGGCAACCGGCCGACGTCCCCGTAGGCCAGATTGAACAGAAGCGGTGAACTGGAATAGCGCATGGCAGGCCGCCGGGGCGGGCCTGGTCCGTGTCGCGCAACTCCCCGTTCGCTCACTTCCACCTGATTTGGCCGGTATCCGGGCTGGCAAGTGGCACCGCCTTACCTTCCCATGCTATGCACAGTGGTTATCTGAGGCGGTTCGTCGCGCTAACGCGACACTTGCTTACCGTTGCGGGGGCAGCACACGTTGGCCGTCTGGACGGCTTCGTGTTTCCCGTTTAACTGCACGTCTGGACAGACATGCGGGCACCAAAACGCCGCCATTATACGGCCTGCGCGCAGGCGGGCAAGCGTGGCTTGCAATTTGCCCGTCAGTCTTGCAACACGATCCGTTCGCCGTAGGCGATGCTGTGAGGGGTGCTGGCGGCGTGCAGCGCCATGGCGGCGGGAGCGAGGCCGGCGTGGCGGGCCATCAGCAGGCGCATGGTGCCGGCGTGGCAGACGATGACGATGTCCGCCGCCGGGCCGGCGCGCAGGTCGGCGTAAAAGTCGGCAATGCGGGTGGCCATCTGCAGCACGCTTTCACCACCGCCGGGCTGGTAGCGGACCAGGTCCGCGGCCCAGGCATCGATCTCGGCACAGGGAATGTCGTCCCAGCGTTGCATCTCCCATGCGCCGAAATGCATTTCGGCCAGGCGCGCATCGTAGATGGGCGTTGTGCTGCCGATCCGCTGCGCCAGGTCCGCACAGCGCCGCAATGGGCTGGAGTAGAGCGGCGCGCCTGCCGGCAGCGTGCCTGCCAGCGTCGCCAGTACCTGGTCGAGCTGCTCCTGCGCTACCGCCAGGTCGGTGCTGCCATAGCAGACGCCGGGCGCCACCTGCGGCCGGGGATGGCGTATCAGCGTAATGCGCATCAGTGCCAGGCGCCGTGTCCCAGGCTGGCCAGGAGGCACAGGTAGATCGTCACCTCCGATACCTGCTGCACCGCGCCCAGGCAGTCGCCTGTGTAGCCGCCGATGCGGCTCACGCATTTTTGCGCCAGCCAATACGCCGACGCGGAGGCTGCGAGCAGGCTGGCCGCCAGCGCGGGCCAGGACAGCCAGCCAGCTGCGCCGCACACCGCCGCGGGCAGCAGGGCGCATATGAAGGCGATGGCAAATTCGGCATGGCTCATTTTTTGCGCGAGCGGTTTCGCCTTGCCTTCATCGCGGGCGTAGTCGAGGCGCCAGATCAGCGCGGTCGACGTGAGACGCGACAGGGGATGGGCGACGAACAGCGCGGCGATGGCAACGCCGGGCGGCAGCAGCGACAGCGTCACGCATTTGAGCGCGAGCATGCAGAAGATGCCGATGGCGCCGTATGCGCCGATGCGCGAGTCCTTCATGATCTCCAGCACGCGCTGCCCGGTCAGGCCGCCGCCGAAGCCGTCGCACATGTCGGCAAAGCCGTCCTCGTGGAAGGCGCCGGTGGCGTAGATGGTGGCGGCCGTCGCCAGCACGGCGGCGACCGGCGCGGGCAACAGCCACGCCGCCAGCGCGTAGGTGCCGGCGGCGATGGCGGCCACCACCACGCCCACCAGGGGGAAGTAGCGCGACGCATGGTTCAGCCATGCCGCCTCGAATCCCACCCAGCGCGGGATCGGCAGCCGGGTAAAGAACTGCAGCGCGGTGAAGAACAGGCGGATCTGGTGCATGGCTGCTTCCTATTCCGATTTTTCGCTGACCTGTGCCGACTCGAAGGTCGCCATCTGGTTCATGAAATTGACGGCGGCATGCAGCAGCGGCAGTGCCAGCGCGCAGCCGGTCCCTTCGCCCAGGCGCAGGTTGAGCGAGAGTAGTGGGCGGGCGCCCAGGTTTTCCAGCATCTTCTTGTGGCCACTCTCGTCGGAGCAGTGCGAGAACACGCAGTAGTCCAGGATGGCTGGCTGCAGCCGGGCCGCCACCAGCAGGGCGCTGGTCACGATGAAGCCATCAATCAGCAGCACCATGCGCCGTTCGGCTGCCTTCAGCATGGCGCCGGCCATCATGGCGATTTCCAGGCCGCCGAAAGTGGCCAGGATGTCCAGCGGCTCTGTGGCCGATGCGTGCTTGGCGACCGCCGCTTCGATCACGTGCTGCTTGTGCGAGATGCCCTGGGCCGACAGGCCCGTACCGGCGCCTACGCACTGGGCGACGGGAATGCCGGTCAGCTTGTGCATCAGCGCGGCGGCGGCCGTGGTGTTCCCGATGCCCATTTCGCCGAAGCCGACCACGTTGCCATCCAGTTCGGCGGCCAGCGCCATGCCGGCCGCGATGGCGGCGGCGCAGGTGTCTGCGCTCATTGCCGCTTGTTGCGCGAAGTTGTGCGTGCCGTGCGCCAGTTTGCGGTCGGTCAGGCCGGTGCGCGGACCGAAGTCGTGATTCACGCCGGCGTCGATGATGTGCAATGCGCAGCCGTTCTGCTGGGCGAACACATTGATGGCCGCGCCGCGGGCGAGGAAGTTCTCCACCATTTGCCAGGTGACGTCTTGCGGGTAGGCGGATACGCCTTCGGCGACGATGCCGTGGTCCGCCGCGAACACCAGGATGGCCGGCTTTTCCAGCGCAATCTCGCGCGTGCGCTGGATCAATCCGATTTGCTTGGCCACCGTCTCCAGCATGCCCAGGCTGCCGAGCGGCTTGGTCTTGTTGTTGATGGCGTTATCGAGCAGGCTGGCGAGTGCGTCGTTGGTGGTGGAGGCGATAGCTGGAATGGACATGGTAAGTGTGCAGTGGCAGGGTTTTGGTCGGCGCTAAGATAGCACACAGATTTATTTCAAAACCGCCTTGCCAATCAAGCCGGCTGTTTGCTATAGTTCGCCTCCCCGCAAAACGGTGCATGCAAATGCGAGTCAAACGGGGTGAAAAACGAGGGGTTGACGAGCTGCACGAAACACCGCATAATCTCA
>JAZJZQ010000212.1:0-5422 GCA_040389625.1 Pseudomonadota bacterium | reverse complement strand
CATCTTCGGCATGAAGGTCGGCATCATCGCCAACAACGGCATCCTGTTCTCCGAATCGGCGCTCAAGGGCGCCCACTTCATTGAGCTGTGCGCCCAGCGCAAGATCCCGCTCGTGTTCCTGCAAAATATCACCGGCTTCATGGTGGGCCGCAAGTACGAAAACGAAGGCATCGCCCGCAACGGCGCCAAGATGGTGACGGCCGTGGCCACCGCCGCCGTGCCCAAGTTCACCGTCATCATCGGCGGCAGCTTCGGCGCCGGCAACTACGGCATGTGCGGGCGCGCCTATTCGCCGCGCTTCATGTGGATGTGGCCCAACGCCCGCATCTCCGTCATGGGCGGCGACCAGGCGGCCAGCGTGCTGGCCACCGTCAAGCGCGACGGCATCGAAGGCAAGGGCGGCCAGTGGTCGGCCGAGGAGGAGGCGGCCTTCAAGCAGCCCATCAAGGACCAGTACGAACACCAGGGCCACCCCTACTACGCCACCGCGCGCCTGTGGGACGACGGCGTGATCGACCCGGCCGACACCCGCATGGTGCTGGGCCTGGGCCTGTCGGCCGCGCTCAATGCGGAAATCCCCGATACCAAGTTCGGCGTGTTCCGCATGTAATGGAGGCTGACATGACATATCAAACCCTGACCATCGCCATCGCCGACAAGGTTGCCACCGTCACGCTGAACCGGCCCGACGTGCGCAACGCCTTCAACGAAACGACCATCAGCGACATCACGCTGGCGTTCGATGAACTGGGCCGCAACGACACGGTGCGCGCCATCGTGCTGGCCGCCAACGGCCCCGCCTTCTGCGCCGGCGCGGACCTGAACTGGATGAAGAAAATGGCCGGCTACTCGCAAGAGGAAAACCAGGCCGACGCCATGCAGCTGGCCGAGATGCTGCGCACCATCTACCTGTGCCCCAAGCCCGTGGTGGCCAAGGTGCAGGGCGACTGCTACGCCGGCGGCATGGGCCTGGTGGCCGCCTGCGACATCACGGTGGCGGCCGAGGAGGCCAATTTCTGCCTGAGCGAAGTGAAGCTGGGCCTGATCCCGGCCACCATTTCGCCCTACGTCATCAAGGCCATGGGAGAACAGGCGGCGCGCCGCTACTTCCTCACGGCCGAACGCTTCACGGCGCAACAGGCGCTGCGCATCGGCTACGCCCACGAGGTAGTGGCCGCCACTGAGCTCGACGCCACCGTGGCCGCCATCGTCAAGGCCCTGGTCAACAACAGTCCGTACGCCGTGCAGCAAGCCAAGGTGCTGGTGCGCGACGTGGCCGGACTGCCCGTTTCCGATGCGCTGCTGGCCGATACGGCCGAACGCATCGCCCATATCCGCGCTTCCGAGCAGGGCCGCGAAGGCGTGCAGTCCTTCCTCGAAAAGCGCAAGCCGGCCTGGCTAGGCTAGGCCGCACATCAGCTGGAGTATCTTTGGAACCGAACAAACAAAGCGACTGGGTCGCCCGCAGCCTGCGCAGCGTATGGCATCCGTGCACCCAAATGCAGCACCATGAAACTGTGCCGCTGATCCCCGTCAGCCATGGCCGCGGCGCCTGGCTGTACGACCATGACGGCAAGCGCTATCTGGACGCGATCAGCTCCTGGTGGGTGAACCTGTTCGGCCATGCCAATCCCCGCATCAACGCCGCCCTCAAGGAACAGCTGGACCAGCTGGAACACGCCATGCTGGCCGGCTTCACCCATGAACCGGTGATCCGCCTGTCCGAGCAGCTGGCGGCCCTCACGGGCGACGTGCTGGGCCACTGCTTCTACGCCAGCGACGGCGCCTCGGCGGTGGAAATCGCGCTGAAAATGAGCTTCCACAGCTGGCGCAACCGCGGCCAGGGCGACAAGCAGGAATTCGTCTGCCTCAAGGGCAGCTATCACGGCGAAACCATCGGTGCGCTGGCCGTCACCGATGTGGCCCTGTTCAAGGACGCCTACGGCCCGCTGCTGCGCGCCAGCCAGACCGTGATGTCGCCCGACGCGCGCCAGGCGCAGGATGGCGAAACGGCGCAGGACGTGGCACGCCGCGCGGCGGCCGACCTGCAACGGCTGCTGGAGCAACGCGGCGACCAGATCGCCGCCGTCATCATCGAGCCGCTGGTGCAGTGCGCCACCGGCATGGCGATGCACGACCCGCTCTACCTGACGCTGGTGCGCGAACTGTGCGACCGCCACCAGGTCCACCTGATCCTGGACGAAATCGCCGTCGGCTGCGGTCGCACGGGCACCTTCTTCGCCTGCGAGCAGGCCGGCATCTGGCCCGACTTCCTGTGCCTGTCCAAGGGCATCAGCGGCGGCTACCTGCCGCTGTCGCTGGTGATGACGCGCGACGACATCTACCAGGCCTTCTACAGCGCCGACGTCACGCGCGGTTTCCTGCATTCGCACTCATACACGGGCAACCCGCTGGCCTGCCGCGCCGCCCTGGCCACGCTGCAGATCTTCCAGGACGACGACGTGCTGGCCCACAACCGCGTGCGCGCCGCACGGCTGACGCAGGCGCTGGCGCCGCTGGCCAGCCACGCGCGGGTACGCAACTTCCGCCAGCGCGGCATGATCTGGGCCTTTGACGCCATCGACGCGCCGGCCGACTTCTCGCGCCGCTTCTTCTCCACGGCGCTGGAACACGAACTGCTGATGCGCCCCATCGGCCCCACCGTCTACATGATGCCGCCCTACATCCTCAGCGACGAGGAAATCGACGGCCTGGCCGCCAGCACGCTGGCCGTGTTCGACCAGGTACTGGCGGGATGACCATGGAACTGCTGAACCGACTGGACGACCAGCTGCAAGCGCTGGCGCAACAAAGCCTGATCCGCACCCGCCGCGTGGTCGATTCGCCATGCGGCCCGCGCGTGCGCGTGGACGGGCGCGAGCTGCTGGCCTTCTGCAGCAACGACTACCTGGGCCTGGCCAGCCATCCGGCGCTGGCGGCCGCCCTGCAGGAAGGGGCCGCCCTGTACGGCGCCGGCAGCGGCGCCTCGCACCTCATTTCCGGCCACGGCCGCGCCCACGCCCGGCTCGAGGAACGGCTGGCCGGCTTCGTCGGCGCCCACCTGGAGCAGCCGCGCGCGCTGTACTTCTGCACCGGCTACATGGCCAACCTGGCCATCATCACCGGCCTGACGGCGGGCGACCGCGACGCGGCCATCTTCTCCGAGTCGCTCAACCACGCCTCGCTGATCGACGGCGCCCGCCTGTCGCGCGCCGCCGTGCAGGTCTATCCGCACGCCGACCTGGAAGCGCTGGCCGCCATGCTGCAAGCCAGTAGCGCCAGCACCAAGCTGGTGGTGACCGACAGCGTGTTCAGCATGGACGGCGACCTGGCCGACCTGCCGGCCCTGCTGGCGTTGTGCGAACGGTACGGCGCCTGGCTGGTGGTGGACGACGCCCACGGCTTCGGCACGCTGGGCGCCAACGGCCATGGCGCGCTTGAGCATTTCAACTTGCAATCGCCGTACCTGGTCTACATGGGCACCCTGGGCAAGGCGGCCGGCGTGGGCGGTGCCTTCGTGGCGGCCCATGCCACCGTGATCGAAACGCTGATCCAGAAGGCCCGTCCCTACATCTTCACCACCGCCGCCGCGCCGGCGCTGGCGCACGCCCTGCTGGCCAGCCTGGACCTGCTGGAAGGGCCGGAAGGCATGCAAAGACGCGCACATCTGCAGGCATTGGTGGCACAATTGAACGATGGCCTGCGCCTGGCGCGCTGGCAGCGGCTGCCCTCGGACACGGCGATCCAGCCCATCCTGATCGGCGACAATGCCGAAACCATGCGCGCCGGCGCCGCCCTGTATGAGCAGGGGCTGTGGGTGGGCACGATACGGCCGCCGACGGTGGCAACGGGCACCTCGCGCCTGCGCGTGACGCTGTCGGCCGGCCACACCCACGCGGAACTGGCGACGCTGATAGACGCCATCAATGCCTTGGAAAGGATGTGACATGAGTCTGGACGACCCCGTTCTGGCCGCCACGCCGCAGGTGCAGCCCGCACCGGCCGCCGCCGGCGCGCGCCCCCGTTTTGCCTGCTTCACCACCGGCACCGACACGGAAATCGGCAAGACCCTGGTGTCGGCCGCCATGCTGTACGCGCTGGTGCAAAGCGGCGTGCGCGCCTGCGGCATGAAGCCGGTGGCGGCCGGCGCCGAACTGCGCAACGGCCGCTGGCACAATGAAGACGCCGACCAGCTGATCGCGGCCGGCAACGTGGCGCTGCCGCAGGAACTGACCACGCCCTTCCTGCTCAAGGAGGCGGCCGCGCCCCACATCGCGGCCGAACTGGAAGACGCCTACATTTCGCCGGTGCCCATCCTGGCCGCCTACATCGAAGTGAGCGCCGCCTCGGACGCGGTGGTGGTGGAAGGGGTGGGCGGCTTCCGCGTACCCCTGAACGAAGAATTCGACACCGCCGACCTGGCCGAGCAGCTCGACCTGCCGGTGGTGCTGGTGGTGGGCATGCGGCTGGGCTGCATCAGCCATGCGCTGCTGACGGTGGAAGCGATCGCCAGCCGAAACCTGATGCTGGCCGGCTGGGTCGCCAACGAGGTGGACCCCGACATGGCCTTCATCGACGAGAACGTCGCCGCGCTGGAAGAGCGCATCCCGGCGCCGCTGCTGGGGCGCGTGCCGCGCCTGGCGCAGCCGTCCGCCGCCGCCGCCGCCGAATACCTGGACTTTACCAAGCTGCCCAACTGGCCGGCTGCCTAACCTGTTTGACCGTAGAAGGAATCACGATGTCCCTGACCCAACAACCAAAAACCGTAGAACTGCACCGTCCCGCGGCGCCCATCACCCTGCCGCCGGCCGCCACCTGGCCGCTGGAAGACGTGCTGGCCCTGTTCGAACTGCCGTTCAACGACCTGATGTTCAAGGCCCAGCAGACCCACCGCGCCAACTTCCCGGACGGCGACGTGGAACTGGCCACGCTGCTGTCGATCAAGACCGGCGGCTGCGAGGAAGACTGCGGCTACTGCCCGCAGGCGGCCCGCTACGACACCGGCGTGGAAGCGAAGAAGATCCTCGACATCGACACCGTGCTCGACGCGGCCCGCCAGGCCAAGGACAGCGGCGCCACCCGCTTCTGCATGGGCGCCGCCTGGCGCAGCCCGAAAGAGCGCGACATGGACAAGGTCGAGGAGATGGTGCGCGAGGTCAAGGCCCTGGGCCTGGAAACCTGCGCCACCCTGGGCATGCTGGAAGAAGGCCAGGCCATGCGCCTGAAGGAAGCGGGCCTGGACTTCTACAACCACAACCTCGACACCGCGCCCGAGTTCTACGACAACGTGATCTCCACCCGCGAGTACCAGGACCGCCTGGACACGCTGGGCCGGGTGCGCGAAGCGGGCCTCAAGGTCTGCTGCGGCGGCATCGTCGGCATGGGCGAATCGCGCCTGCAGCGCGCCGGCCTGATCGCCCAG
>JAZJZQ010000211.1:0-2271 GCA_040389625.1 Pseudomonadota bacterium | reverse complement strand
CGGTGATCTTGAGGTTGTAGCCCAGGTGGCTGTAGGTGTACTTGTGGTCGTAGCCGGCCGGCAGCGTGCCGAAGCACTGGCAGAAGCGCTTGCCGCAGGTGTTGTCCTTGCCCGGCGGGCAGTAGCAGTCGCGGCCCCAGTCGCGGAACGACTCGGCGATCGTCTTCAGTTCCGCGTTGTTGGTAAACACGGCGCCGCCTTCGCCCATGGTGATGTGGTGCGCGGGGTAGAACGACATGGTGCCGATGTCGCCGAAGGTGCCCACCATCTGGCCGCGGTAGGTGGAGCCGAGCGCGTCGCAGCAGTCCTCGATCAGCCACAGCTTGTGCTTCTTGCAGATGGCCGTGATCACGTCCAGGTTGTACGGATTGCCCAGCGTGTGGGCCAGCATGATGGCCTTGGTCCGGGGCGAGATCGCCGCCTCGAGCTGGGTCACGTCGATGTTGTAGGTGCCCAGTTCCACGTCGACGAACACGGGCACGGCGCCGAACTGGAGAATGGGGTTGACGGTGGTGGGGAAGCCGGCGGCCACGCCGATCACTTCATCGCCGGGCACGATGGCGCGCGCGCCCAGCTTGGGCGAGGTCAGCGTGTTGAACGCCACCAGGTTGGCCGACGAGCCCGAGTTCACCGTGATCAGGAAGTCCACCCCGATCAGCTTGGCCAGCCTGGCCTCGAACTGGTCGTTGAAGCGGCCCGTGGTGAGCCAGGCGTCCAGCGACGCTTCCACCATCAGTTCCATTTCCGGTGCGCCGACCACCTTGCCGGCCGGCGGGATCACCGTCACGCCCGGTTCGAACGGCTTGGGTACGCTGGCCAGCGCGCCGTATTGGGCCACCAGCTTGATGATCTGCTCGCGCAGTTGTTCCTTGCTTTGTGCTTCACTCATGATTGCAACCTTAGATGGGGGCGGTGTGTTGATAGGCGTCGATCTGGGCCAGCGTCAGCGCGCGCATGTCGGCGCCCGCCGTCTGCGCCCGGTGCCAGGCGACGATCATGTCGATGGTGTGGCCCAGGTGCCAGCGCGGCTGCCATTGCAGGCGGCTGCGCGCCTTGGAGCAGTCCAGCTTGAGATAGTGGGCTTCGTGCGGTTGCGGCGCCGGGTCCAGTTCCCAGGCGGCGCCGTCGCCCCAGCTGGCGCACAGGCGCTCGATGATCCAGGCGACGGGGCGCGCGTCGATGTCGTGCGGGCCGAAATTATAACCTTCGGCAAAGGCCGGGCCATGCTGGTACAGCCGCTCGGCCAGGGTCAGGTAGCCCGACAGCGGTTCCAGCACGTGCTGCCACGGCCGGATGGCGTGCGGACTGCGGATGCGCACCGGCTGGCCGGCGGCAATGGCGCGCACCATGTCGGGAATCAGGCGGTCCTCGGCCCAGTCGCCGCCGCCGATCACGTTGCCGGCGCGGCCGGAGGCCAGCGCCACGCCATGCTCGGCAAAGCGTTCCGGATTGAAGTACGACGAGCGGTAGCCGGCCGTCACCAGCTCGGCGCAGGCCTTGCTGTTGCTGTACGGGTCGTAGCCGCCGAAGGCTTCGTTCTCGCGATAGCCCCAGGCCCATTCCCGGTTTTCGTAGCACTTGTCGCTGGTGACGTTGACCACGGCCTTGATGCCGGGCGTGTTGCGCACCGCTTCCAGCAAGTTGACCAGGCCCATGACGTTGGTGGCATAGGTTTCCACCGGGTGGGCGTAGGAGTAGCGCACCAGGGCCTGGGCCGCCATGTGGATGACGATCTCGGGCCGGGCCTGGCGCAGCGCCTGCGCCAGGGCCGCGCCGTCGCGGATGTCGCCGGTGATGGAGTGCATGCCGTCGCCGACGCGGGCCACCTCGAACAGGCTGGGCGTGCTGGGCGCCGGCAGCGCATAGCCCGTCACCTGGGCGCCCATCTGTTGCAGCCACAGGCTCAGCCAGCTGCCCTTGAAGCCCGTGTGGCCGCTCAGGAAGACCCGCTTGCCTTGCCAGAACGAAGGCGTCATGGCCATTGCTTCCATGGCGCCTTGCCGCTTTGCCACAGCTCTTCCAGGTGGATCTTGTCGCGCAGCGTGTCCATTGGCTGCCAGAAGCCATGGTGGAAGAAGGCGTCCATCTGGTTCTCCAGGGCCAGCGTTTCCATCGGTTCCTTTTCCCAGATGGTGGCGTCGTCCCCGATATAGTCGATCACCTTGGGCGAGAGTACGAAGTAGCCGCCGTTGATCCAGGCGCCGTCGCCGCGCGGCTTTTCCTTGAAGCTGACGATGCGCTGGCCGTCGATGTCGATGGCGCCGAAGCGGC
>JAZJZQ010000210.1:5168-5813 GCA_040389625.1 Pseudomonadota bacterium | reverse complement strand
GGCACCACGTCGCGCGGGTTGTTCAAGTGCGTCTTGTGCCATTCGTCGCTGTAGCGGCCGCCCACGCGGGCCAGGTCGGGCCCGGTGCGCTTGGAACCCCACTGGAACGGACGGTCGTAGACGTATTCGCCGGCCACCGAGTAGTGGCCATAGCGTTCCGTTTCGGCGCGGAACGGGCGGATCATCTGCGAGTGGCAGTTGTAGCAGCCTTCGCGCACATAGATGTCACGGCCGGCCAGGCGCAGCGGGCTGTAGGGCTTGAGGCCCGCCACCGGCTCCGTGGTCGACTTCTGGAAGAACAGGGGGATGATCTCGACCGCGCCGCCCACGCTGACCACCAGCGTGACCAGGGCGATCAGCAGCCAGGGCTTGGTCTCGATCCATTCATGCGTAAATTTCATTTGTCGGCTCCAGTGTTAGGCGTGCTTGGCGGCCAGCGCAGGGATGCGGGCCACGGCCGTTTCGCGGTTGCGCAGCGTCATGTAGGTGTTGTAGCCCATCAGGCACATGCCGGTCAGGTACAGCAGGCCGCCGCCGAAGCGCACCACGTAGTACGGATAGGTGGCCTTGACGCCTTCGACGAAGGTGTAGGTCAGGGTGCCGTCCGGATTCACCGCGCGCCACATCAGGCCCTGCATCACGCCG
>JAZJZQ010000210.1:1372-5046 GCA_040389625.1 Pseudomonadota bacterium | reverse complement strand
GTCGGTGTAGTGCGACAGCGAGTTGACGGTCTTGATCGACATCATCGGGCCTTCAAAGGTGGCCATACCGTAGAACGACAGCGAAACGATCATGAACTTCAGGATCGGGTCGGTGCGCAGCTTGTGCCAGGCGCCCGACAGCGTCATGATGCCGTTGATCATGCCGCCCCACGATGGTGCCAGCAGGATCAGCGAGAACACCATGCCCAGCGACTGGGTCCAGTCCGGCAGGGCGGTGTAGTGCAGGTGGTGCGGGCCGGCCCACATGTAGGTGAAGATCAGGGCCCAGAAGTGCACGATCGACAGGCGATACGAGTACACGGGGCGCTCGGCTTGCTTGGGGATGAAGTAGTAGACCATGCCCAGGTAGCCTGCCGTCAGGATGAAGCCCACGGCGTTGTGGCCGTACCACCACTGGATCATGGCGTCCTGCACGCCCGAGTAGGCCGAGTAGGACTTGAACAGCGAGGCGGGCATGCTGGCGCCGTTGACGACGTGCAGCAGCGTCACCGCCAGGATGTAGCCGCCGAAGAACCAGTTGGCCACGTAGATGTGCTTGACCTTGCGCGTCATCAGGGTGCCGAAGAACACGATGGCGTAGGCGATCCACACCACGGCGATCAGCAGCGTGATGGGCCATTCCAGCTCAGCGTATTCCTTGCCGCGGGTCAGGCCCAGCGGCAGCGTGACGACGGCGCTCAGGATCACGGCTTGCCAGCCCCAGAACGTGAAGGCGGCCAGTTTGTCGGAGAACAGGCGCACCTGGCAGGTGCGTTGCACGACGTAGTAGGACGTGGCGAACAAGCCACTGATGCCGAAGGCAAAGATGACGGCATTGGTATGGAGCGGGCGTATCCGTCCATAAGTCAGCCAGGGGATGTCCAGGTTCAGAGCTGGCCATGCCAGTTGGGCGGCGATGATGACGCCGACCAGCATGCCCACTATGCCCCAGACTACCGTAGCGATCGCGAACTGCTTCACGATCTTGTAGTTGTAGTTCAGTGCTTGATCCACTTGATGTTCTCCCGAGAACGCTTCGATGATGTGGATCAAAGGGTACGGGGAAGGACTTCAAAAATCTTTGATATGGATCAAAATTGCCCGAACCAACTATTGTGTACGGGGGTACACGCCCCATTTAGCCGGGCGTTTGGTCCTCAGGATGGGGCGGACGGTCGTCGTCCTGCAGTACGCGCATGCCGGGGCCCACCAGGTCGTCGAACTGGCCGTTGTCGGCGGCCCGGAAGAACAGCCACAGGGCGCCGAACACCAGCAGCACGCTGAGGGGGATGAGCAGGTACAGGGCTTCCATGTGAGGCTTTCGACAACGTTGCAGGTCAGGCGCGGCGCAGCCGCACGGCGTTCAGCACCACCACGGCCGAGCTGACGGCCATGCCGGCGCCCGACAGCCAGGGGTTGAGCAGGCCCAGCGCGGCGGCCGGGATGGCCACCAGATTGTACAGCGTGGCCCAGGCCAGGTTCTGGCGGATCACGGCCATGGTGGCGGCCGCCGTGCGGGCCGTATCGGCCACGGCCGCCAGCGTACCGGACAGCAGCACGGCGTCGGCCTGGGCCTGGGCCAGGGCCGCCCCCGAGCCCATGGCGAACGAGACGTCGGCCGCGCTCAGCACGGCCGCATCGTTGATGCCGTCGCCCACCATGGCCACCACGGCGCCTTGCTGTTGCAATTGCTGCACGCAGGCCAGCTTGTCGGCCGGCAGGCAGCCGCCGCGGGCGTCCGTGATGCCCAAAGCCTCGGCCACGTGGCGGGTCAGGCCGGGCGTGTCGCCGCTCAGCAGCACCACCGTCTTGCCGGTGGCGCGGAAATAGTCGACCGTGGCGCGGGCGTCGTCGCGCAGCGCGTCCTGCAGCAGGAAGCAGGCCAGCCAGCCCTGGGCACTGCCCAGGAACACGGCCGTGGTGCCGGGCGCGCCGGCCACCAGCGGCCCGTCGCCGTTGGGCCCGGCCAGGCCGGCCACGAAGGCGGCGTTACCCAGACGGTAAGCTTGTCCATCCACCATGCCGGCCAGGCCCTGGCCCGGCGTTTCCTCCACGGCCATGGCGCTCCACGGCAGGGGCCCGTCGGCCGCTGCTGCCAGCGCGCGGGCCAGCGGGTGGGCGCTGGACGCTTCCAGCGCGGCGGCGATCCGCACGCAGTCGGCGCGGCGGGCGGCGCCGTACAGCAGCACGTCCTGCAGCACGGGCTTGCCCACGGTCAGGGTGCCGGTCTTGTCGAACACGATGTGGGTGGCGCGGTGCAGCGTTTCCAGCGTTTGCGGGCCCACGGCCAGCACGCCGCGCCGCAGCAGGCGGTCGCCGGCCGCTGCCAGCGCCGTCGGCGTGGCCAGCGACAGCGCGCAGGGACAGGACACGACCAGCACGGCAATGGCCACCGGCCACGCCTGCGCCGGGTCGTACCACGACCAGAAGGCAAAACTGAGCACGGCGAAGACCAGCAGCGCCGTCACGAAATGGGCGGCCGCCTTGTCGGCCCACAGGGCGATGCGGGGCTTGCCCTGGCCGGCCCGTTCCACCAGCCGTATCAGGTCCGACAGCGTGCTGTCGCGCGCCGGCCGCGTGACCTGGGCCAGCACGGCGCGGCTGGCGTTGATGGCGCCGCCCGGCACCGCGTCGCCCACCCGCTTGAGCTGGGGCGCGCTTTCGCCCGTCAGCAGCGACACGTCGAACGAGGTATCGGCATCGAGCAGCACGCAGTCGGCCGCCACCGCCTCGCCCGGCTTGACGCGGATCACGTCGCCGGCCGCCAGCGCGGCGGCCGGCACCACGGCCGCCTCCTGTCGTTCCGGATAGCCGGTGATGCGGGTGGCCGACGCGGGCAGTGCGTGGTGCAGCCGTTCCAGCGCCCCGGCCGCCTTGCGGCGCGCCTGCAGCTCCAGGTAGCGGCTGCACAGCAGCAGGAAGATGAACATGGTGACGGAGTCGAAATACACTTCGCCCGTGCCGCGCCAGGTGGCCACCACGCTGGCGCCGAAGGCCGCCACGATGCCCAGCGTGACGGGCACGTCCATGCCCGGCATGCGGGCCCGCACGCTGGCCAGCGCGCCGCGGTAGAACGGCAGCGCCGAGTAGCAGATGGCCGGCAGCGTCAGCAGCAGGCTGGCCCAGCGCATCAGGGCCGCCATCGAGGCGTCCAGCGTGCCGTCGTCGCCGGCCAGGTAGGCTGGCGCCACATACATCATCACCTGCATCATGGACAGGCCGGCCACGAACAGCTGGCGGCCCAGGGTCTTGACGGCGCGCTGCAGTTGCGCGCCGTGGCGGTCGGCCTCGTAGGGATAGGCCGTGTAGCCCACTTCGCGCACGGCTTGCAGGATCTGGCCCGGCTGGCAACGTTCCGGGTCCCAGCGCACGTGCAGCGTTTCCGTCGCCACGTTCAGGTTCGCTTCCAGCACGCCGGACTGCTGCTGCAGGCGGCGCTCGATCAGCCAGACGCAGGCGGCGCATCGTATGCCCTCCACCGACAGGGCGGCGGCGCGGCTGTCGGCGCAGTCGGCGAAGCGGGGATCGGCGTTGGTGTAGAGCTGCAGTTCGGGCGGCACCAGCTGCTCGGCGCTGGCGGTGGCGCCGTAGCCGGTGCGGTCGTGATAGTAGGCGCTCTGGCCGATGTCGACGATCGCTTGCGCCACGCTGGCGCAGCCGGGGCAGCACATGGG
>JAZJZQ010000210.1:0-1272 GCA_040389625.1 Pseudomonadota bacterium | reverse complement strand
CCCGTCAGGCACAGGGCGTCGAGCCAGCCCAGCGAGGCGCCGTGGCTGGCCCGCACCAGGCCCAGCACGCCGAAGCCCAGCACCAGCAAGCCGCAAGCCAGGCGCACGGTGCGCTGCTGCAGGCGGGCCCGCACGCCGGCGCCCATCAGGCCCAGTGTGACGAGCATGGGCAAGGTGCCCAGCCCGAAGGTCAGCATGACGGCCGCGCCATCGACGGCCGAGCCGCTCAGCAGCGCCGTCAGCAGCACGCTGTAGACCATGCCACACGGGACCCAGCCCCACAGTCCGCCCAGCGCCAGCGCCTTGAGCTGGCTGTCCATGGGCAGCAGCAGCTTGAGCAGCGGTTGTACGCGGCGCCACAGCAGCTGGCCCGCGCTTTCCAGGTGGGCCAGGCCGCGCCACACGTCCATCAGGTACAGGCCCAGCGCCACCAGCATCAAGTTGGCCAGCCAGTAGAAGGCCAGCTGCAGCGTGGCCAGCCGGGCCAGGCTGGCCGCGCCCTGGGCCAGGCCGCCGGCCAGGGCGCCGGCCACCATGTAGCTGCTGATGCGGCCCGTGTTGTAGGCGGCCACGCGCAGCAGGCGCTGGCTGGCGGGGGCCAGCGCGGCGGCCGGGGTGATGGCGATCACGGCACGCGGCCGGGGAGTGGAAGGGGCGGTGGCCGACAGGGCGCCGACGATGCCGCCGCACATGCCGATGCAGTGCACGCTGCCGGCCAGGCCGACGGCGAACACGGACAGGAGGTGCGCCCCGTTCATGATGGGACTCAGATGGTGCGCGAGAAGCGCAGCGGCTGGCCCGGCTGCGGCTGGGCGCGCGCCATGCGCAGGTGGCGGTCGAACACCATGCAGATGTTGCGGATCAGCAGGCGGCCCTTGGGCGTCACGCTCAGCCAGTGCGGTTCCAGCGAGACCAGGCCGTCCTGCTCCAGCGGCGCCAGCGCTTCCAGCTCGGTGGCGAAATAGGTGCGGAAGTCGATCGGGTAGGCTTGCTCGATGGAGTCGATCGACAGCTCGAAATTACACATCAGCATCTGGATGATGATGCGCCGCAGCAGGTCGTCGCTGGTCAGCTTGATGCCGCGCGCCACCGGCAGCTTGCCCTCGTCGAGCTTTTCGTAATAGGCGTCCAGCGTCTTTTCGTTCTGGCTGTAGGTGGCGCCCACGGCGCTGATGGCCGACACGCCGCACGCCACCAGGTCCGATTCCGCATGGGTGGAATAGCCCTGGAAGTTGCGGTGCAGCCGGCCCTGGCGCTGGGCCACGGCCAGGT
>JAZJZQ010000209.1:5297-10042 GCA_040389625.1 Pseudomonadota bacterium | reverse complement strand
CGACATCCTGAAGGCGGCCTACAAGGACCGTTACGGCACCGGCCTGCACCTGCACAAGCTGGTGCTGCATGAAACCCCGAACTGCTGGGCAGAGATCACCGATGCCTGAAACCGCAGCAACCATGGCAGACGGCGTGCCGGCGGCTGACAGCGCGGCAGCGCCGCTGCCGGCGCCGGCCATGCACGCCGCCACGCCCGATGAACTTGCCTTCATGCAGCAAGCGCTGGCCCAGGCGCAGTTCGCGTGGGACGAGGGCGAGGTACCGGTGGGCGCCGTCGTCGTCAAGGATGGCGTGGTGATCGCGCGCGGCTACAACCGTCCCATCGGCAAGCACGACCCCACGGCGCATGCGGAAATCGTGGCGCTGCGGGCCGCCGCCGAGGCGCTGGGCAACTATCGCCTGCCCGGCTGCGAGCTGTATGTGACGCTGGAGCCGTGCGTGATGTGTTCGGGCGCCATGATGCACGCCCGCCTGGCCCGCGTGGTCTACGGCGCGGCCGATCCCAAGACGGGCGCGGGCGGCTCCGTCGTCAACCTGTTCGAGCAGGACCAGTTGAACCACCACACGGGCATCGTCGGCGGCGTGCTGGCCGACGAGTGCGGCGCGATGCTCAAGCGCTTCTTCGCCGCGCGCCGCGCCGCCGCCGCCGAAGCGCGCCGCGCCGCCAGCGCCGGCTGAGCAACGCCGTTCCCGCCCGCGCACCGGTCTGCGGTGCGCCATTTCATGCTCCCAGCAAAAATGGTATGCTAAAACCATATCGCCGGGAGCACAGATGTCACACCGCAAGGCCGTCACGCAAACTTTGGAAAACGACAACGCCCCGGGCATGCTGCGGCTGGCGCTGGAAATGCGCGCCCCGTGGGAACTGGGCGCGGCGCTGGCCGCCTACCCGTTCATGCGCGTCGCGCCGCGCGGCGACGGCCATCCCGTCATGGTCTTTCCCGGCCTGGCCGCGGGCGATTTCACCACCCTCGTCATCCGCCATTTTCTGAGCGACCGCGGCTTCTCCGTCCACGCCTGGGAGCAGGGGCTGAATTTCGGCCCCCGGCCCGGCGTGCTGGAAGCGTGCCTGGACAAGATCCGCCAGCTGCGGGCCGATACAGGCCGCACCGTGAGCCTGGTGGGCTGGAGCCTGGGCGGCGTGTACGCGCGCGAACTGGCCAAGATGCTGCCGGACGATGTGCGCACCGTCGTCACGCTCGGCTCGCCGTTCACCGGCAGCCCCAAGGCCACCAATGCCTGGCGTGTGTACCAGCTGGTGTCGGGCGAAAAGGAGATCGACGCCGAGCGTTTCGCCGCCCTGCGCGAGCGCCCGCCCATGCCCACCACCTCCATCTTCAGCCGCACCGACGGCGTGGTGGCGTGGCACTGCAGCATGGAAGAGGAAACGGCCAGCTCCGAGAACATCGAAGTGCACGCCAGCCACGTGGGGATGGGCGCCAATCCATCGGCGCTGTATGCCATCGCCGACCGCCTCGCGCAGCCGGAAGGGCAGTGGCGGCGCTTCGACCATGAAGGTCACACCGGCCTGAAAAAACTGCTGTACCTGGACCCGCAACGCACCCCGCTGTTCCAGTCCCTGTTCGGCCTATATTGAAGGAGTCGCCGTGGCTACCGCGCTCGCAAACGGCATCACCATCGCATACGAAACGCACGGCGACCCGCATGACCCGCCCGTGCTGCTGGTGATGGGGCTGGGCATGCAGCTCACCAGCTGGCCGCAGGACTTCGTCGATGGGCTGGTGGAACAGGGCTATTACGTGATCCGCTACGACAACCGCGACAGCGGCCTGTCGAGCAAACTGCGCCAGCACGGCGCGCCCAGCATGACGCTGACCTGGCTCAAGACGCTGGTGCGCTGGCCCGTCAACCCGGCCTACACGCTGCACGACATGGCCGACGATGCGTGCGGCCTGCTGGACTTCCTGGGCGTGGCCAAGGCGCACGTGGTCGGCGCTTCGATGGGCGGCATGATAGGCCAGATCTTCGCGGCACGGCACGCCGAACGCACCTTGAGCCTGACCTCCATCATGTCGAGCAGCGGGCGGCGCGGCCTGCCGGGGCCGACCTCCGTGGCGCGCAAGGCGATCATGCGCATGCCGGCCAACCC
The DNA here is from genome assembly GCA_040389625.1 of Pseudomonadota bacterium. GTDB lineage: Bacteria > Pseudomonadota > Gammaproteobacteria > Burkholderiales > Burkholderiaceae_D > Rugamonas. Next base: position 7,930 of record JAZJZQ010000209.1, on the reverse strand, counting down.
GCGCGACCGGGAGCAGGTGGTCGAACGCATGGTGCAAACGCTGCGCACCATCGGCAGCCCCGCCTATCCGACACCGGAAAAACTGCTGCGCACAAGGATAGAGGAAGCGCTGGCCCGCAACACCTGCCCGGACGGCATCGCACGCCAGATGGTGGCCATCGTCGCCTGCGGCGACCGCACGTCCTTGCTCGGGGATATACGCTGTCCGGCCATGGTGATCCACGGCGCGGCCGATCCGCTGATACCGCTGGCCTGCGGCGAGGATACGGCGCAAGCCATTCCCAACGCGGCGCTGCACGTGATCGAAGGCATGGGCCACGACCTGCCGCCGCAGCTGATAGAACGGCTGATCGCCTTGATCGATGCCCACCTGCACGGTAAGATGGAGCCGAACGACATGGCCCCGTCCACCCGGCGGGCCGGCAGCGACACCCACTACTGATCGAGACGAATTTTTGAGTACAACCCAAATCGGCATCGCCATCGCAGCACCGGGCGGCTACGCGCCCGACGACGCCGCGCTGGAAATGGGCATCGCCCGCCTGCGCGCGCAGGGCCTCCTGGTCCACAACTACTACGACTCTTCCCGCAAGCACCTGCGCTTTGCCGATACGGACGCGGGCCGGCTGGCGCAGCTCAACGCCGCCGCCGCCGATCCCGAAGCGCAGATCGTGGTCGCGCTGCGCGGGCAGTACGGCATCAGCCGCATCCTGCCGCAGATCGACTTCCAGGCCATGGCCGACAGCGGCAAGCTGTTTGTCGGCTACAGCGACTTCACGGCCTTCCACATGGGACTGTGGAAGAATACGGGCCGCGCCAGCTTCGCCGGCCCCATGATGTGCGACGACTTCATCCGCGACGAGCCGGTCGAGTACACGCTCAGGCAGTTCTGGGACTGCCTGCGCGGGCCCACGCACCGGGTGCGCGGCACGGCGCAGGGCAATCCGCCGGCGGACGTGCGCGGCCGGCTGTGGGGCGGTAACCTGGCCATGCTGGTGCACATGCTGGGCACACCGTTCTTCGCCCCCATCGAGGGCGGCATCGTCTACCTGGAAGACATCAACGAACATCCGTACCGGGTCGAGCGCATGGTGCTGCAGATGCTGTACGCGGGCGCGTTCGAAGGCCAGCAGGCGCTCGTGCTGGGCGACTTTTCCGGCTACCGCCTCAATCCCGCCGACAACGGCTACGATTTCGACACCATGCTCGCCTTCCTGCGCGAGCGCCTGCCGATACCGGTGCTGACCGGGCTGCCGTTCGGCCACATCAAGGAACGCTGCACGCTGCCCTATGGTGGCATGGGGCACCTGGTATCGGACGCCGAAGGATTCGACCTGACCGTCGGCGACTATCCGACGCTGGCCCGTGACTGAGCGGCTGTCCGGCGAAAATTACTACCGCGCCAGCGCGGACACACCGGTATGGCCGGCGCTGGCGGGCACCACATCGGCCGCCGTGTGCGTGATCGGCGGCGGCTTTGCCGGCCTGTCGACGGCGTTGTCACTGCTGGAACGGGGCGAAAAACATGTGGTGCTGCTGGAAGCGGAAACGGTGGGTCATGGTGCCTCGGGCCGCAACGGCGGCTTCGTGTTCGGCGGCTATTCGCTCGGCGAGCGCAGCCTGCTGGATGCGGCAGGCGATGACCGGGGTGCGCAGCTTTACGGCTTGACGCTGGACGCCGTCGACCATATCCGCCGCCGTATCGAACGCTACGGCATTGCTTGCGACGCCACGCACGGCGGCATCTACCTGGCCAACTGGTTCGACGACGAACGCATCCTCGACGACCAGCAGCGCTTCATGGCCGACAAGCTGGGCGTGCAGTGGCAGCGCGTGGGCCGCAAGGAATTCGCGGAGCGCGTCCACAGCGAGCGCTATTTCGGCGCCCTGTACGAATCGAACGCTTTCCATTTCCACCCGCTCAAATACGCGCATGGCCTGGCCCGGGCGCTGACGGACGGCGGAGCCCAGGTGTACGAGCAAAGCCGCGTGACCCGCATCGTGCGCGAAGGCGAGGGCTGGTCCGTTCGCACGGCGCAGGGCGCGGTCCATGCGCGCGAGGTGGTGGTGTGCTGCGGCGGCTACATTGAGCGGCTCTATCCCAAATTGGCCGGCGCCATCCTGCCGATCGCCACCTACGTGATGGTGACGGAGCCGCTGGGCGAGCGCCTGCGCACGGCGCTCGACACCGACGCTGCCGTCTACGATACACGCTTCGCGTTCGACTACTACCGGCCGCTGGCCGACAGCCGCCTGTTGTGGGGCGGGCGCATCTCGATCCGTGACCGCAGCGCGCCGGACGTGGCGCGGCTGCTGTACCGGGACATGCTCAAGGTGTATCCGCAACTGGCGGGCACGCGAGTCGACTATGCCTGGAGCGGCATGATGAGCTACGGCCGCCACAAGATGCCGCAGCTGGGGCGCTTGCCCGAAGGGCTGTGGTACGGCATGGGCTTCGGCGGCCACGGCGTGGCGCCCACCACCTTGTCGGGCGAAGTGCTGGCCCGCGCCATCCTGGGCGAGCGCGCCGACCTTGACCGCTTCAGCCAGTGGGGCCTGCCCACCACGGGCGGCCCCGCCGGCCTGCTGGCCGCGCAGCTGACCTACTGGTACTACGAGCTGCGCGACTGGAT
>JAZJZQ010000209.1:0-5197 GCA_040389625.1 Pseudomonadota bacterium | reverse complement strand
CGGAAGTGTCTACCCGCACCCGGTATCCGAGGATAGTTTCGATTTCGAAACCAGGCGAAGTCAGGTTAGGAGCCGCCACAAAGTCGATTTCGCCTTCGTCAAGAAACAGTTTGACATAACCAGCCGCTTCCACGTAGTCATTGGTGATTGATGCGGCGATATCGCTCAGGCGGGGCGTCACATAGCCCAGTGACTGTGGATCCGGCACGAAGATGTCGACGTCTTTGCTGGAACGGTGACCGTAACGTAGCATGAGCGCCGTCCCGCCGCCAAATGTCCAGAACGGTTCGTCTCGGCCGTATATGGCGATCTCATCGATGATCGTCATCGCTTTGGAAAATAGTATTTCCCAGTTTGCGGGAAGTACAGGCGTGCCGGCCATTACCAGACCGTCCTGCAAACTTTCCAATGCGTCGCCCACGCGCTTAAATGCTTCATGATTTTTCGGGCTGGGACGCCGGGCGTGGCGGCTTCGGAAACCGCTCTGACAACAAGGGGTAGGGGGGTCTCGTCCAGCAATGCCATCAGATGTGGATGAAATTGCTCGGGCGCTTGGCCAGAGCGAAGCATCATCGCCAGCATGTCGGAAGTTAGTACATCGCGGTAGCTGGTGCTGGCGCTGCGTGCAGCGACAGTCAACGCACTTGTTATGTGGAATGGCTGTACCGTTTCCACGTTGATACTCAAGACATCTAAAACGGACTTCAGTTTGGTATAGCTAAGATCCTTCACCGTCCCCTTTTCCAACTGGTTGATGGTCACACGGGATAGCCCGGCAAACTTGGCCAGCTGTTCCTGCGATAAACCGGTGCAGAGACGGCTGTCGTGAATTTTGACACCGATTTCGGCCAAGTTCATTTTCGCATCCATTTCTGTTAAGTATATTTAACATTTTAGTGCGGATAAAGGACTTGCCTAGTTCTTTTTTCGGGCTGTAGTGCATGCCGCTGCCAGGCAGATTCCCCGCAGACGCGACTAGCGCCGTCAGCCGTCCGCGACGGCAAAAGCGGCTTATCGGCGCTAGTCAGGTTAATGCTTAGAACCAGGCTTCCACCTGCAAACCAGCGGACGTGCCGCTGGTGTTGCTGCCGTAGACAGCGCCGGAATTATTGTTGGCGTTGACGGCGGCACGGGCGGCGTCGTTCCACTTGCCGTAGGTGATGAAGGCGCGCAGTTCCGGACGGTCCCAGTAGCCCTTGCCGGCCGTGATGGTCGGCGCGAACGTCACCTTGGTCAGGCGCAGCGTGTCGGCGCCCGGCTGGGTCACGCGGTGGGTGCCGATTTCCATCTGCAGCTTGAAGTGGTTGTTGAGTGCATAGGCAGGGCGCGCGCCCAGCGTGGTCCAGGTGCTGGAACCGCCGGCGTCGGACTTGTCGTGCTGGGCCAGCGCCACGAATTCCATGCTGAACTCCGGCGTCGGCTGCACCACCAGGTCGTCGAAGATGCGGCTGCGTTTCACGTCGGAGGTGAGGGTGGTGCTGCCGGCCGCGCCCATGCGGTCGTTGCCCACGCCGATGCCGGTGCCGGGTCCGACGCCATACTGCACGCCGAAGGTGTTACCGCCGCCGAAGACCTTGTCCTGCTTGTGCAGCGCCGTCAGCTGCCAGCCGCCGTGCTTGCCGTCGCCCTGGGCCGAGATCAGCGACGCGGCCAGGTCGATGCTGCCGCCGGCGTTCACCGGCAGGCCTTCGTAAATGAAGTTCTGCCGTATGGCGGCGTTGGTGTTGGTTACCAGGCCCGTGTTCGGGTCGATGACGTTGCTGTCGTTGTCCTTGAACACGGCGTAGCTGAACTTGCCCGGACCGGCCTTGATGGCGTCGATGCCGCCGCCGGTGCCGTTCAGGTTGATGTACTGCAGATCGAGCATGTGGATGTCGGGACGGTAGTAGTAGCGCTTACCGATCCAGGCCACGCCGCCGTTCAGGAAATCGAGCCCTTTCGCTTCCACATAGGCCTTGGCCAGGCCTAGCTTGGCGTCGCCGAAATCGGAGCCGGAGTTGTATTCCGTGCCCCACAGCGTGGCGACGAAGCTGACGCCGTCGGCCGACTTGGCCACTTCATGGGTGTAGCCGCCTTCGAAATAGGCATCGCACTCGTTGCCGAGACGGTATTTCATGGTGTTGCCACCGAGGCCGTAGCAGCTTTGCGGGCCGTGGCCCGAGCTGGTGCCGGCGCCTGCGCGCAGGTAGCCGTGGAAGCCTTCCTCATCGTGACCAGCATCGGCGCGCACAGCGCCGCTGGCCAGTGCGGCCGCGATGGCCAGTGGCAGCAATTTCAACATCCCTTGATTCATGCCTTATCTCCCTTTTTAGTGTAGTGGTGTGCAGCACCACGCTCTGTGAACCTGGTCGGTTCGAATCCGGGTCTTGCAGTGAAATGTTCAGGCGGGGCGCACCTGGCCGATGGCGCGCTCCCAGTTGTGCAGGCGTTCCTGGGCCTGGGCCCGCTCCATGGCCGGCTCGAACACGCGCTCGACCCGCCATTGCGCGGCCAGTTGTTCCTGGTTGCGATAGACACCCGTGGCCAGGCCGGCCAGGTAGGCCGCGCCCAGCGCCGTCGTCTCCGTCACTTGCGGACGCAGCACGGGGATGCCCAGCAGGTCGGCCTGGAATTGTAGCAGCAGGTTGTTGGCGCAGGCGCCGCCGTCCACCCGCAATTCCGTGATGGGCGTGGCGGCGTCGCGCATCATGGCCTGCAGCAGGGCCGCGCTCTGGAATGCGATCCCTTCCAGCGCGGCGCGCGCGATGTGGGCCTGGGTGGTGCCCCGGCTCAGGCCCAGGATGGCGCCCTTGGCCGACGGCACCCAGTACGGCGCGCCCAGTCCCGTAAAGGCGGGCACGAACACCACGCCGCCCGAATCGGGCACGGAGGCGGCCAGCGCCTCCACTTCGGCCGTGCTGTTGATGGCCTTGAGGCCGTCGCGCAGCCATTGCACGACGGCGCCGCCGACGAACACGCTGCCTTCGAGCGCGTACTGGCGGCTGGCGTCCGCCTGGCAGGCGGCGGTGCTGATCAGGCCATGCTGCGATTCGGCGCATTCCGTGCCGGTGTTGAGCAGCATGAAGCACCCGGTGCCGTAGGTGTTCTTGGCCATGCCGGGCTTGAAGCAGGCCTGGCCGAACAGGGCCGACTGCTGGTCGCCCGCGATGCCGGCGATGGGCAGGGCGGCGCCCAGCCACTGGGCATCCGTGCTGCCATACAGATGGCTCGATGGATGCACTTGCGGCAGCACTTCGGCCGGAATGTCCAGCCAGGCCAGCAGTTCCTGGTCCCAGCAGCCTTCGTGGATATTCCACAGCATGGTGCGGGCGGCGTTGCTGACGTCGGTGACGTGCAGGCGCCCGCCCGTGAGGTTCCACACCAGCCAGGCGTCCACCGTGCCGAAACACAGCTCGCCGCGCGTGGCGCGGGCGCGGGCGCCGTCCACGTGGTTCAGTATCCAGGCCAGCTTGGTGGCGGAAAAATAGGGGTCCAGTATCAGGCCCGTCTTGCGGCGGATGGCATCGGCCAGGCCGTCGGCCCGCAGCCGGTCGCACAGCGCCTCGGTGCGGCGGTCCTGCCAGACGATGGCGTTGAAGATGGGGCGGCCCGTGGCGCGCTCCCAGACAATGGTCGTTTCGCGCTGGTTGGTGATGCCCAGCGCGGCGACATCGGCCGCCGTGATGCCAGCCTTGGCCAGCGCCGCGCGGGCGGTGGCCAGCTGGGTGTTCCACAGTTCGTGCGCGTCGTGCTCGACCCAGCCTGGCTGCGGAAAGTGTTGGGTGAATTCCTGCTGTGCGGAGGCGACGATTTCGCCGCTGTCGCGAAAGACGATGGTGCGCGAGCTCGATGTGCCCTGATCCAGAGCCAGCAAATAGGCCATAGCGTTGTTATCCTGCGTATCTAAAAAAACGGTGGCGCCGATGCCCGGCGGGCGCGCCGGCGGCGCGGGTGGTACCGGCGGCCGGCGCCCGGAAGCGGACCCGCAGGTCCGCCTCCAGCCGCCAGCCACCGCGGGGAGGCGAGTGCCGCTTAGCGCACGCGGCCTTCCTTCCACGCTTTCAGCAAGGTGTCGTAGGCGATGGTTTCGCCCTTCGGCTTCTCGTTGGGCAGCTTGGCCCACGGTGCGCCGTTGTTGCTCAACCAGGATGCCGGGTCCTTCTTGTCGTTCAGCTTGGGCGTGCAGTTCTTCATGCCGGCGCGCTGCAGGCGGCCCATGATCTGGTCCATTTCCTCGGCCAGGTTGTCCATCGCGCCCTGCGGCGTCTTCTCGGCCGAGATGGCGGTGGAGACGTTCTTCCACCACAGCTGCGCCATCTTCGGATAGTCCGACACGTTGTTGCCGGTCGGGGTCCACGCCACGCGGGCCGGGCTGCGGTAGAACTCGATCAGGCCGCCCAGCTTGGGCGCCATGTCCGTCATGGCCTTGGAGCGGATGTCCGAATCGCGGATGAAGGTCAGGCCCACCAGCGATTTTTTCAGAGACACGGACTTGGACGTGACGAACTGGCCATACAGCCAGGCGGCGGCCATCTGGTCAGGCGGGGTGCTCTTCAGGTAGGTCCAGGAACCGACGTCCTGGTAGCCGTTCTGCATGCCTTCCTTCCAGTACGGGCCGTGCGGGCCGGGCGCCATGCGCCATTTCGGCGAGCCGTCGGCGTTCACCACAGGCAGGCCGGGCTTGGTCATGCCGGCCGTGAAGGCCGTGTACCAGAAGATCTGCTGCGCCACCTGGCCCTGGGCCGGCACGGGGCCTGCTTCGGAGAAGGTCATGCCCAGCGCCTCTGGCGGTGCGTACTTCTTCATCCAGTCCAGGTACTTGGTGAGGGCGTAGACGGCGGCCGGCGAGTTGGTCGCACCGCCGCGCGAGACGGAGGCGCCCACCGGGGTGCACTTGTCGGCGGCCACGCGGATGCCCCATTCGTCGACCGGCAGGCCGTTCGGGATGCCCTTGTCGGCGGTGCCGGCCATCGACAGCCAGGCATCGGTGAAGCGCCAGCCCAGCGACGGGTCTTTCTTGCCGTAGTCCATGTGGCCGAACACCTTCTTGCCGTCCAGGTCCTTGACGTCGTTGGTGAAGAAGGCGGCGATGTCCTCATAGGCCGACCAGTTCTGCGGCACGCCCAGGTCGTAGCCGTACTTGGCCTTGAACTTGGCCTGCAGGTCCTTGCGCGCGAACCAGTCGGCGCGGAACCAGTACAGGTTGGCGAACTGCTGG
>JAZJZQ010000208.1:0-2021 GCA_040389625.1 Pseudomonadota bacterium | reverse complement strand
TAGTTGTAGTGGATGCCGGCGATGCATTGCATGGCCTTGCCGTAGCGCAGCGCCAGGCCGCGCCGGTACACGTGCTTGAGCATGCCCATGTTGGAGGTGCCGTACCAGGCGATGGCGATGTCTGCCTCGGGCGGCAGCTGGCAGGGCATGGATTCGCTCCACAGCAGTTCGTCACCCAGCTTGCTGTAGGCGTAGCGGTGGATGCCGTCCAGCTTGTCGAGCGTGGTGGCAATGTCGGCCTCGGCCGGCGTGATGAATTCGAGCAGCGTTTCCGCGTAGTCGGTGGTGATCTGCGGGTGCGTCAGGGCCGAGCCCAGCGCCGCCGGATGGGGCGTGGCGGCCAGGTGGCCGGTCGCGTCCACGCGCAGCGTTTCCCGTTCGATGCCGCGCAAGCCGGTCAGCACCGCGCGGTGCGTTTCCTGTCCCAGCAGGGCCAGACGGCGTGTCAAGAGATTGGACAATTTGATCTTCCTTTCTGTGCAGCACACAATGATGGGTGCGAGAGTAACCGAAATTGGCAAACCGCGCCGGAGACTGCCAAAAGCGGCCGGCACGCCCGCAGACCGGGTGCCCCGCCGCCATCACTGCAAAGATCGATGTTTATTTTAATCGAAGCGCGGCCGTTGTTTCAGGGCGCGCGTCCGCCCGTCACGCGCGCGATGCCGGCCAGGTCGGCCCAGCTCTGCACGTCCGTATATCCTTGAGCCGTCAACAATGCCTGCACGGCGGCGGACTGGTCGTAGCCGTGTTCCATCAGCAGCCAGCCTTGCGGCGCCAGATGGCGCGCGGCGCCGGCCACGATGGTGCGCAGGGCCGACAGGCCGTCCGCATGGTCGGTCAGGGCGCCGGCCGGTTCGAAGCGCAAATCGCCTTCGCCCAGGTGGCGGTCGCCGCTGGCGATGTAGGGCGGGTTGGAGACGATCAGGTCGTAGCGCTCGTGCGCCAGCGCGCCGTACCAGTCGCTCTGCATGAAGGTGACGTTGGCGCCGTTGGCGCTGGCGTTGCGGCGCGCCACGGCCAGCGCATCGGCGCTCACGTCGAGCGCCGTGACGGCCGCGTCGGGCCGGCCGTGGGCCAGGGCGACGGCGATGGCGCCGCTGCCGGTGCCCATGTCGAGCACGGCGCCTTGCGGCGGCAGGCGTTCCAGCGTCAACTCCACCAGCAGCTCCGTTTCCGGGCGGGGGATCAGCACGGCCGGGTTCACCTCGAACGGCAGGCCGAAGAATTCACGCTGGCCGATCAGGTAGGCCACCGGCTCGCCGTCGATGCGGCGCTGCACCAGCGCGGCCAGGCGCTGCGCCTCGTCCGCCGTCAGGGCCCGTTCCGACTGCGTGATCAGGCCCACGCGCGACAGACCCAGCGCGTGGCACAGCAGGATGCGGCGGTCGATGGGATCGAGCAGGGGCAGGCGCTGCAGTTCGGCCAGCGTCGTGCCGGCCCGGATCGCGGCCAGGATCGCGGCCGTGCTCATGCGCGGCGGCGGCGGACCAGCAGCCAGCCCAGCGCGATGGCGAACAGGCCGAACCACAGGAACGACCACTGCGGGATGGACAGCCCGAACAGGGGCGCCAGCGCATCCTCGCACAGGCCGTCGGCGCGGAAGATGGACGGCAGGTACTGGGCCAGGAAGATCTTGTTGAGCGCCGTTTCCATCGGGTCGATGCCGCACGACAGGCCGGGATGGGCCAGCACCCACAGGTGCTTGCCGGCCACGCCCATGCCGCCCAAGGCGCTGGCCAGGCCCAGGCCCGCGCCCAGCACCGGCTTGCCGGCCCAGGCGCCCAGCAGGCAGCTGAAGCCGACGGCCAGGAACAGGTAGCGCTGGATCACGCACAGCGGGCAGGGCAACATGTCCATGCCGTGTTGCAGGTAGAGGGCGGCCCCGATCAGGCCGAAGCAGGCGATGGCGATGGACAGCAGCAAAGGGCGCAGTGCAATCATGGGGCGTTTCCAGTCAGGTTGTTCGTCGTGGCCGCAGGGTCGTGGTGCCGCGCGGCGCGCTTATTCTCGCATAAAGTGGG
>JAZJZQ010000207.1:0-1997 GCA_040389625.1 Pseudomonadota bacterium | reverse complement strand
GAGCCGCGAGTGTAGCAATTTTTTCTTCGTTTTAGCCAGAAAAGGGCCGGGCGCGAACCTGCGGCGCGTCGTCCGGTTGCCCGCAAACCCGCATGAACAGGGGCTTTGCGGGGTGGTGGCCAATTATTTTGAGTTTTTTTCAAAAAAAATCAAAAAAACCCTAAAGTTCCCGAAAACGGTGCCGTTACCAGTTTCATGAAAGCCGCGAAAAGGTAGTTGAGCGGTGTTCAGAACCGGCCCGGCAGGGTGGATGTAAAAAATCGAAAATATTTTCATTTTTTTTTCGTCCAGACCCTAAAGTTCCTGAAGAGGCTGCCGTAACCGGGTTAGATGTAGCAAAAAAGAGTCGCTCTACCGCACTATTTTGATGCTTAGGACAGGATGTTTTTGAAGCTTCCCGACCGCTTGAAACCCGCGCCGCAAGGGCGTAGGAGACCGATCTGCGAGTGTTTGTAAGACAAACACCGACAGGTCGCACCCGCTATTTCCCGACGAAAAATACAGAGGGTCACCTCTACTGGTATTTTTGTTGCTCCCGCAGAATGTATCTCACTGGAAACGCAATTGTGTTCCGCAGTGAAGATAACGGATCGAGGAGATGGAAATGACTGCTAACGATATGATGGCCGAAATTCGCGACGCTAACCTGAGCTACCTGATGCTGGCTCAGCAGATGATTCGTGCGGACAAGGTGACGGCAATCTTCCGCCTGGGTATCGCGGCCGAAATCGCCGACCTGATCGAGGGCATGAGCAACGCCCAGATCCTCAAGCTGGCAGGCGGCAACATGATGCTGGCCCGCTTCCGCTTCGACGACAGCGCCATCCTGTCCATGCTGACCAACTACAATAAGGACCGCGTGCTGGCCCAGTCCCACGCCGCCATCCTGATGGCCGGCCAGGCGGTGGAAGAGATCGCTTAAGCGCGCCGCCTTTCAGTTCGCCTTACCCAGCAACCCGCCAGCAAGCAGCTAGCAACATCGAGGAGCCCCATCATGGCCAAGAAAAGTGTCGTATCGGAAGCGCAGGAAATCCAGCTTGCGATTGAACTGATCCAGCTCGGCGCCCGCCTGCAGTTGCTCGAATCGGAAGTGTCGCTGTCGCGCGAGCGCCTGCTCAAGCTGTACAAGGAATTGAAAGGGGTGTCGCCACCCAAGGGCATGCTGCCGTTCTCGACGGACTGGTTCCTCACCTGGCAGCCCAACATCCATTCCTCGCTGTTCATCAATATCTACAAGTTTCTGGTCGACCATGCCGGCGCCACGGGCATCGAAGCCGTCATGAAGGCCTACAAGCTGTATCTGGAGCAGATGCCGCCGGAACCGGGCCAGGAACCGCTGCTGTCGCTGACGCGCGCCTGGACCCTGGTGCGCTTCTTCGGCAGCAAGATGCTGGAACTGGCCCCCTGCGGCAAATGCCAGGGCAAGTTCGTCGTCAACTGCATGGATTTGAACGGCAGCTATGTCTGCGGCCTGTGCCACATGCCTTCGCGCGCCGGCAAGACCAAGAAGTCGCGCGACGCCGACGCCCTGGCCGCGTGAGGCCAGGCGCTCCATCCATCAAAGCCGGGCAGGGCAGGGCGTGAGCCGGCCCGCCGGTCCCCTCCGTCCGTCGCGGCCCGGCCGCCTGCTGCGCGCACCCGCCGTACAAGCCCTGTTGATCCAATGCGTGGCCGTGCTGCCCACGCTGTTCCTTGTCTACCTGCTCGCCACCTTGCGCCTGCCCGTCACACTGCTGACGGTGGCCTTGCTGCAGGGCGCGCTGGCGGCCCTGGCCACCTACAAGCTGGGCCTGGCGCCGTGGTGGCGCCCCATCCAGTTGCTGTTCCCCGTCGCCCTGCTGGGCGCCAGCGCGCTGCGGCTGCCGCCGTCGCTGTTCCTGTTCGCCTTCTTGTTCCTGCTGGTGCTGTACTGGTCCACCTTCCGCACCCAGGTGCCGTATTACCCGTCGCGGCTGGCCGTGTGGCAGGCCGTCGAACAGTTGCTGCCGGCCGGGCCC
>JAZJZQ010000206.1:0-5965 GCA_040389625.1 Pseudomonadota bacterium | reverse complement strand
TAATTTGTGCGGAGTCGCTTCCTGACGTACACAAAATTAAGGCCGCACGAGTGCGGCCTCAGGGTCAGCGCTAGCTGACTGCTCAGTTCGGCACGTCCACGACCGTTCCCGTCACCGTGATCGCATCCGCTGCCGCGGGCGTCGCGGCAATGGGCGGCACGTTGGCGACGGTGATCGGGGTGCTGGCGTCGGTCCGCGTCACCGTGCGCACCACCTGGGACGGCGGCAGCGACGAGGACGAACCGCTCTTCAGGCTGGCATACATGGCGTCCAGCGCACGGAACAGGTAGACGTGCAGCGGGACTATGCTGGCCGGCAACGCAGTGGTGAACGAGTCGAAGTGGTTGGCGTGCGTCACCTCGATGTAGCGCAACTTGCTGGTGTTGCCTTCCGCCACCGCGTTCAGTCCCAGATAGGCGCGTGATGCGTGGTTGACGGGGATCAGCGTGTCGCTGCGCCCCTGCACGATGATGGCGGGCTTGCCGCGCAGGTTACCCGTGGCCGCCACTTCGGCCATGCCGGCCCGCACGCGCGTGCTCTGCGCCATCAAGCCAGTGTCCAGCACGCCCCCTGTCACGGGGTCGACACCGGTCGCCAGCGCCCGCAGACACAGGAAGCCATCGAGCGACTGGTCGGCCTGGCCGTTGCTGGGCGAAATGCCGGCGGTGTACACCTTGGGTATGCCATCGGCCGAATTCTCATACACCACGCTGCCGATGATGCCGTTCTGGGTGGCAAAGCTCGATGCCTTCTGCGCTGCCGTAAACGCGACCGGCAAGCCCGTCGCATCGACCGGCGCAAACGAGAAACCGCACACCTTGTCCGTCACGGAAAACTTTCCGTACGCATTCGCGTACGTCACCGCGACCAGGATGTTGGTACCGGCGTGGGCCGCCTGCAATACGTCCGAGTCCGCCAGCCAGCCATAGCCCTTCAGCTTCGCCTTGGCATCCGCCTGCTGCGTGGGCAGGTCGCCCGCCACCAGCAAGCCCTTGGCCGTCAGGGCGGAGCAGCGTCCGGCGCTGCCGGCGATGCAGGGCTGGTACAGGGCCGCAAAGGTGGCATAGTCGAACAGCGCCTTGCCCTGTGCCGTCGCCGGCGCCCCGCCCTGCCGCACGCTGTAGCCGCTGGCGCTCTTGGGCTGGATCTGGGGTTCCGTGACGGCCACGCCGCCGATCAGGCCCTTGGTGTCCTGTTCCGCCGCCAGCAGCGCGGAACCGCCGCCGTTCGAGATGCTGGAGGCGATCGTCACCGTATTGCGCGGCGTGAGGCGGATGACGTGGCTCTTGTTGTCCGACGCCAGCACGCCGTATTTTTCATTGAGCACGTAGTAGGCGAACTCCACCGCCTGCAGCGTGAACTTGCCCCAGTCCTTTTCCGGATTCTGCTGCGAGTGCGCATGCTTGAAGGCGACCCGCCCCGTCAGCCTGGCAAAGGCGGCGCGGTCGGCGTCGCTCAGGATGGGCGAGAAATTGGCGTCCTTGCCGGCCGCCGTGCGCGTGGCCCGCACACCGTTCTGCAGGTTCACGCTGTCGTCATCGAACGTGTACAGGCCGGTGCCGCTGCCCTTGTCGATATAGGCCACCGCGCAGTTGTTCTTCAGCCCCCATTCGCCGGCGCTGCCGATGGCGCCGTAGATGCCGCGCGATCCGCTCGAGGTGCCCGTCACGATGCAGGCATGGTCGGGATCGAAGCTGGCCGGCACCTGCACCATCAGCGTCACGTTCTGGTTGCCCGTACCATCGTCAGAATAGGTCAGGTACTCGGTGCCGGCCACCTTGCCTTCGCTGGCCGTCACATTGCCCTTGGCGTCCACGTTGGGGCCGTACAGCGTGCCGTAGCCGCTGTTGGCGTTGATGTCGAGCACGGCCCGGTAGTTGGCCCAGATCGCGTTACGGCGCAGCTCTGCGGCCGTGGGATTGAGCGGATCGGCATAGGCCGGCACGGTGGCCGCCAGCCCTGTCTTGCCCAGGCCGCCCGTCAGCAGGTCGTCGCTGGCGCCGTCGTAGCTGGTGCTGGTGATGGCGCCCAGGTAGGTCGGCCGCGTGTTCAGTTCGTCGGGCATGTGGCTGTTGCCGCCGCAGGATGCCAGGGCCGCGCCGGCGCCAGCGAGCGCGGCAAATCTTGTCAGTGTGCGTTTCATGTCTTCCTCATGGTTCCGTTAGAAGTGGATAGTTGGCCCATTCAGGCATATTCCAACAACGAAAAGGGCGAGTTTGCCCATCCAGGCCAAGTGCTAGATACAAAGACAATATTGCAAGAAAAAACGCCGGACAGGAAGTCCGGCGTCGTGTGCTACGTTGTTACGTCAGGCGGGCTTGCGGCCGCCGTTGCCCGAAAACCGTGCCACGAACTCCCCCACGATGCCGCGCCGGAACAGCAGCACGCAGGCCACGAAGATCAGCCCCGTCACCATGCTGACGGCCTCGCCAAGCTGGTTGAACCAGGCTATGCCCGTATGGCTGGCCAGAAAGCCGCCCAGGTCGCCCAGCTTGTTCTCCAGCGCGATGATGATCATGGCGCCCAGGATGGGCCCTGCCAGCGTGCCCATGCCCCCTACCAGCGTCATCAGGATCACCAGGCCGGACATGGTCCAGTGCACGTCCGTCAACGTCTCGAAGCCCTGTACCAGCGTGTTGGTGGCCCCGGCCAGCCCGGCCAGGGTGGCCGACAGCACGAAAGCGAGCAGCTTGTAGCGGTCCACGTCGTAACCGAGCGAAATGGCGCGCGGCTCGTTTTCCTTGATGGCCTTGAGCACCTGGCCGAACGGCGAGTGGATGGTGCGCACGATCAGGGCGAAACCGCCCACGGCGATGGCCAGCACGACGTAATACAGCACCAAGTCGTTGCCCAGGTCTAGCATGCCGAGCAGCTTTCCACGTGGAACGCCCTGCAAGCCGTCCTCGCCGCCCGTCAGCTCGCCGGCCCGCAGGCAGCCGAAATACACCATCTGCGCCAGCGCCAGCGTGATCATCGAGAAATAGATGCCCTGGCGGCGGATGGCCAGCGCGCCCATCACGAGCCCTACCACGGCCGCCGCGCCCGCCCCCGCCAGCAATCCCAGCTCGACCGGCAAACCCCACACCTTGAGCGCATTGCCGGCCACGTAGCCGGCCGCGCCAAAGAAGGCAGCGTGGCCGAACGACAGCAAGCCCGTAAAACCGATCAGCAGGTTGAAGGCGCAGGCGAACAGGGCGAAGCACAGCAGCTTCATCAGGAACACCGGGTAGCCGATGAATGGCGCGGCCAGGGCGATGGCGAAGGCGATTGCGTAGCCTGTATTCTTGTTCATGGGAGGCCTCTTTATTTTTCTTTGCCGAACAGGCCGGCGGGACGCAGCAGCAGCACGATAATCATCACCACGAACACCACCGTGGCCGAGCCTTCCGGATAGAACACCCGGGTCAGGCCCTCGATCACGCCCAGGCCCAGGCCCGTCAGGATGGAACCCATGATGGAACCCATGCCCCCGATCACCACAACGGCGAACACGACGATAATGAGGTTGGAGCCCATCAGTGGCGACACCTGGATGATGGGGGCCGCCAGCACCCCGGCAAAGCCCGCCAGGGCGACGCCGAAGCCATAGGTCAGGGTCACCATCAGCGGCACGTTGACGCCGAACGCTTCCACCAGCTTGGGGTTTTCCGTGCCGGCCCGCAGATAGGAGCCTAGCTTGGTTTTTTCGATCACGAACCAGGTGGCCAGGCACACGGCCAGCGACGCCACGACCACCCAGGCCCGGTAATTGGGCAGCACCATGAAGCCGAGGTCGGTGGCGCCGGCCAGTTGCGACGGCACTTCGAACGGCTGGCCGGACACGCCATAGAACGAACGGAACACGCCTTCCACCATCAGCGTGATGCCGAAGGTCAGCAGCAGCCCGTACAGGTGGTCCAGCTTGTAGAGCCAGCGCAGCATGGTCTTCTCGATGACGATGCCGAAGGCGCCCACCAGCAGCGGCGCCAGCACCAGCATCACCCAGTAGTTCAGGCCCAGGTAGGCCATGCCCATCCAGGCCAGGAAGGCGCCCATCATGTACAGGGCGCCGTGGGAAAAGTTAATCACATTCAGCAAGCCGAAGATGACCGCCAGGCCCAGCGACAGCATGGCATAGAACGAACCGTTGACCAGGCCCAGCAGCAACTGGCTCAGCATCGCGGGCAGGGGAACGCCGAATATTTCCATGGGATCACAATTCAAGTTTCGCCACACGCGGCGAGGGTGAACAGGGAAGGCGCCGCCGGCACACGGCCGGCGACACACGGCACATCACGGGCGGCGCCGCGGCCGGCGGCCCGCCTGCCCGTCAGCTTATTTCCACAGCGAACACTTGGACTCGGCCTTGGTCACGTAAGCCTGGGCGCCCGGCACCACGGCCGCGACCTTGTAGTAGTCCCATGGATACTTGGAGTCAGACGGCTTCTTCACTTCCATCAGATACATGTCGTGCACCATGCGACCGTCGGGGCGGATTTCGCCGCCCTTGGCGAACATGTCGTTGATCTTGGTCGACTTCAGGCGCGCCATCACCTTGTCGGCATCGTCCGTGCCGCCGGCCTTGACGGCCTTCAGGTAGTTGCTCACGGCCGAATAGTCGGCCGCCTGCAGCATCGACGGTTCCTTCTTCATCTTCTCGAAGTAGCGCTTGGCCCAGGCGCGGGTGTCGGCGTTCATGTCCCAGTACCAGCCGTCCGTCAAATACATGCCCTGTGTCAGGTTCAGGCCCAGCGAGTGGATGTCGTTGATGAACATCAGCAGGCCGGCCAGCTTCATCTTCTTGGTGATGCCGAACTCGTTGGCGGCCTTGATCGAGTTGATGGCGTCGCCGCCCGCATTGGCCAGGCCCAGGATCTGCGCGCCCGACGACTGCGCCTGCAGCAGGAAGGACGAGAAGTCCGACGCCGACAGCGGATGCTTGACGCTGCCCAGCACCTTGCCGCCGTTAGCCTTGACCACGTCGGCCGTATCCTTCTCCAGCGACTGGCCGAAGGCATAGTCGGCCGTCAGGAAATACCAGTTCTTGCCGCCCTGCTTGACGATGGCGCCGCCCGTGCCGCGCGCCAGCGCCACCGTGTCGTAGGCGTAGTGCACGGTGTAGGGCGTGCATTCCTCGTTCGTCAGGCGGGCCGAGCCGGCGCCGATGGAGATGAATACGCGCTTCTTCTCGGCCGCCACCTTGGCCATGGCCAGGTTGGCGCCGGAATTGGTGCCGCCCACCAGCAAGTCCACGCCCTGCTGGTCGAACCATTCGCGCGCCTTGGAGGCGGCGATGTCGGCCTTGTTCTGGTGATCCGCGGAAATGAACTCGACCTTCTTGCCGGCGATGACCACGCCCGCGTCGGCGATCGCCATCTTGATCGCTTCCGCCCCGCCGGGACCGTCGATGTCGGAATACAGGCCGGACATGTCGGTGATGAAACCGATCTTGATGGTATCGCCCGATACCTGGGCTTGCGCGGCAAAGGACAGCCCCATGGCGCAGACGGCGGTGGTGGCGATGGCGATGGTCTTGAGTTTCATATTGTCTCCGTTCAGGATTGGTATTGTTAGTAGTCAGTGAAACAACAGCACTACACGCCCAGCAGCTCGGTCAGCACCGGCATCTTGGCGCTCAATTCGGACGCAACAAAGGTTTCCACGATCTGCCCGTGTTCCATCACATAGAACCGGTCCGCCAGCGGCGCGGCGAAACGGAAATTCTGTTCCACCATGACGATGGTGTAACCCTTGGCCTTGAGCGTGGTGATCATGCGGGCCAGGCCCTGCACGATGACGGGCGCCAGGCCTTCGGAAATCTCGTCCAGCAGCAGCAATCGGGCGCCCGTGCGCAGGATGCGGGCCACGGCCAGCATCTGCTGCTCGCCACCCGACAGGCGCGTGCCCTGGCTGTGCTTGCGTTCCTCCAGGTTGGGGAACATGGCGTAGATTTCTTCCACCGACATGCCCTGCTGGCCCGTGGCCA
>JAZJZQ010000205.1:0-12145 GCA_040389625.1 Pseudomonadota bacterium | reverse complement strand
TGTGCCCGGCACTGGGCATCAGCATCCCGGTCGGCAAGGACTCGCTGTCCATGCGCACCACCTGGCGCGACGAGGCGGAAGAATCGAAGGCCGTCACCAGCCCCGTGTCGCTGATCGTGTCGGCCTTCGCGCCCGTGCACGACGTGCGCAAGTCGCTCACGCCGCAGATCAAGACCGATGCCGGCGACACTTCCATCATCCTGATCGACCTGGGCCGCGGCAAGAATCGCCTGGGCGCGTCGGCGCTGTCGCTGGTCATGGGCCAGCTGGGCAACGAGACGCCGGACGTGGACAGCGCGGAAGACCTGAAAGGCTTCTTCGCCGCCATCCAGCAACTGAACAACGACGGCAAGCTGCTGGCCTACCACGACCGTTCCGACGGTGGCCTGTACGCCACGCTGGCCGAGATGGCCTTCGCCGGCCGCGCCGGCCTGTCGATCAACCTCGACATCCTGACGCTGGAGCAGGGCCACGGTGCCGACCAGGGCGACGCCAAGAATTGGGCCGGCCAGATCGCCGAGCGCCGCAACGAGCAAACCATCCGCGCCCTGTTCTCGGAAGAGCTGGGCGCCGTGATTCAGGTCCGCGCCGACGAGAAGTCGCTGGTGATGGATGTGCTGCGTGCCTTTAACCTGGGCGCCTGCAGCCACATCATCGGCAAGCCGAACGACCGCGGTGTGATCGAATTCACGCGCGACGCCAAGACCATCTACAGCCAGCCGCGCGCCGCGCTGCACCGCCTGTGGAGCGAAACGAGCTGGCGCATCGCCCGCCTGCGCGACAACCCGGCCTGCGCCGACGCCGAATACGACCGCATCCTGGACGAAACCGATCGCGGCATCTCGCCCAAGGTCACCTTCGACCTGGCCGACAACGTGGCCGCGCCGTTCCTGGCCACGGGCGTGCGTCCCCGTGTTGCCATCCTGCGCGAGCAGGGCGTGAACTCGCACATCGAAACGGCGTACGTGATGCACCAGGCAGGCTTTACGGCCGTCGACGTGCACATGAGCGACCTGATTGCCGGCCGCGTCAAGCTCGACGACTTCCAGGGCATCATCGCCGTCGGCGGCTTCTCGTACGGCGACGTGCTGGGCGCCGGCGAAGGCTGGGCCAAGACCATCCTGTTCAACGCCGCCCTGGCGGAACAGTTCGCGCGCTTCTTCGCCCGCACCGACAGCTTCGGCCTGGGAGTGTGCAACGGCTGCCAGATGATGAGCAACCTGAAGTCCATCATCCCCGGCGCCCACGCCTGGCCCAAGTTCACTACCAACAAATCGGAGAAATTCGAGGCGCGCTTCGCGATGGTGGAAGTGCTCGATTCGCCGTCCATCTTCTTCAACGGCATGGCCGGCACCCAGACTGCCATCGCCATCGCCCACGGCGAAGGTTATGCGGACTTCACCCAGACCGGCAACATCAACGAAGCCGTGGCCGCCATGCGCTTCGTCGACAACCGCGGCGCCGCCACGGAAGCCTATCCGTACAATCCTAACGGTTCGCCGCAGGGCTTGACGTCGGTGACGACGGCCGACGGCCGCTTCACGGTGATGATGCCGCACGCCGAGCGCGTGTTCCGCACCGTGCAGCAGTCGTGGCACCCGGAAGCGTGGGGCGAGGATTCGCCTTGGATGCGCATGTTCCGCAACGCGCGCAAGTTCGTCGGCTAAGTCGATAGGCTCCAGCAAAAAGCCCGGCCCCGTTTCAGCGATGAAACGGGGCCGGGCTTTTTCACTGTGACCGTCAGATTGTCAGATCGTCAGATCCAGTGCAGTACGCCCGCGAACAGCCCCATGGCGCCGGCCACGGTGGCGCCCAGGCCGGATACGACGGCCACCTGGCGCCGGCGCGAACGCATGTCGTGCACCAGGTAGGCGACGACGAAGAAGGGCATGTAGCCCACCAGCCAGATCAGCAGCGGCGTGCCCACGTTCCAGCCGCGCCATTCCCAGGTCAGGGCACCGATGTGGTTGAGCCAGTATTCGACGCCCACGCACAGGACGGAGTTCACGGCGGCGATCACCCAGCGGTTATTGATGCCCAGGATCATTGCCTTGGCGTCGGCCGGCAGCATTCGGGCGGCGTGCAGGCCCATGATGGCGAACATGAACGTGATTTCGACATTGAGACCGATCAGTATCACGTAGGCGGAACTGCCCGGCGTGCCCCAGGCGGGCGCGAAACCCGAAAAGTGGAACAGCAGGCCGTTCCAGATCTCGTTGACCCAATCCATCAGCCAGAACGCCAGGCCGGCCAGCACCACGTTCCAGCGCCGGGCGGCGGCCTGTTCGCCGTAGGCTTGTATCACCAGCAGCAGCAGGGGAATCACATACCACTGGAAATGCGACGCATTACGTACCAGCGCTTGTGCCTGGGCGGCGGAATCTGCGATCATCTGTGTTGTCTCCCTTGTATGTAAAACGCAGATTGTAGATACCGCACCGTGCGCAGGCTTGACCGCGCAGGTCATAATTTTTGACATTTCAGGCCATGCCCGACCACACCCGCGTTCTACCTTCCCTCGCCGGCGCACCGGCCGGCAGCGTGCCCGGCGCCTACGTCCGCCTGCTGTTCGACTATCTTGCCCAACATGGCGCCGACGCCGAGGCTATCCTGGGCGAGGCGCCGCCGCCCGCGCCGGCATCCCAGTCCTATCCCGCCGCGCGCTGGGCCGGCATGCTGGCACTTGCCGCGCGCCGTCTTGGCGATCCGGCCCTGGGCCTGCGGGTGGGCGCCGCCATCACGCCGGCCCACCTGGGGCCGCTGGGCTATGTACTGTTGGCGTCGCCGTCCGTGCTGGCGGCGATGCAATGTTATTTGCGCTGCCAGCGCCTGGTGCATGATGTCAGCCCGGTCCGGCATTTTGTCGCGGACGACCGGCTGATCCTGGAATGGAGCGAGGAATCGCGCCACATGGGCCTGCTGGCCAACCAGTGCGGCCTGGCTGCGCTGGTGCAGTTTGCCCGTGACATCGCCGGACGCGAGGTCGATCCGGCGGCCATCCACTTCGTCGAGCCGGCGCCAGCCGATGTTGCGCCCTATGCCGAACTGTTTCGCTGCCCGGTCCTGTTCGGGCAGGCGGCCACCCGGGTCTGCTTTCCGGTGGAGCTATTGAAACTGCCGCTGCGGCGTGCCGATCCGGCCCTGGTTGCCATGCTCGAGCAGCAGGTGCAGGCCAGCCTGGACGCCATGCCCGGCCCGGATCATGTGCTGCAGGCCATACGGCGCCGCATTTCCAGCCACCTCATGGGCGGCGAAGCGATGCTCGAGCAGGTGGCGCAGGAGCTGCACGTGTCGGGCCGTACGCTGCGGCGCTGGTTGCAGGCCCGCGGCTGGAGCTTCCGCGCCTTGCTGGAAGACACGCGGCGCCGTCTGGCCGAGCATTATCTGCGCGACACGCGCCTGTCCTTGCCCGAGGTGGCCTTGTTGTTGGGCTATTCGGAACAGAGCGCGTTCAATCGCGCCTTCCTGCACTGGTCCGGCATGACGCCGCGCCGCTGGCGTCTGTCGGCCAGACAGGGCAAGTAACCGTCCGACCCCGTGCCGGATGACGGCAGGGTACGGTCAGTCAGCCTGGATGTGCTTGTTCGCTTCGCGATAGCTGAGCGGCGCCAGCCGGTCTTTTTCCGCTCGCAGAAAATCGCGGACGGCTTGCGGATTATGGTGCGCATAATCCCGTAAAGCCCAGCCGATCGCTTTTTGAATAAAGAATTCCTGTTCCGGCGCCAGCGTACGCGCATAGGCAAACAGCCGGGCAGTGCCGGTATTGTCGCGCCAGCCCAATTGATGCAGCATGGCGATCCTGCGCAGCCACATATTGGGGCTGATTAATGCGGCGTCCATGCCATCATGCCGGCCGGCGAGTATATTGCCGATTATCGAAGCCAGTCCATCCACGCTGTCCCACCAGGATTTTTCCTGCGCCAATGACAGTAATGCGGGAATATCCTGAATATCCAAATCCTTATGCCACGAAGCCAGCAGGTCTAGTGCCGCATATTGATATTCCCGTTCCGGCAATGCCCATAATTGCCGGGCCAGCGCCATTAACTGGTCGGCATCGCCGCCTTTCAAATCCTTGAATAACGGACGCAAGGCCTTGCGTCGTAACGGGGTGGGAATTCCGATGAATGGGAACTGATTGCGCATATAAGCACGCATCGGTTCCGCGCGCCCGGGTTCCGCGATGGCGGTCAGTGTTTCCTTGATTCTATCCAGCATGGTCTGGCTCATGGCACTCCGCACAGATGTCGGCCAGGAACGGAATGTCCGGGCGCGGGAGTGCAGTATAAGCGACTTGTGTAGTGGCCACGCAGGAAGCGGCCGCGGCCCCATCGGAAGCGCCCGACACGCTATCGGCAAGCAGGCCCGGCCCGGCTAGCCGCTTGCCGGCACTCGTTCGCCGCGCCTCTCATGCTCGTTTCTGGTCTTTTTGCGCCAAATTCTGGTGTGCTTGGCCATGTACATGGCAAGCAGCGAGATCGCGGAGCAGGGCGTTTCCAACTTCTCATACAGACCCACCGGCTGCTTTCCAACTATTCATACGCACCGCCGCCGCTGGCACGGCATGACAAGAATTTAATCCCAGAAAAACAATGACTTAGCGTTCCGCCGATTTATTTTTGCGGCAGGCACGGCGATTGCTATTACCCCCACCAGACTGAGTCATTAGTCGCCCTCGATAACAACGGAGCAGGCCCAAGACGCCCACTTCAATTCATAGGCTGGAGGAACAACATGAAACAAAAACGCCCGTTAACCATCTATATTCTGATTGCGATGGTGCTAGGTATTCTGGTGGGTTATGCCTGCCACGAAACTTTCCTCGATCAAAAAGTCACTACAGACATCGCCGCGCATATCTCGATTGCGACGGACGTATTTCTGCGCCTGATTAAAATGATTATCTCGTTGCTGGTCTTTTCCACGCTGACGATCGGTATTGCCCATATGGGCGACGGCAAGGCCGCAGGCCGTATCGGCGCCAAAGCCATGAGCTGGTTCATTATTGCCTCGCTGGTGTCGCTGACGCTGGGCATGGTGCTGTCGAATTTCTTCCAATTGGGCGCGCACCTGGGTCTGCCATTGCCGGCAGTCGATGCGTCGACCGGTTTGAAGACGGCGGCATTCACCTTGAAAGACTTCGTCGCCCATATGGTGCCCAAGTCGCCGATCGAGGCAATGGCCAACAATGAAATCCTGCAGGTCCTGGTATTTGCCATCTTCTTCGGCAGCGCCCTGGGCGCCATGGGCGACGCCGGCCGCAAGCTGACGGCCGTGATCGACCAGCTGGCGCAAGTCATGCTGCGCATCACCGGCAGCATCATGAAACTGGCGCCGCTGGCTGTGTTTGCTGCCATGGCCTCCGTCGTTACCACCAACGGCCTGGCCATCCTGGGCACGTTCGCCAAGTTCATGGGCGGTTTCTATCTGGGCCTGTTCTGCCTGTGGGCACTGCTGATCGCCGGTGGTTTCGCCTTCATCGGCCGCCGCGTGTTCACGCTGATCGGCCTGATCAAGGAACCGTTCCTGCTGGCCTTCTCGACGGCCAGCTCGGAAGCGGCTTACCCCAAGCTGCTCGATGCGCTCGATAAATTCGGCGTGCAACGCAAGATTTCCAGCTTCGTCTTGCCCATGGGCTACTCCTTCAATCTGGATGGCTCGATGATGTACTGCACGTTCGCCGTGCTGTTCATTTCCCAGGCTTATGGCATCGATCTGTCCATCGGCACCCAGATCACGATGCTGTTGCTGCTCATGCTGACCTCCAAGGGCATGGCCGGCGTGCCGCGCGCATCGCTGGTGGTGATCGCCGCCACCCTCAACCAGTTCCACATCCCGGAAGCGGGCCTGCTGCTGTTAATGGGCATCGACCAGTTCCTCGACATGGGCCGTTCGGCCACCAACGCCGTCGGCAATGCCGTCGCCACTGCCGTTGTGGCCAAGTGGGAAGGGGCATTGCACGACCCGCAGCAAGCCAGCGACCTGAACGTGGCAGCAGCACAAATTCGCAGCGCATAACAACTACATAAAACTAATCGGAGATTACAAATGAAAGCAGCAATCAAATCGGCAACCTTCACCGCAGCGGCCCTGAGCATGGTATCGGGCCTGGCCATGGCACAATCGAACGTCACGATTTACGGCGTGGCCGATGCCGGCCTGGTACTGGAACGCGGCGGCCCTGCCGGCAGCGTCAACAACGTCAGCAGCGGTGTCGCCTCCGGTTCGCGCCTGGGATTCAAGGGCAAGGAAGACCTGGGCAATGGCCTGGCCGCCAATTTCGTCGTTGAAAATGGCTACAGCATCGATACCGGCGCGGCCGGGCAGGGTGGCCTGTTGTTTGGCCGCCAAGCCTGGGCCGGCCTGTCCGGCAGCTTCGGCGCCGTGGCGCTGGGTCGTCAGTACTCGCCGTTTTACAAGACGATGCGCGATGTTGCCGATCCGTTCTGCGACGGCCTGGCAGGCACGGCGACTAACATCTTCGCCGCCAATACCCGTGTCGACAACATGGTGAGCTATGCCTCGCCCAAGCTGCAAGGCTGGTCCGGTGAACTGGCCTATGGCGCCGGCGAGGTGGCCGGAGACACGGCAGCCAACCGCACGCTGGGCGCCAGCGCGACCTACGGCGAGGGCCCGCTGACGGTGGTCCTGGCCCACCATCAGCGTGAGAACGGTACGACCACCGCCCATAGCCGCAACACGGTCCTGACGGCCCGTTACATGTTCGCCAACGGCTTCACGGGACACGTGGCCCATGCCCGTAACCGGGATCTGGCTGGTGTAGGCAGCAAGGACACGCTGGTGGGTGGCACCGTGCGCTTTGCGGCCAATAAAGTGGTCGCTTCCATGGTGTACCATCAGGATGATTCCGGCGCAGGCCGCGACGCGCGCCAATATGCCGTGGCCTACCTTTATTCCCTCTCTGCCCGTACTGACCTGTATACTGCCTACGGTCACGTCAACAACCGCAACGGCGCGAGCTTCAAGATCGGTAATGCTACCGGTTCCGGCTCGGGTCCCACCGGCGTCAATCTGGGCATGCGACACGTCTTCTGATGCCAGGTGTGCCGCCTGTGGCGGCACTGGCGGCGCAGTTGCGTGACGAACGTAATGTGCGCCGCCCTGAATCTTGAAGAAAGCACCATGCCCGAAGCGGTAACAACTGAATCACCCGGCCCGGAGCGCTCCGCCCGGAGGCGCTGGACCGGCCGCACCATCGTCTGGTGGGGCGCAGTCGTCGCCGTGGGCCTGGTGCTGGCCTGGCTGGCCTACCTGTGGGCCGAACGTATCACCATCGAGCGCTTGCGCGTCAACGGTGCGCAACGGCTGGATGTGTACGCCAGCAGCCTGGACAACCTGCTCGGCAAGTACGACTTTCTACCGAGCACGCTGGAGTTGAGCGATGATGTGATCGATTTGTTGCAGAAGCCCGACAATGCGGACTTGCAATTGGCCGTCAATCAGCATCTGGAACGCTTGAATATCCAGGCGGGGTCGACCACCATCTACGTCAGCAATTTACAGGGAATCACCCTGGCCGCCAGCAATTGGCGGGAACCCGGCACCTTCGTCGGTGATAACGTCGCTTTTCGCCCCTATGTTCGCGATGCCTTGCGTGGCAAGCCGGCCGGATTCTATGGTGTCGGCACCAGCTTGCGCGAGCCGGGTTACTTTTTCGCCCATGGCATATTTCACAATGGTCGCATGTTGGGCGTGGCGACCGTCAAGGTCAATATCGAAAAGCTGGAAAAGGCGTGGAGCCAGGGCGCGGACAAAGTGTTGCTATGCGACGAGAATGGGGTGATCTTCCTGACCTCCGTACCGGCCTGGAAATACACGACGCTCGCGCCCTTGTCGGCGGCCGTGCAGCGCGAACTGGCGGCTACCCGGCAGTACTATTCCCATGCATTGACGCCACTCGACATCCGCTACACGCCGGTAGGCCGGGATGGATTGCAATTTGCGACCGTCCACGCGGCCGCCACCAATGGCAGGCCGGGTACGGCGCGCCGTATGTTGAGCCAGAGTCTGGCCCTGACTCCCCGTCACTGGGAATTTATCTACCTGTCGGACTTGAGTCCGGCCCGGTCGAACGCCCAGACCGCGTTTCTGCTTGCTTGCCTGCTGCAAGGCTTCCTGGTCGTGCTGTATTTATATGTACGCCAGCGCCGGCGCAGCCTCAGGCTCAAACTCAAGGCCAAGGAAGACTTGCAGCACGCCTACGCCAACCTGGAATTGATGGTGGCCGAACGCACCTACAACCTGAAACAGATGACGCGCAGCCTGAGCGAGGAAATTGCCGTGCGCCAGTGGGCCGAGGACCAGTTGCGGGTGACCCAGAACGAACTGGTCCAGGCCGGCAAGATGGCCGTCCTGGGGCAAATGTCGGCCGGCATTACCCACGAGCTGAACCAGCCGCTGACGGCCTTGCGCACCATGTCCGACAACGCTGCCGTGCTGCTGGACCGCGGCCGGATCGACGATGCCAAGGCCAACCTCGGCATTATTTCCCAGATTGTCGGGCAAATGGGAACGATTACGGGGCAACTGAAGGCTTTTTCGCGCAAGTCAGCGGGCAGCCCGGCGCCCGTCGCGCTCCAGGCGGCGGTCGCCAACGCCCTGTTCCTGGTCGAACGCCGGTTGGAACAGGAGCGGGTCGGCTTCCGTCTGCAGGTGCGTTATGCCGATGCCTATGCCTTGTGCGAAGGCAACCGCCTGGAACAAGTGCTGGTCAACCTGTTCAATAATGCGCTCGATGCCATGGGCGGCATGCCTGACCGCCAGTTGACGGTCACCATAGATCGCCAGGGCGCCCGGGTGCTGGTGGTGGTCGCCGATACGGGCCCGGGCATACCGGACGACGTGCGCGAGCACCTGTTTGAGCCGTTCTTCACCACCAAGGAGCAGGGGGCCGGACTGGGCCTGGGCCTGGCCATCTCCGAGCGGATTGTGGTGGAGTTCGGTGGTATATTGAGAGCCGGTCCGGCGCCCGGTGGCGGCGCGGAATTTACCGTTGAGCTGCCGGTTTCAGAGCAAGGAGCGGGGAATGACTGATAGTTTGCGTGTGTTGTTGGTGGAAGATGACGCCACGGTGCGCGCCGGTAGTGTGCAAGCGTTGCAGCTGGCCGGGCTGGACGTGCAAGGCTTTGCCTCCGCCGAGCCGGCCCTGAAGGCGTTGGCGCCGCACTTTCCCGGCATCGTCGTGACCGACGTCAAACTGCCTGGCATGAGCGGACTCGAGTTGCTGACGGCCGCCAAGGCCGTCGATCCGGAATTGCCCGTGATCCTCGTCACCGGCCACGGCGACATCACGATGGCCGTGCAGGCCATGCGCGATGGCGCCTACGATTTCATCGCCAAGCCGTATTCGTCCGAACAACTGGTGGAGGTAGTGCAACGCGCGTTGGCCACCCGCAGCCTGATGCTGGAAGTGCACAGCCTGCGCCGCAGGCTGGAGCAAAGCGCGGGCATCGAGGCTACCTTGCTGGGCGATTCGCCCGCCATGCGCGAGCTGCGGCGCCTGATCCTGGACCTGGCCGACGAGCCGGCCGATGTGCTGGTCTTTGGCGAGACGGGTACCGGCAAGGAAATGGTGGCGCGCAGCCTGCATCAGCACAGCATCCGCCACAAGCACCATTTTGTCGCCATCAATTGCGGGGCGATACCAGAAAATATCTTCGAAAGCGAGGTGTTCGGGCACGAACCGGGCGCTTTCACGGGCGCGGCCAAACGCCAGATCGGCAAGATCGAGCACGCCGACCGCGGCTCCCTGTTCCTGGACGAGGTGGAAAGCCTGCCGCTGGCCATGCAGGTCAAGCTGCTGCGGGTATTGCAGGAGCGCTATGTGGAGCGGCTGGGCTCGAATCAGCCGGTGCCGGTCGATGTGCGCATCATTGCGGCCACCAAGGTCGACCTGAAGGAACTGTCGGACCAGCAAAAATTCCGCAGCGACCTGTATTACCGCCTCAACCTGATCGTGCTGCATCTGCCACCCCTGCGCGAGCGGCGCGAAGACATTCCCTTGCTGTTCGAGCATTTCGTGCTGGGTGCCGCAGCCCGCTACAAGCGCGAAGTGCCCGTCATGCCCGGTGCCCTGATGCAGCGCTTGATGGCGCACACCTGGCCCGGCAATGTACGCGAGCTGCGCAATATCGCCGACCGCTTCGTGCTGGGCCTGTCCAGCGGTGCCGATGGCTTGCTGGCGGCGCCACCGGCCGTGCCGCTGGCCTTGCCGGAACAGGTGAGCCGTTTCGAGCGGGCCCTGATCGAGCAGGAGTTACGCAACTACGCCGGCAACGTAGCCGAAGCGTGCCTGACACTGGGTCTGCCCAAGCAGACCCTGTATCACAAGATGCAGAAATACAATCTGGTGGCCGAGGACTTCAAATAGCGACCGGCCATGAAAAAAGCGCTTCGATGAGAAGCGCTTTCTTTTATTGCCGGGGTGTTACAGCCCGTCTTACTGGATCTTGGCTTTCTTCATCAGCTCGTCGCGGTAGGCGGCGATCTTGCGCTGCTGCAGCGATTCGGCGACCTGGCCTTTGACTTCTTCCAGGGCCGGCAGCTTCACAGGACGCGATTCTTCCAGCTTGATCACGTGGTAGCCGAATTCCGTCTTGACGGGGGTATCGGTGGTCTGGCCGTTCTTCAGTGCCACCATGGCATCGGCGAATGGCTTGACCAGCTTGGCAGGGGTCATCCAGCCCAGGTCGCCGCCATTGTTAGCCGAACCGTCTTTCGACACCTTGGCCAGTTCTTCGAATTTGCCACCAGCCTTCAGCTTGGCGATGATGTCCTTGGCTTCTGCTTCGGTGCCGACCAGGATGTGGCGGGAATGGTATTCCTTCTCGCCCATGGCGGCCTTGTACTTGTCGTATTCGGCCTTGATGTCGGCATCCTTGACAGGGTTCTTCTTCACGTAGTCGGCCAGCATGGCATTGATGATGATGCTCTGGCGGGCGTTTTCGATGGCGGCCTTGACGTCGGCGTGGGTGCCGAAGCCTTGCTTGTCCGCTTCCTGGATCAGCACTTCACGGCCGATCAGGTCTTTCTTGATGGCTTCGCGCAGCTGTGGCGAATCGGTCTGCTGACCCTGGGCCACCACTTGCTTGACGATCTGTTCAACGCGCGCGGCGGGAATGGCCTTGCCGTTGACGGTGGCGGCGTTCTGCGCGAATGCCGGAGCTGCTACAACAGCGATCAGGGCTAACAACAGGCGAGCTGGCTTCAAAATCATTATCACATCCTATAAAAATACAAGAGATCGCGCCTGGCGGGCAGTGCGCATTGTTGAACGCAGAACTAAAACCGGCGCCCAGTGGGCGCCGGTGACAGCTATATTACTGAATCTTTGCTTTCTTGACCATTTCTTGTTGGTAAGCTTGCAGTTTCTTCTGGGTCAGCGCTTCGGCGATCTGCGGCTTCACTTCTTCCAGGGTAGGCAGCTTGGCTGGACGGATGTCGTCGACCTTGATCACGTGGAAACCGTTCGGGGTCTGCACCGGCTTGTCGGTGAACTGGCCTTTCTGCAGACCCACGAAGGCGTCCGAGAAGGCAGGCGGGAAGGACGATGGGGTAGCCCAGTCCAGGTCGCCGCCGGTCGAGGCGGAACCGGTGTCTTTCGAGGCCTTGGCCAGCTCTTCGAATTTGCCGCCCGCTTTCAGCTTGGCGATCACGTCGTTCGCTTCAGCTTCCGAGCCCAGCAGGATGTGACGCACGTGGTATTCCTTGTCGCCGGCTTGCTTGGTGAAGCGGTCGTATTCGGCTTTGATATCGGCGTCCGACACGGGGTTCTTCTTCACGAAGTCGCCGACCAGGGCGTTGATGATGATGGCCTGGCGGGCGTTTTCCAATTGCTGCTTGACGTTCGCATCCTTGGCAAAACCTTGCTTTTCCGCTTCCTGCATCATGACTTCGCGACCGATCAGGTCTTTCTTGATCAGTTCACGCAGCTGCGGGGAATCTTGCTGCTGGCCTTGCGCTACCACTTGCTTGACGACGGCGTCGACGCGGGAGGTGGGAATAGCCTTGCCATTGACGACAGCGATGTTTTGAGCAAAAGCAGGTACGGCAGCAACGGCGAGAAGTGCAATCAGCAAACGGGCTGGCTTGAAAGTCATTATTAATTCCTGTAAAGGGAAAGTTT
>JAZJZQ010000204.1:472-8146 GCA_040389625.1 Pseudomonadota bacterium | reverse complement strand
CCTTGATGAAGTGGGCGCGCGGCATGCCGCACTTGTTGACGGCCACGTCGAGGATCTGCTTTTCGATGTGGCGCACTTCGTCCACCTGGCCGCGCAGGGTGTCGCACAGCTTTTCCACCACCTTGGCCGTGAAGCGGATGCCCAGCAGTTCGAGCGAAATGGCTTCCTGTGCCTTGACGTAGGCCTTGGAATTGTAGCCATCCTTCTCGAAGGCCTTGCGCATCTTGTCAAATTGCAGGGAGATGATGTCGAACTTTTCCAGCGCGGTGGACTTCAGCGCTTCGAGCTGTTCGGCCGAGAAGCCGGCGGCGCCCGAGCTGCTGGGCTCTTCCTCCTCTTCTTCCTCTTCCTCTTCCTCTTCTTCTTCATCCTCGTCTTCCTCGCTGGCGGCGACCGGCGCGGGCGCGGCGGGGGCGTCCTCGTTCTCGTCCACCAGGCCGTCGACGATCTCGTCGATCTTGATTTCGTCGGCGCGGATGCGCTCGGAGGCGGCGATGATCTCGGCGATCGTCACGGGGCAGGCGGAAATGGCCTGGATCATGTCCTTCAGGCCGTCCTCGATACGCTTGGCGATTTCAATTTCGCCTTCGCGGGTCAGCAGTTCCACGGAACCCATTTCGCGCATGTACATGCGCACGGGGTCGGTGGTGCGGCCAAAGTCGGAGTCGACCGTGGACAGGGCCGCCTCGGCCGCCGCTTCCGCTTCGTCGTCGCTGGTGACGGTGGCCACGTTGTCCGACAGCAGCAGCGTCTCGGCATCGGGCGCGTGCTCGTAGACGGCGATGCCCATGTCGTTGAAGGTGCCGATGATGCCTTCGATCGCTTCCGGATCGACGATATTTTCGGGCAGGTGGTCGTTGATCTCGGCGTAGGTGAGGAAACCGCGTTCCTTGCCGAACTTGATCAGGGTCTTGAGTTTCTGGCGCCGGCGTTCCAGTTCTTCCTCGGTCGCTTCCGTGTCCGACGAGAACGCATCCTTGAGCAAAGCCTTTTCCTTGGCCTTGCGGTCCTTGGCCTTGGCCTTGTCCACCGCCTTCAGTTCGGCGCGCTCGACCGCGTTCAGGGCCGCCACTTCGTCATTCTCCGGCTGGAATTCTTTCGGCTTGCGACCGCGCCGGCCCGGCACTTTTACCGACGGCAACACGTAGCCGGACGTGTCGATGGCGGCCAAGGTGGCCGCATCCGTCGTCTGGCTGACCGCCGGCGGGTTGCTGGCAACGCGCGTTTCCGGCTTGTCCGTCGCTTTGGCAGACTTGGCGGTCACTTTGCTGGGCTTTGCAGCCGCTTGGGATTCAGGTTTCTTGGTTGGCACAGGCGCTTTCGATTACACAACGACTTGCTTATTTAGGATAAAGTTTCTTGCGGCCCTTGTGGGGCCTCTGTCTTCGAACTTGCCGACCACACAAGTCCGACAATACTACGACTTACTTACACCTTGTTGGGCACGATCCGCGTCCACAACAGATTCCCTACCGACGGCTAAGCTAGCCGTTTTCGGCAGAAATTCTACTGCATTTGACATGCGTGTGGGGGCTGGAGCCATGACTGGTTCACGGGCGAACAGAACGTTCGCCATCGGCCGCACGTTCATGCGCCGTATCAACCAAAGCCGGCCCTGGCCGCCGACGCCGCCTTACTGCGCCGATCAAGAGCCTAACTTACTAAAAAACAAACACACTCTGAACTGAAAAACGATGCCAAAATAGACAACACTTAGCGTTTTATTATAGCACGCACATTTGCAATTTCCAGAGGGCAGGCGCCTGCCCGCCCTCCGGCAAATCATGCCCTGCCCTCCTGCGGCCCTAGCGGTTGGCCAGTTCCGCTTCTGCCTCGCGCAACAACTGGTCTTGCTTCGAGGTAATCTCGCGGTAGCGCACGCCGATTTCGTCGGATGACAGGCCGGCCGCGAACAGCTGGCTCAGCTCCTGCTTGAGGGCGTCGTTCTTGACCTGGCGGATGGCGCCCCGCAGGAACAGGCGCACGGCGTCGAAATCGGACTCCGGCTCCTTGACGATCTCGGCGATGATGGCGTCGTACTCTTCCCCCTGTGACTTCAGGTGTTGCGCAAAAGCAGCAAAGCCGCCGTTCGGTCCCATGGCCTGGGCCTGGGCCACCAGCTGGGCCAACCGTTCGGCCGGTTCGGCGCCGAAAAACTGGAACGCGGCCAGCGCTTCGGCGTCGATGTCGAGCGACAATGGCGGATGGGCCACCAGCAGCCGCACGATCTGCAATTCCAGTCCCACCGGCACGGGCCGGCCGCTGCGCGGCGGCGCCTGGCGCGCCACGGCCACCGGCTTGGCCAGCTCGAACAGCGACTCGATCTCGGATGGCGTGCTCTGCGTCAGCTGCGCCAGCGCCCGCACGATCTGCAACCGCAACGCCGTGGGCGTCATGGCTTGCAGCAGCGGCTTGGCGTCGAACTGGGCGCGGGCCCGGCCTTCCGGTCCATTCAAATCATGCTCGCCCACCACTTCCTTGATGAGGAACTGGGACAGCGGCATCGCTTCGTGTATTTCCTGCTCGAAGGCCTCGGCGCCGTGGGCCCGCACATAGCTGTCCGGGTCGTGCTCCGTGGGCAGGAACAGGAACTTGATGGTCTTGTTGTCCGACACGTGGGGCAAGCACGCTTCCAGCGCCCGGCGCGCGGCGCGGCGGCCGGCCTTGTCGCCGTCGAAGCTGAAGATCACGTTGTCGGTTTGGCGCAACAGTTTCTGCACGTGGTGGGTGGTGCAAGCCGTGCCCAGCGTGGCCACGGCTTGCGGGAAGCCCATCTGGGCCAGCGCCACCACATCCATATAGCCTTCCGTCACCAGCACATAGCCGGCATCGCGGATGGCCTGGCGCGCCTCGAACAAGCCATACAGTTCGAATCCCTTCGAAAATAATGGCGTTTCCGGGGAATTCAAGTATTTCGGTTCGCCATGGTCGAGTACCCGGCCGCCGAAGGCGATCACCTGGCCCTTGGTGTTCTTGATGGGGAACATGATGCGTTCGCGGAAGCGGTCATAGCGCTTGCGGTTGCCGCCATCCTCGTCCACCTTGTCGATCACGAGGCCGGACTCGGCCAGCACCGCCGCTTCGTAGTCGGGGAAGACGGAACGCAGGTTGTCCCAGCCGGCCGGCGCGTAGCCCAGGCCGAAGCGGGCCGCGATCTCGCCCGTCAGCCCCCGGTTCTTCAGGTAGGCGATGGCGTCCGTGGCGCCGCGCAGCTGGGTCCGGTAAAAGTCGCAGGCGCGCGTCATGGCGTCCGTCAGGGCCATGCTGTGGGCCGCCATCTGAGCCCGCTGGGCGGGCGGAATCTTGTCGTCCTGCTCGGGCACGACCATGCCCACGTTCTGCGCCAGGTCCTTGACGGCGTCGACGAAGCCCATGCCCGAGTATTCGATCAGGAAGCCGATCGAAGTGCCGTGGGCGCCGCAGCCGAAGCAGTGGTAGAACTGCTTGGTGGGGCTGACCGTGAAGCTGGGCGACTTTTCGCTGTGGAACGGGCACAGGCCCATGAAGTTGGCCCCACCCTTTTTCAGTTGCACATAGCGTCCGACGACGTCGACGATGTCGACCCGGTTCAGCAGATCGGAAATGAAAGATTGTGGTATCACTTGCTGGCGCGGCCTTGTTTAAGATCAGACTATACTGCCGCGCCTTGATGGGCCTTGCGGTGCCTCAAGGCGCGGCGGCGAACTGGCCGGCGATTATGCCGGGCTCAGCGCCTTTTTCACCAGGGCCGACACCACCGTCATGTCGGCGCGGCCAGCCAGCTTGGGCTTGACGATGGCCATCACCTTGCCCATGTCCTGGGGACCGGCGGCGCCCGAGGCGGCCACGGCGGCCGTCACTTCGGCGGCGATTTCTTCATCCGACAGGCCGGCCGGCATGTAGGCCGACAGCACGGCCAGTTCCGCTTTTTCGATGTCGGCCAGGTCGGCACGGCCGCCCGCTTCGAACTGGGTGATGGAATCCTTGCGCTGCTTGATCATCTTTTCCACGATGGCGATGGTCTGGGCGTCGTCCAGTTCGATACGCTCGTCCACTTCCTTGCGCTTGATCTCGGCGATCAGCAGGCGGATGGTGTTGAGCTTGCCGGTTTCCTTGGCCCGCATGGCGGCCTTCATGTCTTCGGTGACTTGTGCTTTCAAGCTCATGGCGATCTTTCTATCAAAATAAACAGTTTATAAATGCGAAAACCCGCTGCGGCGAACCGGAGCGGGTGGGCGACTCATCTGGATTAACGGCATCCAAACGCTGCACAACATGGCCCGTGGCGACAATCCGCCGCACTACCCGGGCCCGTTCTGCAAGAGCAGTCTTAGAATAATTTCTTAGGCAGTTGCTGGCTGCGGATGCGCTTGTAGTGGCGCTTCACGGCAGCTGCCAGCTTGCGCTTGCGCTCAGCCGTTGGCTTTTCGTAGAACTCGCGTGCGCGCAGTTCGGTCAGCAGACCGGTTTTTTCGATGGTGCGTTTGAAGCGACGCATTGCGACTTCGAACGGCTCGTTTTCTTTAAGGCGAATAGTGGTCATGTAAAAATTCAAACCGTTGAGGTTATAGGAAGAAAGAGATAATAGCAGCTTTTATCCAAAAATGGAAGATGCCTGGCCGCCGGAACGGCCAACTATGCGGCTTTCAGTAAAATTACAACGCAGGCCGGAGAGCAATCTTTCCTGCACCTCAAGGCCAACTGCCGCTACATCAAGGTCGGTCAGTATATCAGACTGCCTGCCCGGCCGCCACCCCGGAGGCCCACGCCCACTGGAAGTTGTAGCCGCCCAGCCACCCCGTCACGTCCACCGTCTCGCCGATGAAGTACAGGCCCGGCACCTTGGTGGCCATCATGGTCTGCTGCGACAGCTCGCGCGTGTCGACTCCGCCCCGCGTCACCTCGGCCTTGCGGTAGCCTTCCGAACCGTCGGGCACCAGCGTCCACTGGTTGACGGCTTGCCCCAGGCGGCGCAGCTGGGCGTCCGGCAAGTCGGCCAGGCGGGCGTCGGGCGCAAAGCCGTGGGCCAGCAGCAAGCCCTCGGCCAGGCGGGCCGGCAGCCATTGGGACAGCACGTTGCCCAGCTGTTTCTTGATGCTGCCCTTGCCTTCGATCAGGGTCTGGGCCAGGTCCATCTCCGGCAGCAGGTTGATGACGATGGGCGTGCCCGGCTGCCAGTAGCTGGAAATCTGCAGGATGGCGGGACCGGACAGGCCCCGGTGGGTGAACAGCAAGTCTTCCCGGAAGCGCCCGCCCGTGGGGTTGCGGCCCTTGAAGCTGCCCGTCTCCACATCCACTTCCAGCGCGATGCCGGCCAGCGGCACGAACGGCTTCCAGGCCGCCTCGTCGAACGTCAGCGGCACCAGGGCCGGACGCGGCTCCACCAGCTTCAAGTCGAACTGGCGGGCGATGCGGTGGCCGAAGTCGGTCGCGCCTATCTTGGGAATGGACAGGCCGCCCGTGGCCACCACCACGCTGTCGGCCTCGATGTCGCCGCTGTCGGTCTGCAGCAGGAAGCCGCCGGCCGCATGGCGCTCCACGCCGGCCACCTTGCACGGCATGCGCCATTCGACGCCGCCGGCCGCGCATTCATCCTTGAGCATCTGGATGATCTGCTCGGCCGAATCGTCGCAGAACAGCTGGCCCTTGTGCTTTTCGTGGTGGGCGATGCGGTGCTTCTTCACCAGCGCCAGGAAGTCCTGGGCCGTGTAGCGCGACAGGGCGCTCTTGCAGAAGTGGGGATTATCGGACAGGAAGTGCTGCGGGCCCGCGTGGATGTTGGTGAAATTGCAGCGGCCGCCGCCGGAGATGCGGATCTTTTCCGCCAGCCGGGCCGCATGGTCGAGCAGCACCACGCGCTTGCCGCGCTGCGCCGCCACGGCCGCGCACATCATGCCGGCCGCGCCCGCGCCGATTACTGCCACATCAAACTGTTTCGCCATGTCGAATTCCGGTCCCGCACTGTTACAAAGGCGTGATTGTACGTGAGTGCGGTCCGGGGCCGGCAAATGGGGATGCCCCCCGCCGGCGATATCGCGCCCTGTTAAGCCAGCGGTTCGCTGGCCTGCTGGCGCGAGCGCAGCGTGCGCGCCACCAGCAGGATCTGCGCCACCTGCTCGGCGATGGACGGCGGCACCGGCACCTCGCCGCGCAGCACGGCCGCGATCCAGTTGGCCGTGGTGACGGCGTCCTTTTCCTCTGGCAGCGCGGGCAGCTCCTGCACCAAGGTCTGCTTGGGCACGAGCATGGTGCGCAGGCCGCCATGGAACCAGTCGATCTGCTGCGCCTTGTTGGCGTTGGCCACCGTCTCGCCTTCCGTGCCGCGCATCAGGAAGGCGTCGCCCCGCTCGTGCAGGGCCGCCGTGGTGAAGTACTCGCCCAGCATTTCCAGGTATTCCGGGTGGGTGTAGGACACCAGCCGCAGCGCCGGCCCGGCGAACGGCTGCATGATCTTGACCAGTGTGTGGGTGGAATTGCGCACGCCCAGCACGCGCCGCAGCGCCAGCATGCGCGCCAGCTTGGGCGCCAGCGCGTCGATGGTGATGAAGGCGGCGCGGCCCTGGGCCATCGCTTCCTCGGCTTCGGCATGGTCTTGCGCGGCGGGCAGGCCGAGCGCCTCGAACACTTCGGCCGTGGCCACCCTGCCCGCGTCGTGCGCCACGCCATGCACCAGCACCGGCACGCCTTCGCGCGCCAGCAACATGGCCAGCAGCGCCGTCAGGTTGGCCATCTTGCGGGCGCCGTTGTAGCTGGGGATGAGCACGGGCGCGTACTGGCCCGGCGGCGCCGTCAGCGGTTCAAACGAGGCTTCGGCCGCGTCCAGGAAGCCGGCGATTTCCTCCACCGATTCGCCCTTGATGCGCATGGCCAGCAGGATGCCGCCCAGCTCAAGGTCGGAAACGCGGCCAGCTAGCATGGCCTGGTACAGGTCGTGGGCGTCGTCGCGCGTCATGCTGCGGGCGCCGTTTTTGCCGCGGCCTATCTCCTTGATGAAGCGGGCGGCCAGGAAGGGTTCGTTCGGTGTCGTCATAGCCAATAGCTTACACGGAAATGACGCCCGGCTGCGGCCACGGGCCCGTTTGCGCCATTTCAGCTACACTATGGCTCCCCCGGAAAAAACTACAGCAGAGAACCATGATCTCCCCAGACATCGAAAACATCAACGTCACCTCGTTCGGCGCCATGCCGTCGCCGGAAACCCTGCACGCCAGGCTGCCGATGACGGACCTCGCGTCGGACACGGTGATGAAGGGCCGCGAGGCGCTGCGCAACATCATCGACCGCAAGGACAAGCGCCTGTTCGTGGTGGTCGGCCCCTGCTCGATCCACGACCCGGTGGCCGGTCTCGATTACGCCCGCCGCCTCAAGGCGCTGCAGGCCGAAGTGGCCGACACCATGCTGCTGGTGATGCGCGTGTATTTCGAAAAGCCGCGCACCACCACCGGCTGGAAGGGCTACATCAACGATCCCGACATGGACGATTCGTTCCGCGTCGACGTCGGCATGGAGAAGGCGCGCCAGTTCCTGCTCGACGTGTGCGAACTGGGCCTGCCCACCGCCACCGAGGCGCTGGACCCGATCTCGCCCCAGTACCTGGGCGACCTGATCGCCTGGACCGCCATCGGCGCGCGCACCACCGAGTCGCAGACGCACCGCGAAATGTCGTCCGGCCTGTCGACCCCGGTCGGCTTCAAG
>JAZJZQ010000204.1:0-462 GCA_040389625.1 Pseudomonadota bacterium | reverse complement strand
GCGCACGCGCGGCAACGCCTACGGCCACGTGGTGCTGCGCGGCGGCGACGGCCGTCCGAACTACGATTCGGTGTCGATCGCGATCGCCGAACAGGCGCTGGCCAAGGCCAAGCTGCCGGCCAACCTGGTGGTCGACTGCTCGCACGCCAACAGCTACAAGAAGCCGGAACTGCAACCGCTGGTGATGGCCGACGTCATCCACCAGATCGCGCAGGGCAACCAGTCGCTGGTGGGCGTGATGATCGAGTCCAACATCGTCGGCGGCAACCAGAAGATCCCGGCGGACCTGAGCCAGCTGAAGTACGGCTGCTCGGTCACCGACGGCTGCATCGACTGGGAAACCACCGAGAAGATGCTGCTGGACGCGCACAAGCAGTTGAAGCACCGTCCGTAACCCCCGTCGTTCCCGCGAAAGCGGGAACCCATAGGTCGCACGCCGTCCAGCTCAGTATAGATTCCCGC
>JAZJZQ010000203.1:0-1862 GCA_040389625.1 Pseudomonadota bacterium | reverse complement strand
GCATAGGCGGCGCCCTGCAGCCGCATCAGGGGCGGCGTGTCGGCCGGGGCCGCCACGACGACGGAGCGGGCCAGGCCTTCCTCGCCCAGGATCTGCTCGATGAATTCCTTGACCTCCCGGCCCCGTTCGCCGATCAGGCCGACCACGATCACGTCGGCCTCCGTGTAGCGCGCCATCATGCCCAGCAGCACCGACTTGCCCACGCCGGAACCGGCGAACAGGCCCATGCGCTGGCCCCGGCCCACGGTCAGCATGGCGTTGATGGCGCGCACGCCCACGTCCAGCGTTTCGACGATGGGGGCGCGCCCCAGCGGGTTGGCGGGACGCACGTTGATGGGGGCGCTGTCGCGGGCGTGCAGGGGGCCGAGTTGGTCGAGCGGGCGGCCGGCGCCGTCCAGCACCCGGCCCAGCAGTTCCGGCCCCACGGGCAGGTGGCGGGCCCGGTCGCTGGGACGGCGGCGCGGATGGGCCACGCTGCCGGGACGGGGAATGGCCGGTTCGACCGGGAACACGCGGGTGCCCGGCACGATGCCTTCCACGTCGCTTTGCGGCATCAGGAACAGGCGCTCGCCTTCGAAGCCGACCACTTCCGCCTCCACCTTGCCGCCGCTGGGCAGGGGCACGGTGCAGGCGGCGCCCACGGCCAGGCGCAGGCCGACCGCTTCCATCACGAGGCCGGCCACGCGGGTGACCCGGCCCGATACCTGCATCGGTTCCACGAAGCCGGCCAGCGCGCCGCAGTCGTGCAGGTAGGCTTGCCAGCGGGCGGCGTGGGGATTGACGGGGGTGTCCATGTCAGGCCAGCCAGTCCACGTCCTTGCCCAGCGCATGGGTCAGGCGCTGCCAGCGCGAGGCGGCCTGGGCGTCGATCTGGTTGCTGGCCGTGTCGACCTTGCAGCCGCCGCGGCCCACGCTGGCGTCCTCGATCACGCGCCAGCCGCCCTTGTCGAGCTCCTCGCCTATGCCTTCGCGCACCACGGACGCGTCGTCCGGGTG
Source organism: Pseudomonadota bacterium (assembly GCA_040389625.1). Lineage (GTDB taxonomy): Bacteria > Pseudomonadota > Gammaproteobacteria > Burkholderiales > Burkholderiaceae_D > Rugamonas. Next base: position 866 of record JAZJZQ010000203.1, on the reverse strand, counting down.
CAGCACCAGCAGGGCCGGCTGTTGCAGCACGGGCAGGTATTCGATCGCTTCGCGTACGATGGGCAGCACCAGTTCCGGCTTCACGTGCAGCGCCGTCTTGAGCATGCCCTTGGCCAGCTGCAGGGCCAGTTCCAGCACGTCGTTGGCGATCAGCTGGTCGGCTTGTTGCACAGCCGTGCCGAACGAGGCCGTCAAGGCCCGCAAATGTTCCAGTTCCTCGGCCGAGGCAATCTTGCCCAGCGCCAGCGCGTCGGCGTGGCCGGCCGCGTGGCCTTGCTCGTAGCCTTCCAGCCGGGCTTGCTCGCGGATGGCGGCCACTTCCTCTTCGGTAGGGAATTCGGGTGGCGGCGGCAGGGGCGGGCCGACCTCGGCCAGCTGCTGTTGCTGTTCCTGGTGGATGTCCAGCAGGCGCTGCTCGAGCAGTTCCTGCGCGCGCCGCGCTTCCAGCGCATGCTGCTCGGCGTCGCGCGCGGCCTGCGTGCTGGGACGGTCGTCGCCGAACGAGGTCATCTCCCAGCGCTGGAACGCGGTCTGCTGTTCTTTCGGTATGGTTGCCATCAGACGAAGGAATCCTCACCTTTGCCGCCCAGCACGATCTGGCCTTCGTCGGCCAGGCGCCGCACGATCTGCAGGATCTGCTTTTGCTGGGTTTCCACTTCGGACAGGCGCACGGGGCCCTTCGATTCCAGGTCTTCGCGCATCATCTCGCCGGCACGGGCCGACATGTTCTTGAAGATCTTGTCGCGCAGTTCCTGCGAAGCGCCCTTGAGGGCGATGATCAGCATTTCCGACTGCACTTCGCGCAGCAACAGCTGGATGCCGCGGTCGTCGATGTCGATCAGGTTGTCGAACACGAACATCTCGTC
>JAZJZQ010000202.1:0-4691 GCA_040389625.1 Pseudomonadota bacterium | reverse complement strand
GCGCCAAGGTGCGCGAGATGGCCAAGTACGGCGCCGACGTGATCAAGATCTGCGCCTCGGGCGGCGTGCTGTCCAAGGGCGACGAGCCGGGCGCCCAGCAGTACACGCTGGAGGAAATGGCCGCCATCGTCGACGAGGCCCACAAGCTGGGGCGCAAGGTGGCGGCCCACGCGCATGGCGCCAGCAGCATCCGCGCCGCCATCACGGCCGGCGTCGATTCGGTCGAACACGCCAGCCTGATCGACGAGCAGGGCATGCGCCTGGCGCGCGAGAAGGGCACCTACCTGGTGATGGACATCTACGACGACGACTTCATCCTGCAGGAAGGCGCCAAGGCCGGCATGCTGCCGGAGTCGATCGAGAAGGAGAAGGCGCTGGGCCAGCAGCAGCGCGACAACTTCCGCAAGGCGTGGAAGGCCGGCGACAAGATGGCCTTCGGCACCGACGCCGGGGTCTACCCGCACGGCGACAATGCGCGCCAGTTCGCCTACATGGTGCAGTACGGGATGACGGCCATGCAGGCCATCCAGTCGGCCACGGTGCAGGCGGCCGACCTGCTGGGCTGGCAGGACAGGGTGGGCGCCATCGCGGCCGGCAAGTTCGCCGACATCATCGCCGTGCGCGGCGACCCGCTGGCCGACGTGGCCGAGCTGACCCGGGTGTCGTTCGTGATGAAGGGCGGCGCCGTCATCCGCCGCTGATGGGGCGGGCGCGATGGCAAGCTGCCATTCCCGTGGCCTGCCTTCCGCGCTAGAATGGTCTCTTATCGTGCACGGGAAGTGGGGCGGCATGGAGCGCATACTCGCATCGCTGGCAAGCACCGACAGCATCCTGCGGCTGGGCCTGCCTAGCCGTTCCGCCTTGCTGGTGGCCACGCTGCGCGCGGCCCACCAGCTGCTCGACCATCCTCCCGTGTTTGCCGATCCGCTGGCCCTGCCCATCCTGGGGCCGGAACTGGAGCAGCAGCTGCGCGCCCACCTGGACCGCTATGCCAGCGGGCCGGCACGCCAGCTGCGCGGCGCCACAGCCGTGCGCAGCCGCCTGGCCGAGGAGGAGCTGGCCTGCGCCATGGCGTGCGGCGTGGCCCAATACGTGGTGCTGGGCGCCGGCCTCGATACCTTTGCCTACCGTTCCGCCGGCGCGCCGCTGCGCGTGTTCGAGGTGGACCATCCGGCCACCCAGGAGTGGAAGCGCGCCCAGTTGCGCGACGCCGGCATCGCCGCGCCGCCGTCGCTGACCTTCGTACCGTTCGACTTCGAGCGCGACACGCTGGACACGGCGCTGGCCGCCGCCGGCTGCCGCCTCGACCTGCCCGTGTTCCTGTCCTGGCTGGGCGTGACCCTGTACCTGAGCGACGACGCCGTGTTCGACACGCTGCGGGTGGTGGCGGGGCTGCCGGCCGGCAGCGCCATCGTGTTCGACTACGGCGTGGTGCCGGAACGGCTCGACCTGTTCGACCGCATGGGCATGGCTTATTTCGCCGCCAGGTTCGCGGCAGCCGGCGAGCCATGGAAGTCGCTGTTCGCGCCCGAGGTGCTGCAAAGCGAGTTGCGTGCGCTGGGCTTCGGCGCCGTCACCGACTATGCGGCCGACGCGCTGCGCACCCATTATCTGGGCGGGCGCGGCGACGGCTGGCACCTGGGCGGCGCCATGCGGCTGGTGGTGGCCCGCACGGGCGCGCGCGCCACCTGAGGCGGCCCAATGCCCGGCCCCGGCCCTGCGTGGACTGCCGGGTCACGGCGATGGCTCCTGAGGCCATGTCGCCGCCGGCTGGCGCAAGTTGTCATCCTCTATACTCATTCCTTCATCACAGAATGCCGGGAATTCGTATGCGCCACCGCTTCAAGATCACATTCGCCGCCTTACTGGCCGCGCTGGCCCTGGCCGGCTGCGGTGGTGGCGGGGGCGGCGGCAGCAGCGCCAGCGTGGCCGGCGGCACGGTGGTCGATACGGGCGGCGACAAGGCCACCGTGGTCATCACCGTGGGCTTGCGGCAGGAAGTGCGGGCGGTGTCGCCCGATCCGGGCCAGACGGCCGGCGTGCCGTTGAGCCGCATGCGCGAAGCGACCGTGGTGGGCGACCATATCATGCTGCGCTCCGATTCGGCCGCCACCATCCAGGTCGACAACAACCTGATCCACCCCGGCACCCGCGTGTCGCTGCTGGACGCGCAAGGCAAGTTCGTGGCCAGCCACGATTACGGCAACACCCTGGCCAAGGACTATCTGGGCGAATGGACGCTGCTGCCCATGGCCGACGGCGTCGCCATGGTGCAGACGGGCGCCGGCTCCAAGCTGTTCCGCCTCGACAGCCAGGGGGCCATGGCCGGCGCGGCCGCCGGCATCGACCTGTACACGGTGCAGCCGTTCGAGTCGCCCCTGCCCACCGTGGTGGCCAGCGCGGCGGCCGTCGATGGCGGCGGCTTCTGGTACGCCACCACGCTGGTCGAGCGGCCCATCCCCAACAGTGAAAAGGGGGCGATCTACAGCCTGATGCTCGTCAAGCTCGATATCAACGGCAAGGAGCAGACGCCGCCGTTCAAACTGACCATGTCCACCAAGCCCATACAGCCGCGTATCGTCGCCTCGGGCGGCGCCGTGCTGGTGACGTGGCTAGACAGCGGCACGCCCATGCAAGCCTATTGGCCCTATGGCACGGGCCGGCCGCTGGTGCATTCGGTGGCCGGCACCGGCGGCGGCGTGCCGGACCTGCTGCCGGTGACCATGGCCAGCACGGGCAAGGTGGGGATGCTGTGGAATTTGAAAGTGGGCCTGAGCAGCAAGCTGCTGGGCGTGGCATTGAATGACAGTGGCTATCCGGTGCTCGAGGCCGGGCGCGCGGACTTGACGCAGGAATCGCTGTCGGACAAATGGAATTACCCCCGCCGCGACCGCGTCAACTTCGATGCCCGCACGGCCGCCAACGGCTCGTTGCTGATCGCCGACGTGGTCACGGGGCGGCTCAAGGACAGCGATCCGCTGGGCGACCTGGTGCTGCTGGCCGATTACAGCTACGGCGCGGCGCCCCTGTCGTCGGCCACCTTGAACGTGCTGCGCGCGCGCGACACGGGTGCGCCGGCCTTGGGGCAGGCGCCCATCGTGCGCCAGATGCTGTTCGCCGACCACGCGGTGCTGCTGATCGGCGACGAAACCCACCTGGAAACGGCCATCGTCACCCGCCACTGAGCCCCGCCGTTACAGTAGCGAGGCGCCCAGCTCTTCCAGGTCGGCTGCGTATTCCGATTCGTCGAGCCGCTTGCGGGCCACGCCGCTGCGCATGGCGGCCGCCGCGATCTTGGGCGTGACGCCGCTCAGCAGGCGCGGATCGAGCAGGCCCGGCACCACATAATCGTGGCCGAAGCGGGCGTCGTTGCGGGCCATCTCGGCCAGCGCCATCACGCAGGCGCGCTTCATGTCCTGGTTGATGGTCGAGGCGCCGCAGTCGAGCGCCGCGCGGAACAGGTAGGGGAAGCACAGCGCGTTGTTGATCTGGTTCGGATAGTCCGAGCGGCCGGTGGCGATGATGGCGTCCGGCGCCACTTCGCGCACCAGTTCGGGCCGCAGCTCCGGTTCCGGATTGGCCAGCGTGAACACGATGGGCGACTTGCCCATCTTTTCCACGTCCAGCGGCGACAGCACGCCGGGGCCGGACACGCCCAGGAACACGTCGGCCCCTGCCATCACGTCCGACAGCGTGCGCGCCGTGGTGTCCTGCGCCCACTGGGCCTTTTCGCCGTCCAGCGCGCGCGCCGTGGTCAGCACGCCCTTGCTGTCGCAGACGAAGATGTTCTCGCGCCGGGCGCCCAGGTCCACCAGCAGTTCCAGGCAGGCCATGGCCGCCGCGCCGGCGCCCGAGCACACCACCTTGGCGCTGGCGATATCGCGCCCGGTCAGGGCCAGCGCGTTGAGCATGCCGGCGCCGACCACGATGGCCGTGCCATGCTGGTCGTCATGGAACACGGGAATGGCCAGCCGCTCGCGCAGCTTGCGCTCGATGTAGAAGCATTCGGGCGCCTTGATGTCTTCCAGGTTGATGCCGCCAAAGGTGGGGTGGAGCGCGGCGATGATCTCGACCAGCTTGTCCGGATCGCTCTCGTCGATCTCGATGTCGAAGGCGTCGATGCCGGCGAACTTCTTGAACAGCACCACCTTGCCCTCCATCACGGGCTTGCCGGCCAGGGCGCCGATGTTGCCCAGTCCGAGCACGGCGCTGCCGTTGGTGATCACGCCCACCAGGTTGCCCTTGGCCGTGTATTCGTAGGCCTTGGCCGGATCGCGTTCGATTTCCACGCAGGGCGCGGCCACGCCTGGCGAATAGGCCAGCGCCAGGTCTTCCTGGGTGCTCACGCTCTTGGTCACTTCGATGGCGATCTTGCCGGCGCCGCCGGCCTTGTGATAGGCCAGCGCCTTTTGTTCCATCGTGCTCATGCTAGCTCCTTGTCTGTCTCCGTGAATGCAAAAAAACCTGCACAAGCGTCGCTTGTGCAGGCACTTACTTATCGGGCCTGAGCCCGTATTATGGGTACAAGCCGCGTACTTCGCGCGCCTGCAGCACGCGGGTGCAGGCCAGGATGAAGGTGGCCGTGCGCAGCGTGACCTTCTTCTCCTGCGCCACGTTCCATACCGCGTTGAACGCTTCCTGCATGATGCGGGTCAGGCGGGCGTTGATCTCGTCCTCGCTCCAGAAGAAGC